>VSMY01000060.1 GCA_009773995.1 Oscillibacter sp. | reverse complement strand
CCTCCCCCAGGCCTTCCCTGCCCCCCCCCCTCCTCCTCGGTCCCTCCCAAATCCCCGCGCCCCCCACCACGACGGAGATGAAGAGAAAGGAAGCGTAGCCCACTAAATAGATGATAAAGAAGACTTCAAAAAAGGCGAGGACCGCCCGCACCGTCCCCAGGCTGAAGATTGCGTGAAGAAAATCAAACATACCGGCGTTCCTCCTTTATACCGGCAGCGGCTCGGCCCCGTCGTTGGCCGACTCGTCCTGCCGCTGCAGCAGCTGTATGGTGTCGATGATGTAATGGGAGAGTTCCTTTTCGTTGCGGTATTGGTACAGCAGCGCGTTGTCGGCATACTTGTCCCGCAGGTAAAGGATGTCGAAAATCTGGGATTTCGTCAGTCCCCACCGGTGCAGGCAGGCAATGGCCTTGGTTCGCACGTACCAGTTCGGGCTGGTCACTTTTTTCAAAACCGCTTCCTTGACGGCGGCGTCCTCGGTGTGCTCCAGCGCCTGGATGGCCAGCATCTGGTCCATCCAGGAGGCCCCCTCCCTTTCCAGGATGCCCAGGAAAAGGGCCTGGGATTGGGCGTCGGGGTATTTGGTAAAGTAGCGCATGGCGCCGTAGCGGACCTCCGGGGCCGTGCCGTCCCCGTTCCGGATCAGCCGGAGGCAGAGGCCGGAAACGTCATATCCGGTCATCCGGAAAAAGTTCAGCAGGCATTCCTGGAGGAAGGGTGAATACTGGTGAAAGGTCTTAGCCAGCGCCGGATTCAGCTCTCGGAAATCCGCCTTGCTGGCCAGAAGGCCGTCCACCAGCAGCTTCTGGTGATAGAAGCCCCGGCGCTCATCCACCTTCTCCAGGGCCGTCAGCAGCAGATTCGTCCTGCCGAATTGATAGAGGGCGTCCATGGCGTTGGCGAAGGTGTACAGGGACTTGCTGTCCAAAAAACCCATGAATTTTGCCGCGAACTCCGGCGGGACGGGGTCCTTTTCATAGGTGAAGCCGGAAACCACATAGGCGTAATAGGCCTGCTCGTAATCATTCTTTTTCTGATACTCCTCAATCTGCGCAAAAACGGCGGGGCGGAACCAGCCCGCCGCGGTCCGGTCTCCATCCAGTACGTCCATCAGCGTGATGAGACTCCGAATCCTGCCCAGCTTCGTTCCCATATCCGCCTCAAAGCCTTGGGAAAAAGCCCCCGTCTGCCGGTGCAGCAGAATTTCCTCCCGCAGCTTCTCCTCCAAGCCGCGGTCCTTTGGATAAAACTCCTGGTTCCGCAAATTCTTTATCACGAGGAATACAACGTCAAACAGCAGCAGCAGGACACACACAATCAAGTAAATTTCAATGATGATATTCACGATTTTCCTCCTAAACGACGGGCTGTCAAGCCCAGAGCGACTGCAGCATGTAATAGGACTTCTTTAGCCGCTCATGGTAAGCCGGGCGGCGGCCCAAAGGCTCCAGGGCAAAGGGTTTCATCTCGATCCGCCGCGACCCGTCTCCCGCTCCCGCCCACAGCTCGCCGATGTGCAGATATTCCACGCCGTAGTGCTCATAGTAATCGTCATGGATATTCATGCGGGACGGGTCCGCGAAATTCAGCAGCTGCCAAGGCAGCCGCAGCTCTACAAAGCCGTCGCCTCCGCAAAAATCCGTCAGGGAGTTGAAGTCCGGCGCGGACGGATTGCCGTTTCCATAGGTCAGTTTTCCGGTCTCGTAGTTCTCCATACGGCTGTAGTGCATGGGGTCCCGCTGGTTATACGCCGCGTAAGGGAGGGGCCGGTCGTCCAGTATATTCGCATCCTCCAGGCTGTCCCTCTCAAAATAGAGGTCTTTTTGGACCAGGAGGCGGATTTTGACGAAAGCGTCCGTATCCGGTTCCGGAAATACCTGAGAGAACAGATCCCAGGGCGTAATTTTGTCATAAAACAGCGCTTCAATGCAGTCGTAGTATTCCTGCACCCACAGGCGGCTGTTGTCCGGGCCGTTCAGCTCCACCACGAAATCCGCCGCCCGATCCATCTCCACCCCCAAGTTCCCCGCCCGGACGGAGCCGCTCTTGGGCGTGGTGTCGATGGGGATATAGAGCCTGTCGGTCAGGGCGTTGAAGCCCTCCTGCTCCACCAGAAGGTATATGTACCGCTCGTCGCGCTTCATGGATAAGCGGGCGCCGTCCTGTTCGCATACCAAGTCTTCCTCCGTCCATTCCGATTTGTCCCCGTCGGGATAGCAGGCGCTCTCCTCCTCCCCGGGGTCAAAAGACAGCAGGCCGAAATACTGCTCGTTGGTCTGATAGTCGCTCCAATAGGGTGTGGCGGTCAGATCCACGCTGGTCATGGTGTTCCAGGTGCGCTTAAACCACTCGTCCTGCCAGGTGAACACGATGCCCCCGGCGCTGCCCGCCGCCTTGATGTCCTGATACATGGACACCAGGGCCTCTCCCTGCTGGGTTTCGCTCAGGTTCCCCTGGTTTCGGCCCAGTCCCGCCTCATACGCCGCCATGCCCCGGGAGGAGGGCACGCCGAACTCGGAGATGACCACGGGCATGGAGTGGTGGGCATTGATGTCCCGCAGATATTGCAGGTAGGTGTTTTCCTCATGCGCCGGCAGAAAGCTGTAGTAATCCGGATAGTAAGGATAGATGTGATAGGAGGCAAACTGGCCGGGACCGAAGGTTTCCTTACAGCGGATGTGTTCCACGTCTATCTGAGCGGACTTTAAAAAATACTCCGTCAGGCTTTGGGGATAGTCCAGCGGATCGGTGGTAGGCCAGTTGGAAAACGCGATCATACGCTGGCTTCCGTATTTGCGCGTCTCGTAGCCCGCCGTCTCCTCCCCGGCGGAGGCCAGGAAAATTTCAAAGTTGCTGGCGTTTTCCGTATAGAAATAGCCTCCATCCAGCTGCTCCCGCTGAGGAAAGGACTTATCTGTGTAGGTAACCAGCGCGCCTTCCCACTCCACGCCCAGGATGTACCCGCACACCCAGGGGGAGATGTCCCAGCGGTAATACTGGGGAAATGCGGAATCCCCCGCCCATTCCTTAAACCGCCCGTGAACCGCGTCCACCGTCTTTTTGCAGCTGCGGAAAAAGGGTTCATAAAACTCTTCGTCCAGGGCGCTATAGACGGAATTGATGAGGTAGTCGTCCACCCATACGCCGTGAAGCAGGTACAGCGGCTCCAGGTTGTCCCGGTTGAACTCGTAAAAGGCTTCGTAAAAATCCGGTCCCGCCAGAGTATAGGTGCGGATGACATTGGCCCCCAGGCCTTTGATTTGTTCAAACCAGCGCAGATACTCCTCTTTCGTAATGGCCCGCTCCGTAGCGTAACAGCCCGGCTTGCCCAGGCCCAGGTTGACGCCCTTCAGCTCAAATTCGGCATAGCCGGAGCCCGAATCCAAGTACAGGGATTCCCCCTCCGCCTTGGCGAAATACTCCGGCTCGCCGTAATGCGGCAGATACAGTACGCCCAGGCCGAAGTAGAGCCAATCCAGCAAAAACAGCAGCAGCACGCCGGGGACCGCAATCATCAAAAACTTTTTCATGCGCCTCCGGCCTCCGTCTGATGGTTATAGCGCTTATTCATGGACTCATGGCAGAGGGTATACAGCCGATCCAGATGATTGTCCATATGTTCCAGCCGTATGGTGATCGTATCCTTGATCTGCTGGATGGCCTCCTCGAAGCTGCGCACATTCCGGGACTCCGGTTCCAGGTAATCATAATCGACGCCGTTGTAGGTAGGGTTGAAGCTGTAGCCCCATTTTTCGTAGTTGCGCTGGACGGCGGGACCCAGGTAAGCCACGGTATCGTCGATGTATTGGAAGAGGTAGTCCTCGTTAAAAAAGCGCTTCCGGAGATCCGCGTACCGGTCCACAACCTGGTCCACAAACGCCTTGTCCTTAAACAGGTATTTGAACCACAGTGCGTTATGAATCCGGAAGGTCTCCGTCGTGACCTCCGAGTAACGGTAGTAGTCAAAGGCCGCGTCAAAGTCCCAGACGCACATTTTCAGCCTGCCGCTCACATCCTTATAGAGGTAGGTGGACAGGCCCGGAGCGTCATAGTTCAGGGTGAACTCGTTGATGAGGAAGAAGTCAATGAAGGACTGCGTGTCGATGTATCTTCGGTAACCCCGGTCCGGGTGGTTGTAGTCAAACGAGAAGACCGCCTTTTCAAAGCGGGAAAAATCGGAAACGATGTAGTCGTGCTGGCGCTGTGTCAGACTTTTCGCGGGATAAACGATTTCGATGTGGCCCTGGCCCGCGCGCAGCTTCGTTCTGGTCTGATAGCTGTTGGACCCGAAGGTCTCCATAGCGTACCGGGGATCGACGGCTCCCCGGTCGACCTGGAGAATATAGGAGGTGACGGTCAGGTTTGGATCGGTTGCGGTAAAGTTGATTCGGCCGTTTTCGCTGTAGCTGATTTTCTCCGTCAGCAGATAGAGGCCCATATACTCCCCATTGAGGAACAGCTCGCAGAACCGGGCGTTCGGCGCATAATCCATAATCTCTCCCGCCAGGTTATAGCACAGGTAATTCCGAATCAGGGACTTATCCAGAAAAGGACCGTGGAGCGCCCAGCTGTCGTCCCCGGTCATCCCCGAGAGAGAAACATCCAGGCTGTGGGTCATATCCTCCTCCGTAAATTTTATCAGATAATTCTTTTTGTCAAAGCTCCGGGAGGAGGCTCCCCGGATGCGGAACATGGCCCGTTCCTCCACCGCCGGCTGGTCGGAGAGATGATTGTTTTCCGTCTCGCTGTCAAAATACCGCACGGAAGCGGCCACCATCTCATAATTGCGGATCTTATTGGACACGGCCCATACGTTGCTGGAAACGGCGCCGGTTTCCTGTAGGTAAGGCCCCGGCACAGGCCCGTCCGTCGTGATCTCCATCAACGGAAGGTGCGTGCAGAAAACAGACTCATCGTGGTCCGTACAAGGGGGCTTATCCGCCGCCTCCAGGTGCTGGTGATAGCGGTTCCGCTCCGGCTCCACCCCGCTGGCGGCGACAGACAGGACTAGGACGGTGGTCACCGCCAGCAGAAAAATCCATCGGTACTTCATACAGAACGCTCCCCTTGCTCAGGAAATCTCGTCACTCTGGACCACGATGTTCACATACTCAATGCCGCCCAGGTCCCGCAACCTTCGGATAATGGTGGCCCGCTGCCGCCCCTCGGCGGCGGCCTGGGTCGTCTCCCGCTTGGCGGAGGCCACCATGGACCTGCGGTCCAGCTCGTAGATCAGCTCCACGGAGTCGCCGGAGGTGTTCTCCGCCTTCATGACGGGAGGCCTGGTAAAATACTCGAACACCGTCTTGCGGATGTCGTCCTCCTTTTCAAAGTCTCCCCGGACCACCAGCAGCACCCGGTTTTCGTTCTTCACCCGGCCAAGGACCAGCAAAACCAGAAATACCCCCGCGCTGCCGATGCTGGCCACCATAAAGTCGCCTACGCCGCAGCAGATGCCGATGATGATGGTCCAGAAAATGTACGTTGTGTCCCGGCTGTCCTTGATGGAGGTGCGGAAGCGCACGATGGACAGCGCGCCCACCATGCCCAAAGAGAGGGCCACGTTGTTTCCGATGACCGTCATGACCATGGTGGTCAAAATGGTCAGCGTCAGCAGGGTGATGTTGAACTTGGTGCTGTAAATAGACCCTTCGTGGGTCAGCCGGTAGGAGACAAAAATCAAAAGTCCGAACAGGATCGACATCCCGACTCGAATCAGGACGTCCTGTGTGCTGAGGGTGCCGGTGCTGTTGATCATGTCGTAGAGATACTGTCTCATGGAAAAACCCCTTTTCTTTATGTCTCGTTTTTTATGCGCAGAGAACCTCCGCGCTCAATACAGGAGCGGATAGCCGAGAGACCGCCCCAGACAGTACTTGCTGGAGGATACGCTCCGCCGGTCTACGCACCGGATGAGGTCCATGATATACCCCAGAAGGAATTGGTTGTATTTTACCTCAAAAACCACCTGGTCCCCAGGCAGCACCGGATACAGCGGCAAGGCGGAGGAAAAGAAGCTGCGGCTGCCTTCCAGAGCCCGGATATCGCTGTCAAAGGTCAGGCGAATGTTGTTTTCCTTGGCCATAAACGCCCTTCGGCTGTATTCCACAATCGTCTTGGGGCGATAGCAGCCCTCCGTCAGCAGGACGAACATCTCCCCCGCAAAAGGGTCGCCGTAATGCAGCAAAACAGAATACCGGCCTTCCACCAGGGCCTGGGCGTCCTCCCGGGTAATCAGCAGCGTGCGCTTTTTCTGGTAGACGTTTTCCTTCTGTTTCAGCTCCAGCTTGACGCGGCTGTCCTCAGGCGAATAGATGCGAAGGCGTATTTTCTGGCGGCAGTTCTGCTCCGTAAGCTTATCGTGAAAATCCCGGTCGTCCGTCGTGTCGAAGTAGAGCGATCGGATTCGGTAAGAGCCGTTCAGGGAGAAATTGTCCGGCGTCAGCACCCTTTCAAAGCGGGCGGCGCATTGCAGCGCTTCTTCCAGCGTAAGCAGATATTTTTCCTCCCGCCGCAACACGGCCAGCATAAGCGTGCGCTCCTTTCCACGGTTGTGTCCGCCCGGATGAGCGGGACGAGACTGCGGCCGCAGGTCCTTACGGCCGCAAGAGGAGCCTTGCGAATAGGTTCTCTCTCCCTGTTGCCTTGAGGACGCTCGCCCTCTCACCCGTCCTTTTGCGAATCGTATTCTAAAATAGATATCTATTTTAGATATCATCATTAAAACACTTTCTATCATAGCAGAAAAGAATACAATATGCAAGAGGAAAGGCGGTGGTCATGGTGCCAAAATTTATAGCTCGCAAACCGGAAAAGGAAGTCATCTCCATGAGAATTTCGGTTGATCTTCTGCACATAGTTGACGAAAAAGCCGCCGCCGTTGGCATCAGCCGGAATGAGCTGATCAACCAGATGATTATCTACGCGCTTTCCAACATGGAAGAGCAGCCCTAATCCGTTTCCCATGATAAGGCCGCGCGTTCATCGCCGGGGTGGAAAATGCCCGGTTTGAACCGGCGGGCCTTGTCCGGGAAGAGGGCGTGCTTCGTTCCATCCGGGAAGACCGGCTCCACGGTTACGGCCTGAAATCCGCCCGAGCCATTTGTCCGCGTATATTACAGAGGGCTGGCGTAAAAACAAGGCCGATGCTTCCGGAAGGGGAAGCGTCGGCCCTCTCTTATTTTAGATGCTTCATGCGGGGTTCTATTCGCCGCTGATTGTGCCGGCGGCCGAGAGGAATTTCCTTTCCGTTGCCCAGCGGCAAGGCGGTTTGCTCCGCCTGCTTGATACGAGACAGTGGGACAGGCGGAGAAACAGCTGAAATAACCGTGGCAAAACCCGGAACGCCCTTTTGCGGGACATGCAGAACGACTGGGGGCGGTTGACTTTTCGGAATGCGGACCCTATAATAAAAAAGCAGACAAGGAGCGGGACCGTCCGATAGAGAATCAACGCCGTACCGCAAGAGCCGCCGGGCCCGCACCCTCGCGGAGAAGGATATTTGGCACAGCTACCGTGTCCGCATCCGCCGGGAGTCCAAGGGCATCCGGGACGCCATCGGCCGACTGCCGGGGTAAATCGCGGGCCGGAGCATGAAAACGGCGGCGCAGACCATTGAGGACATTGAGGAGCATTTGACCGGCCTGATGGACGGCTTATCCGGGGCGTCCGGCCCTGGGGAAAGAGGAAGACGTATGGATACGCGAGTGACCTATTTAGAGACGGGGTCCCAGGATCCCTTTTACAACCTGGCTTTTGAGGAGTACGTGCTGTCCAGCCGGAGGCTGGGGGACTATCTTATCCTCTGGCAGAACGACAACACGGTTGTCGTCGGACGGAACCAAAACACGGAGGAGGAGATCGACCGGGCCTTTGTGGAGGCCCACGGTATCCGGGTGGTCCGGCGGACCACCGGCGGCGGCGCGGTGTACCACGACTTGGGGAATCTGAATTATTCCTTCATTACCGACGCCGGAAAGACGGAGCGCCTGGCCATGGAGCGCTTTACCCGGCCCGTGGTCAACGCCCTCCTGGGCCTGGGCCTCCAGGCGGAGGCATCAGGACGGAACGACATTCTGGTGGAGGGGAAGAAGGTCTCGGGGACGGCCCAGCGGCTGCTGAACGGCCGGATCCTGCACCACGGAACGCTGCTGTTCGACGCGGACCCCGGCATGGTGGCGGGGTCTTTGCGGGCAGACCCGGAAAAGTTCCGCTCCAAGAGCGCGAAGTCCGTCCGCAGCCGGGTGGGGAACATCCGGGATTTCCTACAGCCGGATATGGATCTGCCGGCCTTCTGGGCCTACCTCAAGACGGCCCTGGCGGGAGAGGGCTTCGTAAGCGGGGCCCTGTCTCCGGAGGAGCTGGAGGCCGTGGAGGCGCTGAAGCGGAGCCGGTACGATACCTGGGAATGGAACTTCGGGCGCTCGCCCGCCTACGACATGACGAACAAGCGGCGCTGGGACGGCGGAAGCCTGGAGGTCCGGGCCTCTGTGAAAGAGGGGCGGATCACCGGAATCGCGTTCCGGGGGGATTTCCTCTCGCGCCGTTCCCTGGAGCCGCTGGCGGAGGCCCTGCGGGGCGTTCCCTTCCGCCGGGAGGATGTGGCCGGAGCGCTGGAGCAGTACCCGCTTCAGGACTATTTCGGGGGAATCACGGAGGAGGAGATTCTGGAAACCGTATTTTACGGACAGGAGTAAAATAAACATCCGCCGGCAGAGCCGATGGTATTTAAGCGGCGGGCAAAGCCCTATGTTCCTAGACGCGCCTCTCTATAGCAAGGAGGTCCCTTTACCTCATCGGCACAACTTTTTTCCATATATAAAAAGGCCGCGTGTGATTGGCATACGCGGCCTTCGTCTATCTCTTTTTGATTTTCCGGCGGCCTGCGCGCCGACGCCTTTCTTACGAGTCCTGGGCAGCAAACAGACGGCCCGCCAGCCCCATGCAGACCAGCTGCAGCGCCGCGCCGAAGAGAAAAACCGCCGCGTAGGAGCCGAAAAAATCATAAAATCCACCGATGAGCGTGGCGGCAAAGGCGCTGGCAAGCATGGTGCTCATGGAAGCCCGGGACATCATATGGTCAAACTCCTCCGGACCGGCGGCGGCCTCCACCGCCATGGGCACCATGACGGTCATGTTGGCGTGGTCGACGCCTGAGAGAAGGGCCCCGGCAAACAGGCAGACGCTCCACCGCCTCCCAAGGCCCAGAAGCAGAAACCCGCATGTGACCAGCCCCAGAGAGAACAGGCACACCCTCCGTCTGCCCCATCGGTCGCATCCGGCGCCCATCAGGGCTTTTCCCAGGATGTTTCCCAGCATGGAGCAGGAGACCATCCACGCGCCCGCCTGTTCGCTCAGGCGGATGGCGGCGGCGTAATTGGCCAGGTGCTGGGCGTAAGAGGCGCAGAAGGTGAAGACGCCCGCCAGCAGGAGGCATCCCGCAAACCCCCGCACGCCCGCGCCGGGGGAGGCGTTCCCCCGCGGAACGACAGGGGCTCCCTCCGGAGGCGCTTCCGCCCCGTAGGCCGTCATCCCGAGGTCGGAGGGATGCTTAACGATGAGGAACATGGTGAAGGGCGCCGCCATCAAGAAGGCGGCGCCGCCTTGGACAAAATAAGCGGCGCGCCAGCCGCAGGCGGAAATCACGGCGCTGAGCACAGGATTCATGACCGCCCCCGCCAAGCCGGAGGCCACCGCCGCGACGCCCAGCGCCTGACCCCGCCGCCGGACGAACCAGTGATTGATCAGCATGGGGACCGGGACGTACAGCAAAAACGCGCCCGCCAGGCCCTGGACAATTCCCGCCGCGTACCAGAGAGACAGGCGGTGAAAGGTCCCCATGGCCGCCGTCGCGCCGCACAGGGCGGCCAGGGATACGGTCAGCACGGCGCGGATGGGGAGCTTCTCAAAAACGCGGTCCACCGCCAGCAGCATGAGCGCGGCGCTGAGCCCGTAAAACATGGTGTAGAGGGTAAAGGCGGAGACCGGACAGCCAAGCTCCGCGCAGACGGGCGCGAAAAACAGGCCCTTGCAGTTGATGACCGTTCCAAGGGTTGCGCCGCTCAGCGCGCAGCAGGACAGCAGGATTATCCATGCATAGTGGATGCGAACAGCGCGGCGGGGCGGTTTTTTGATGCCGTCCGTATCCCGCCTCCCCCGCAAGGCCGTTCCCATGGGGTTAGTTCCGAATGTGGACGGCGCGCTTTTCCACGTTCAGCGCGGCCTCCCGCACGGCTTCGGTGACGGTGGGATGAGAGTGAATCGTGGAAATCAGGTCCTCCACCGAGGCGTTCATCCGGATGGCCAGGGCTCCCTCGCCGATTAGGTCCGTAGCGCGGGGGCCGATGATGTGCAGGCCCAGCACCGCGCCGGTCCCCGCGTCCGCGAGGATTTTCACAAGGCCCTCTCCGCCGTTTAGGATCAGCGCCTTGCCGTTGGCGGCCAGGGGGAATTTCCCGACCTTGCAGGAAACGCCCCGCTCCCGGGCCGCCTGTTCCGTCAGTCCCACAGAGGCGGCCTCCGGCTCGATGTAGACGCAGGTGGGGTTTGTCTCCTCCCGATAACGGGAGCGGAGGCCCATGATGTTTTCCGCGGCGACCTCTCCCATGATGGAGGCGGTGTGGGCCAGCTGGGCATAGCCCCGCACGCAGTCGCCGACGGCGTAGACTCCGGGGACGCTGGTCTCCATCCGGTCGTTGACCAGAATGGAGCCCCGGTCGTGGGCAAGACCGGCGGCCTCCAGGCCCAGATCCTGGGTGTTGGCCCGGCGTCCGGCGGCCACCAGGACCGTCTCGGCCTCAAGGACCAAGGTTTCCCCGCTCCGCTTCCGGCACAGGACCTTCGCCCCGGCCGGGGAGGATTCCACCGACTGCACCGGGCTGCCCAGATGGAATTCCACACCCATCCGCCTCATATGGCTCACGCCGATTTTGACCAGGTCCTCGTCCAGCATGGGCAGCATCCGCTCCATGGCTTCCACCACGGTGACCTTCGTTCCGAAGGCGGCGTAGGCGCAGGCGAGTTCCAGCCCGATGACGCCGCCGCCGATCACCGCCATGCTCTTCGGCGGCGCTTCCAGGGAGAGCGCGCCTGTAGAATCCATGCGGCAGGGGATTTCGGAAAGTCCCGGAATGGGCGGCGCGGCGTTGACGGACCCGGCCGCCACGATGACGGCGTCGGCCCGAAGGACTTCCCTGACGCCGCCGGCTCGGGTGAGTTCCAGCGTTTTAGGCGCGGTAAAGGCGGCGGACCCCTCCTCCACGCGGACCTTGTTCAGCTTCAGCAGCCCGCCGACGCCCGCCGCCAGCTGATTGGATATTTTGTTCTTATGGGCCATGACCTGCCGGAAATCGACGGAGACGTTTTCCGCCCGGACGCCCAGCTCGGCGCCCCGGAGTCTGAGGTCCTCCAGCAGCCCGGCGCTGCGGAGCAGGCATTTCGTGGGAATGCAGCCCACGTTCAGGCAGGTCCCGCCCAGGGCCCGCCGCTCGACGACGGTCACCTCCGCCCCCAGCTGGGCGGCGCGGATGGCCGCCACATAGCCGCCGGGGCCGCCGCCAATGACGATGATTTTTTTTGCGTCCATAGTGCTTCGTCCTCCCTTGTCCGGCGGTCAAATCATAAGGCGCATGGGGTCCACCTGGCGGACCAGGACCTCCAGGACTTCCCCGGAGGGAGGCGCGGCCTCCCCGGCGCGGGAGACGTCCAGCTCGAAGCCCGTGTTCTCCAGAATGTTTGAGACCGAGACGCCCGGATAATACTCCGCCAAATACATGCGCCTGCTCTCCGGGTCAAAGCGCATCACGCCCAGCTCCGTGATAACGGCCTGGGGACCCACATGGGACGGAAGCCCATGCCTGGCGCGGCCCTCCGGTCCGTCGATCCAGCCGGGGCTTGTGACATAGTCTACCTTTTCGACGAAACGGCGCTTTTCGTGTTTCATGGTGATGATGGTATTGCAGTAGGTGGCGATTCCGTTGGCTCCGCCGGAGCCGGTGAAGCGGGTCCGGGGCCGCAGATAGCTGCCGATGCAGGTGGAGTTCAAATTGCCGTAAGGGTCGATCTGCGCGCCGCCCAGGAAGCCCGCGTCGATGCCGCCCCGCCCGGCGGCCAGAACCTGAAAGCCGAAATAGCGGTACTGGGGCCACAGGACCGAGGCCTGATGGTTGATGCGCAGGTCGGAGACGCTGGTGGGCACCTCCTGGGGGGCGCCTTCAAACAGGGCCGTCTCAAAGATCAGGCGGGCGTTGGGGGCGTGGGTGTTCTTGGCCAGGGCGGCGCCGATTAGGGGAAGGCCGGTGCCGATGATGTAGGTTTTGCCGTCCTCCACCTGGCGGGCCAGGGCGACGGCCATCATTTGCTTCGCTGTCCACTCCATAGCGCGCCTCCTCACCTGCGCTTCAGCCCGGGAACATAGCCGCAACCGGGCGCCACATCCAGCGCCAGCAGGCGGCCGGCGCCGATCTTATCCAGGTAGTCGCCGTGGGACGGGCAGGAGGTCACATAGGCTTCTATAAAGCGGTCAAAGGACTCTTGCGTCCGGCTGGCCTGGTCGTACTCTAAGTAGAATTGGCTGTCGTAATCATACTCGCCAAAGCACTGGGAGGGATGCGCGCCCCGCGGTACGTGGACCACCGCGTCCACGCAGAGGCCGCTGAGGGAGTTTCGCTCCGGATGACGGCGGAGCTCCCGGCTGGCGACAAGCCGCTCGCAGGAGACAATAGTGCGCGCCGCCGCCATGGCGATGTCCAGGTCCTGGAAGGGCGCGCCGGAAATGCGGACCGTGCCGTCGGGGCTCGCTTCCTGGGCGTGGATCACGGCGACGTCGATGCTGGGCGCGGGAATGCAGCACACCCGGCTTCCGGGGTGGAAGGGGTCCTCCTGTATGACGAACTTTTCCGGGGGGAGCTTGGGGTGGCGCTTCCGCTCCTCCCGGGAGATGCCCCAGCGCTCCGCCAGGTCGGAGCCCAGCATGTTCTTCACGGGCACATAGGGCAGACCCAGGGCGGCGGCGTGATAGGCCGCCGTCTGCACGTCCAGGGAGTAGTCCTCAAAGAGCAGCCCGCCGTTTTCCAGGGCCGCGCGGAAGCGGCGGCAGACCTGGGTATAGCCGGAGTTTGCGATATAGGAGACGTTGATGGCCTTGACGCATCCGGCCCCAATCAGCATATCAATGTCGCCGCCGGAAGGGCCGCCCTCCACATAGAGATCCCTTTTTTTCTGGCGGATGATCTCCCGTATGACCGCGTAGGGACGGCGGTTTGTGACAAAGCCTCCCACGGCGATGCAGTCGCCGTCATGAATGAAAGAGGCGACGGCCTCCTGCGCGGTCATGACCTTGCTGTCTGAAACGCTCAAACGCTTCCCTCCTTTTCTTGCCGCGAACGGATAGAAAACAAAACGGGATATCGGCGCATATCCCGTTTTGCAGGCCTTCCGTTTCCGGGCGGTCACTCCTCCGCCGCGGCGCTTTTCCGCTTGGGCTTGCGGTTGGTCCATACCGCCATGAAAATGCCGAACGCGACGAGGCCCATCGCAATGGGGTGGCTGAAAAAGCCCATCACGGAGCCCTGCCCCGCAATGACGCCGGTACGGAAGTTGGATTCCACAATCTTGCCCAGGATGAAGCCCAGAACCATCGGCGCGACGCTCAGTCCCCGAGCCAGCAGAACGTAGCCCGCGACGCCCACCACATACAGGACCCACGCGTCGAAGACACGGTTGTTGGTGGTGACGGCGCCCACCACGCACATCAGGAGAATGCTGGGGAGCAGGTAGTTCAGGGGAATCTTCAGCAGCTTGACAAAGAGCCGCATCAAAAGCATCATCAGCAGGTACATCACGAAATTGGCGACGACGTACACGAAAAAGATGACGCCTACCAGATCGCCGCTGTTGGTGAACAGCTGGGGGCCGGGCTGGATGCCGTGGACCGTCAGCGCGCCCAGCAGGACGGCGGTGATCAGGTCCCCAGGGACGGCCAGGGCCATCATGGGAATCAGCGCGCCGCCGCAGACGGCGTTGTTGGCCACCTCGGAGGCCACCACGCCCTCGGCGATGCCGGTGCCGAACGACTCCGGATGCTTGGAGGTCTGCTGGGCCTGGGTGTAGGAGAGCATGGAAGCCGTTCCCTGGCCCACGCCGGGAAGAATGCCGACGAAGGTGCCGATAAGGGCTCCGACGCCCATGGTCTTCCCGCAGCCCTTCAGCATTCCCTTACGGGGCCACCAGTGGATCTTTTGAAGCTCCAGGGTCTCCACATGCTGCCCGAAGGTCTTGGTCTGCGCCAGCACCTCCGCCAGGGCGAACAGCCCCATCAGGGTGGGAAGCTCCGACAGGCCCGCGCCCAGCTGCCATTGGCCGAAGGTCAAACGGTTCACGGAGGAAACGGGGTCCATGCCCACCATTGCCAGGATGAGGCCGATGATGGCGGACATAAAGCCCTTAATTCGGTCCTTGGCGCACAGGGAGACGACCACGCACAGCCCCATGATCCCCATGCCGAAATATTCCCAGGAGCCGAAAACCAGGGCGAGCTTTGCCAGTTTCGGGGCGATCATCACCAGGCACAGTCCCGAGAACACGCCGCCGATGAAGGAAGAGAACACGCCGATCAGCAGCGCGTCCCCCGCCCGGCCCTGCTTCGCCATGGGAGAGCCGTCAAAGGTGGTCGCCACCGACGCCGGGGTGCCGGGAATGTTCAGCAGGACCGCCGAAATCAGGCCGCCGGAAATGGAACCGACATACACCGCGATCAGCAGCGTGATGCCGTTGGTGCTGGACATGGAGTAGGTAAAGGGGAGCAGAAGCGTGACCGCGAGGGCACCGGTAAGTCCAGGAATGGCTCCAAACACGATGCCGAAGAAGCAGCCGGCAAATATCAAGACCCACAGGGTGGGGTTCTGTATCAGATGCTGAGCGCCAGCGAGAAACGAAGTTAAGCCTTCCATGGACTGCCTCCTTAGATATGGTTTCGTTTCCGGTCAGGCCGGACAGGGGCTCCCTCCGCGCGGCTCGGCGCCGCGCGGAGGGAACGCGAAAAGCGCGGAAATGAGCGTCAGTTCAGGACCATGGGCATCATCTTCTCCGCCCACTGGCCCAGCGAAGCGGTCTTGTCCTTCATGCCGTCGTAGTCGGTGTAAATCAGAACGTAGCCCAGCGTATCCTGGACGACGGCCTGGAAGTCCGGATTTTCAAAGACCTCATGGAGCTTCTCGTCATAGTAGCGGGCGACGGCCTCGTCCGCTCCGGGAGGCAGCATGACGCTGCGGCTGATCGCGGAGGCCGTATCGACGCCCAGCTCCTTAAAGGTGGGGCAGTCCGGATAGAAGGAAACGCGTTCGTCGGCGGCAACGGCCAGGATGCGCAGCTCGCCGGAGTCAATATAGCTCTTAGCCTCGGCCAGCTGGCTCCACAGCAGATCGGAGTGTCCGCCGAGAACGGCGGTGCGGGACTTGGAGGCGCTGTCATAGGGGACGTAGGTAAACTCAACGCCAGCTTGCAGCCACACGTCGGCGGCGGAGGCCTCCATGCTGTTTCCGCTGCCAACGGAGGCGATGGAGATCCCCTTGGGATTCGCCTGCGCGGCGGCAACGACGTCCTCAAAGGTCTGATAGGGGCTGCCGGCTCCGACGGTGAGGACGTTGACGTCCTCCGCCATGCAGCAGATGTAGACCATCTCTTCATTGAGATTTTCGCTCAGGCCGCCGGAGAGATAGTTGCACGCGTTGGCCTGGGGAGAGCCGAAGTATAGGGTATAGCCGTCGTTGTCGGAATGGTAGGCTTCCATTCCGCCGATGTTTCCGCCTCCTCCTTCAATGTTGGTAACATACATGCTCTGGCCGTCCAGATCGATGTACTGCGCCACCGCCCGGGCCAGGGAGTCCATGCCGCCGCCGGCGGCAAAGCCCACAATGACGTTCACGGTGGAGGCGGGCTTCCAGCCCTCGGGCTCCGCCGGTTCCTTCGTCTCCTGGCCGGGGG
>VSMY01000006.1 GCA_009773995.1 Oscillibacter sp. | reverse complement strand
CTCCGGGAGCACTACGGGGACGACATCAAGATCCGCGCCCGGGCCATGGCCGCCGCCGGGTCCGACGCCCGGATGAGCGGCTGCGAGATGCCGGTCATCATCGTCTCCGGCAGCGGAAACCAGGGCATCACCGCCTCGGTCCCCGTCATCGAGTACGCCAGGCACCTGGGGGCGGACGAGGAGAAGACCCTCCGGGCCGTCACCCTCAGCGACCTTCTGACCATCCATATGAAGACGGGCATCGGGCGGCTCAGCGCCTACTGCGGGGCCGTCAGCGCCGGGTGCGCCGCCGGCGCCGCCATCGCCTGGCTGAACGGCGGGGGCTTTGAGGAAATCGCCCACACCCTGGTGAACGCCCTGGCGACGATTTCCGGCATGATCTGCGACGGGGCCAAGCCCTCCTGCGCGGCCAAAATCGCCGCCGCCGTGGACGCGGGCCTTCTGGGGTACAACATGTACCGCAGCGAGCAGCAGTTCCGGGGGGGGGAGGGCATCGTCTCCAAGGGCGTGGAAAACACCATCGCCAACATCGGCCGCCTGGGCCGCCTGGGCATGCGGGAGACGGACCGGGAGATCATCCGCATCATGACCGGCCAGCCCCCCAAGGCGTAAAGACCTTGCTTCCACCCGGCGTACGCATGGGCGGGCTCCAGCCCGCGTATGCTGGAAGAAGACCGTGGAGCGGAATTTGAATGTGTGTCAACACAAGAAAGAGAGGAATCTTTATGGCCGCTGAGAAAAAGGGCATGAGCCTTCCCCTGAAGCTGCTGATCGGCATCGCCGTCGGCATCATCCTCGGACTGTTCCTGCCTGAGAGCGTCATGACCATCGTGGTCACCTTGAAGTACGTTTTGAACCAGCTCATCATGTTCTGCGTGCCCCTGATCGTCATCGGCTTCATCGCCCCGTCCATCACCAAGATGGGCTCCAACGCCACCCGGATGCTGATGGTGGCCATCATTGTGGCCTATGTCAGCACGGTCCTGGCCACCTTCATGTCCATGGTGGCGGGCTACATCCTGGTGCCTTTCCTGCCCATCGCCTCCACTATGGAGGGGCTGAAAGAGCTGCCGGGCGTGGCGTTCCAGCTGGATATTCCCCAGATTATGCCGGTCATGAGCGCCCTGGTCTTCTCCGTCCTCATCGGCCTGGCCGCCGTGTGGACCCGCGCTAAGACCATCACCGCCGTCCTTCAGGAGTTCCAGAACATCGTTTTGAGCGTGGTGAAGAAGGTTGTCATTCCCGTGCTGCCCTTCTTCATCGCCCTGACCTTCTGCGGGCTTTCCTACGACGGCACCATCACCAAGCAGTTCCCCGCCTTCCTCCTGGCCATCGTCATCGTTATGGCGGGCCACTACATCTGGATGGCCGTGCTGTACGGCTTTGCCGGGGTTTACTCCGGCCGCAGCGCCATTGAGGTGGTGAAGTACTACGGCCCCGCCTACCTGACGGCGGTCGGCACTATGAGCTCCGCCGCCACGCTGGCCGTGGCCCTGGACTGCGCCCGGAAGAGCAAGAGCCTCCGGCCCGACATGGTGGAGTTCGGCATTCCCCTGTTCGCCAACATCCACCTCTGCGGCTCCGCCCTGACGGAGACCTTCTTTGTCATGATCGTCTCCAAGGTGCTCTACGGCCAGCTGCCCAACGTGGGCTCCATGATCCTGTTCATCCTCCTGCTGGGCATCTTCGCCATCGGCACCCCCGGCGTCCCCGGCGGCACGGTCATGGCCTCTCTGGGCCTCATCACCGGCGTCCTGGGCTTCGACGGCGACGGCACCGCCCTGATGCTGGCCATCTTCGCCCTCCAGGACAGCTTCGGCACCGCCTGCAACGTCACCGGCGACGGCGCCCTGACCCTGATTCTCACGGGCTACGCCGAAAAGCACGGCATCAAGGAACAATCCATCAAGGCCGTGGACCTCTGATCCCCGTCCAAAGCGGAAAACCGTACAAAACCATACTTAGAGCCGAGGCCCCCGGAGCGTCCGGGGGCCTCGGTTTTTCCCCGCCCGGCGCCGGAAGGGACCGTCCCTCTTATTAATTTTGGGCAGATTGTTTTAAATGTCCGGTGATTTCTTATGCTATTTATGTATTGCTTTCCAGAAAATGAACGATTATAATGGTAAGGCATTTAGGCAAACGTTTGCCAAGCGGACGGCGGGCACCGCCGCCCAGCGAACGCAAGAAATAACGGAGGAATGAAAATGAGCAAAAAGTACTGCTACCTGTTCACCGAAGGCAACGCCAACATGCGGGAGCTGCTGGGCGGCAAGGGCGCGAACCTGGCCGAGATGACCAACATCGGCCTGCCCGTTCCCCAGGGCTTCACCATCACCACCGAGGCCTGCACCCAGTATTACGAGGACGGCCAGAAAATCAATGACTCCATTATGGCCGAAATCATGGAGTATATCACCAAAATGGAGGAAATCACCGGCAAAAAGTTCGGCGATCTGGAGAACCCCCTGCTGGTCTCCGTCCGCTCCGGCGCCCGGGCCTCCATGCCCGGCATGATGGACACCATCCTGAACCTCGGCCTGAACGAGGACGTGGTCCAGGTGCTGATCCGCAAGTCCGGCAACCCCCGCTGGGCCTGGGACTGCTATCGCCGCTTCATCCAGATGTACTCCGACGTGGTCATGGAAGTGGGCAAGAAGTACTTCGAGCAGCTCATCGACCAGATGAAGGAAAAGAAGGGTGTCACCCAGGACGTGGACCTGACCGCCGAGGATCTCCAGGAGCTGGCGGGCCAGTTCAAGGCCGAATATAAGGCCAAGCTGGGCGTGGACTTCCCCTCCGACCCCAAGGAGCAGCTGATGGGCGCCATCAAAGCCGTGTTCCGCTCCTGGGATAACCCCCGCGCAAACGTTTACCGCCGGGACAACGACATCCCCTACTCCTGGGGCACTGCCGTCAACGTCCAGTCCATGGCCTTCGGCAACATGGGAGACGACTGCGGCACCGGCGTTGCTTTCACCCGGAACCCCGCCACCGGCGAGAAGAAGCTCTTCGGCGAGTTCCTGACCAACGCCCAGGGCGAGGACGTGGTGGCCGGCGTGCGGACCCCCATGCCCATTCAGGAGATGGCCGACAAGTTCCCCGAGGCCTTCGCCCAGTTTGAGAACGTCTGCAAGATTCTGGAGGACCACTACCGGGATATGCAGGACATGGAGTTCACCGTGGAGGCCGGGAAGCTGTACATGCTCCAGACCCGCAACGGCAAGCGCACCCCCGCCGCCGCCCTGAAAATCGCCTGCGATCTGGTGGACGAGGGCATGATCGACGAGAAGAAGGCCGTGGCCATGATCGAGCCCCGGTCCCTGGACACCCTGCTGCATCCCCAGTTTGACGGCGAGGCCCTGAAGGCCGCCCCCGTGGTGGGCCACGCCCTGGGCGCCTCTCCGGGAGCCGCCAGCGGCAAGATCGTCTTCACCGCCGAGGAGGCCAAGGAGTGGGCCAACCGGGGCGAGAAGGTGGTCCTGGTCCGCCTGGAGACCTCTCCCGAGGACATCGAGGGCATGAAGGCCGCCCAGGGCATCCTGACCGTCCGGGGCGGCATGACCTCCCACGCCGCCGTGGTGGCCCGGGGCATGGGCAAGTGCTGTGTCTCCGGCTGCGGCGAAATCAAAATGGACGAGGAAAACAAGAAGTTCGACCTGGCGGGGAAGACCTACCACGAGGGCGACTGGCTGAGCCTGGACGGCTCCACCGGCAAGATTTACGACGGAGCCATCCCCACCGTGGACGCCGTCATCGGCGGCGAGTTCGGCCGGGTTATGGGCTGGGCGGACAAGTACCGCCGCCTCCAGGTCCGCACCAACGCCGACACCCCCCACGACGCCGCCCAGGCCCGGAAGTTCGGCGCCCAGGGCATCGGCCTGTGCCGCACCGAGCATATGTTCTTCAATGAGGACCGCATCCCCGCCATCCGGGAGATGATCTGCTCCGACACCCTGGAGCAGCGGGAGAAGGCTCTGGCCCGCCTGGAGCCCATGCAGCAGAGCGACTTCGAGGGCATCTACGAGGCCATGGAGGGCTGCCCCGTCACCATCCGCTTCCTGGATCCCCCCCTGCACGAGTTCGTGCCCACCGAGGAGGCCGACATCGCCAAGCTGGCCCAGGATATGGGCAAGTCCGTGGAGGACATCAAAGCCATCATCGCCGGGCTCCATGAGTTCAACCCCATGATGGGCCACCGCGGCTGCCGCCTGGCGGTCACCTATCCCGAGATTGCCGCCATGCAGACCCGGGCCGTCATCAAAGCCGCCCTCAAGGTCCAGGCCGCGCATCCCGACTGGAAGATGGTCCCCGAGATCATGATCCCCCTGGTGGGCGAGGTCAAGGAGCTGAAATACGTCAAGAGCGTGGTGGTGGAGACCGCTGACGCCATCATCAAGGAAGCCGGGTCCGACATGAAGTACCTGGTGGGCACCATGATCGAAATTCCCCGGGCGGCCCTCACCGCCGACGAGATTGCCAAGGAGGCCGGCTTCTTCTCCTTCGGCACCAACGACCTGACCCAGATGACCTTCGGCTTCTCCCGGGACGACGCCGGGAAGTTCCTGGACGCTTACTACGACCGGAAGATCTACGAGAACGATCCCTTTGCCAAGTTGGACCAGACCGGCGTGGGCCGCCTGGTGGAGATGGCCGTCAAACTGGGCCGGGGCGCGAATCCCGACCTGCACCTGGGTATCTGCGGCGAGCACGGCGGCGACCCCTCCAGCGTGGAGTTCTGCCACCGCACCGGGCTGGACTATGTGTCCTGCTCTCCCTTCCGCGTGCCCATCGCCCGCCTTGCGGCGGCCCAGGCGGCCATCAAAGAGGCCTGAGCGGAAAACGAGCGCGTTTAAAGCAGCTTGAATTTCATAAAGGCGCGCCGTCCGGACCCTTCCGGGCGGCGCGCCCTTTCGTTTCCACGGGAGGGAAAAGGAAAGACCTTGACATTCCGGGGAAAGGACGATATCATATTCGCAAGAGAGAAAATTTGGAAGCCCGCGGCGGCGTTCGCTTCACGCGGGGCTTGCGGAGGATACGGGAGGGATTGCATATGGAGGCGCTGCTGATCAAGTTCAGCATACTGGCCGGGGTGTTCGGCATCGTCGGCCTGATTGGACTGGCGGCGCTTCTGGCATCCGTGATTTGGCTGATTATCCGGGTGGCCAATTTTGATTCCGTGCTCCCGGCGCTTCTCTGCGTCCTGGTCTCGGTTGCCCTGACGCTTGGGGGACTGTTTTTGAGCCCCGCGCCGGAAGGCCGCGCGGCGCCGTACCTGAAAGCGTCCTGGGAGGCGCCGATGGAGGCGCTCAAGGGCCAAATCGGTAAGCTCATGGAGCTCAAGGACAACGGACCCTGGGCGCGCTTTTTCAAGGACGAGGACGCGCCTGGGGAAATGGAGACGATGGATGTGGTCCGAATAAGCGCCCCGGATCCGGATAGGGTTCTCGTGGACGAGACGATAGACGGCTGGCGTGTTCGGCTGACCCTTCCAAGGGAGTGGAAGGATGTGTGTGTGGTCGAAAACGATGGGGCGATCCTATCCTTTTATCAGAAAGCCTCCAAGCAGGACTACGGCGGTTTGGTGTTCTTCTTAGCTGCCGCGGAAAGCCCGGTTGACCTTGATTCGCCGGAGTTTGGGGCTATGGATGGCGCAAGCGTTGTAATTGAGAAGGATGGCGCGGCCCTTATTTCCGCAGGACCTACGGACGTCCAGTACAACGATGAAATAACGGAGCTTTCAGATGAATATGACCGGATGCGGGCGGAAATTCCCGGCATCCTGGGAACCGTGGAATTTGAGCGTATATAATAAAAGCGCAGCGCGCGGCCGGTCCGGCCGCGCGCTGTTTTTATCGGGATGCTTACAGATCCACCACAGTGACCTCGTGCCCCGTGCGGGGCAGGAGCTTTCCCAGCACGTCCGCTGTTCTCAGCTTCAGGCTGCTGGTGCAGATGCAGGGGTGGCAGCTCAGATATTCCGCCTCGTAGACCTCCCGCTCCATGAGGAGCCGGACATGGTGTTCCGTATCGTTCATCAGCCCCAGGATGGTGGCGGAGCCGGGGGTGCAATGGAGCAGCTCCCACAGGCTCTCCTCCGGCGCGAAGGACAGCCGGGCGGAGCCGATCTGATGGGACAGGTCCTTGGTGTGGAAGGGCTTGTCGGGCCCCATGAGCAGCAGGTAGAATTGGGTCTTCTGCCGGTTGCAGAGAAAGAGATTCTTGCAGATAGGCACGCCCAGGACCTCGCTGACGGCGGCGCACTTCTCCATGGTATCGGCGGGGTCGCCGGACACCCGGTCGTAGCCCATGCCCAGCTCCTCCAGCAGGGCGAAGGCCGCCGCCTCCTGGGGCAGCAGCTCTCCCTCCGGGCGGGTATTGTGATATAAGGGTGAAAGTTCCATATTGAATCAATCCTTTGCCAAGAGCTTTTCTCCCACGCGGTAAATGTCCCCCGCGCCGACGGTGAGGATCAGGTCCCCCGGCCCGGCCAGCCGCCGGACGGCCTCCGCCGTCTTGTCCAGGGTGGAACAGTAAACGGAGCCGGGAATTTCCTTGACCAGGTCCGCCGAGGAAATACCCAGGCTGTTTGTCTCCCGGGCGGCGTAAATCTCCGCCAGCACCACCACGTCCGCCAGCTTCAGCTCCTCCACGAAGCGGCCGAAGAGCTTGGCGGTCCGGGAGTAGGTGTGGGGCTGGAAGGCCACAATGAGCCGCCGGTAGCCCAGGCCCTTGGCCGTGGTCAGCAGGGCGTGGAGCTCGTCGGGGTGGTGGGCGTAGTCGTCGTAAATCTCCGCGCCCTGGAAGGCCCCCTTGTACTCAAAGCGCCGCCCCGCGCCGGTGAAGGCCGCCAGGCCCTTCTCCACCGCCTCGCCGGGGAGGCCCAGCACGTAGGCCGCCGAGGCCGCGGCCAAGGCGTTGGATACGTTGTGCCGCCCGTAGACCCGGAGCTCCGCGTGGGCGTAGAACCGGCCGTGTACTTGGATGTCGAAGACCGGGCGGCCCTTGTCCTCCCGGAGGTTTGCGGCGGTGCATTCCGCCCCCGGCTCCAGGCCGAAGGTGAAAACGTCCAGCCCCTGGACCGCGTCCCGGGCCCCGGCGTTGTCCGCGTTGACAATCACGCGGCCCCCGGAGGGCACCAGCTCCGCGAAGCGGCGGAAGGAGCGCTTGATGTCGTCCAGGTCCTGGAAGAAGTCCAGGTGGTCCGCCTCCACGTTCAGGATCACCGCCACGGTGGGGTAGAAGCTGAGGAAGCTGTTGCAGTACTCACAGGACTCCAGGATGATGGTGTCCCCCTGGCCCACCCGGTAGCCGGAGTGGAGCAGGGGCAGGGTGCCGCCAATCATCACCGTGGGGTCCGCCTCCGCCGCCATGAAGATGTGGGTGCACATGGAGGTGGTGGTGGTCTTCCCGTGGGTCCCGGACACACACAGCGCGTTGGGGTAGTGCCGCATGATGGCCCCCCAGGCCTGGGCCCGCTCGTAGACGGGGATGCCCCGGGCAATGGCCCCGGCGATTTCCGGGTTGCCGTCGTGGACGGCGGCGGTGCGGATGACCAGGTCGCAGTCCCCCAGGTTGTCGGCGTTGTGGCCCACGGCCACGGGGATGCCCAGGGACCGGAGGTGCTTCACGGTATCGCTCTCCGACATGTCGGAGCCCTGGATGACCAGGCCCTTGTCCCGGAGGACCTCCGCCAGGGGGCACATGGACACGCCCCCGATGCCCACCAGATGGGCCCGGACGCCGGGAGCGAAAAAGTCGCTGATGGGTTTTTCGTTGTGCATCATGGAATCAACTTCCTTTTAAAAAAGATTGTATCCTCGTAACCAATTTATTATAATATAAGGAACGGAGAAATGCAACGGCGAAAGGGGGCAAAGCCTTGGAGATACCGGAAAATGTGCAGGCGGTCCTGAAAACCCTGGAAGCGGCGGGCCACGAGGCGTGGTGCGTGGGGGGCTGCGTCCGGGATGCCCTCCTGGGCCGGAGGCCGGAGGATTGGGACGTGACCGCCTCCGCCCCGCCGGAGGAGACTCTGGCGGTGTTCGGGTCCCTGGCGGAGCCCACGGGGCTGAAGCACGGCACCGTCACCGTGAAGACCCCCGGCGGCCCGGTGGAGGTCACCACCTACCGCATTGACGGCGCGTACCGGGACCACCGCCGCCCGGAGTCCGTGACCTTCACCCGCTCCGTGGACGAGGACCTGGCCCGGCGGGACTTCACCGTCAACGCCATGGCCTGGAATCTCCGGGGGGAGCTCCGGGACCCCTTCGGGGGCCGGGAGGACCTGCGCCGCCGGGTACTGCGCTGCGTGGGGGAGCCGGACCGGCGCTTTCAGGAGGACGCCCTGCGGATTCTCCGGGGCCTCCGGTTCGCGGCGGCGCTGGGGTTCGCCATTGAGGCCGAGACGGCGGCGGCTCTCCGGAGAAACCGGGAGGGACTGGAAGACGTCGCCCCGGAGCGGATACAAACGGAATTTTTCAAGCTCCTGCCGGGAGAGACGGCGGCGGCGGTGCTGCGGGAATACCCGGAGGTCTTCGGCGTGTTCTGGCCGGAGCTCCTGCCCATGGTGGGCTTTGACCAGCGGAACCGCCACCACTGCTACGACGTGTGGGAGCACACCCTCCACGCCCTGGCCGCCGTGCCGGGGGACCTGGCGCTCCGCTGTACCATGCTGCTCCACGATGTGGGGAAGCCCGCCTGCTTCACCCTGGACGAGAGGGGCGTGGGCCATTTCTACGGCCACCCCGCCGTCAGCCGGGATCTTGCGGACCGGATGCTCCGGCGGCTGAAATGCGCCGCGGCATTCCGGGAGACGGTGGTCCGGCTGGTGGAGTGGCACGACAAGGATATCCCCCGGACGGACAAGTCCATCCGCCGGGCGCTGCGGATTCTGGGGGAGGAGGATCTGCGCCGCCTGATTCTGGTGAAGCGGGCGGACAACCTGGGACAGGCCCCGGCGTACTGGGGCCGGCAGAGGGAGCTGGATAAAGCGGAGGAGATTCTGGACAAGCTCCTGGCGGAGGACGCGTGCTTCTCCCTGAAGCAGCTGGCGGTTAACGGACGGGATCTGCTGGCCCTGGGTCTCTCCGGCCCGGCGGTGGGGGAGGCGCTGGAGGGGCTTTTGGAAAAGGTTGTCGACGGCGCGCTGCCCAACGACCGGGAAGCGCTGCTGGAGTCTCTGAGAAAGGATATGGAGGGAATTTAAAAAGCGGCGCCGGGAGTTTTCCCGGCGCCGTTCCCCTTATACGATTTCCAGCAGCTCCCGCAGGTCGGAGATTTCATAATCAATTCGCAGTCCCTCCCGCCGGAGCTTCCCTGCCGGGTTGAACCAGCAGCAGGGGAGTCCGGCGTTGTTGGCCCCCTGGATGTCCGTGGACAGAGAGTCCCCGATGACCAGGGCGTTTTCCTCCGTCATTCCCGGCAGCTGCCGGCGCACGTAGTCGAAATAGGCCCGGCTGGGTTTGGCGGCCCCGGCCTCCTCGGAGATAAAGGCCCCCTCGAAGAGCTCCGCGAAGACGCTGCCCCGGAGGCGGCTGCGCTGGACGGAGGCCACGGCGTTGGTGACGATGTACATCCGGTGTCCCCGCTCCTTCAGCTCCCGGCAGACCGCCTCGGCGTGGGGCAGGGGATAGATCCCTTCCCCCAAGGCGGCCAGGTAGTCCCGGTTACAAGCCGCCGGGTCCCGCTCCAGGTCCAGGGTTCTCAAAAATCGGACGTAACGCTCCAGGGTGACGAACTCCTTGGTCACCTCTCCCTGGTCGAAGGCGGTCCAGAGCTCCAGGTTGATTTCATGATAGAGCCGGTAGGACTCCGGCGTGTAGGGAATATCGTGGGCCCGGCACATGTTCTCAAAGGCCCGGGAGGAGGCCTTGGGGAAGTCGAAGAGGGTGTCGTCGGCGTCGAAGAGCAGGTACTCGTATTTCATCATCGTCCAGTCCTTTCGGCAGGTTTCACGGTGTTCATTGTATCACGCCCGCCGGGAAAAGACAATCACCCATTTCTTCCCCCGGCCATACCATAGAGCGAGGGGGAGTGTTGAGATGAAGAAAACCTTTGGCGTCATCGGCGGGGACCGCCGCCAGGCGGAGCTGGCCCGCTTGCTGCACGGGGACGGCCATTCCGTCCGTACTTACGGCCTGGACCGCTGGAAGCCCGTGGGAGCGGGTGCGCTGGACACAGCCGCCGCCTCCGACGTGGTGATTCTGCCCCTGCCCCTGTGCAAGGGCGACGGCGTTTTGAACTGCGAGGAGGGGGCGGTGCCCACGGCGGACCTGTTCCGCCGCCTCCGGCCCGGACAGCGGATTCTGGCGGGCCAGGTGCGGCCTCAGCAGCGCCGGGAGGCGGAGGCCCTGGGCCTGACGGTGGAGGACTACTTCCTCCGGGAAGAGCTGGCGGTGGCCAACGCCGCCATCACGGCGGAGGGGGCCGTCCAGACCGCCATGGAGCGGCTGGACCGGACGCTCCTGGGGCTGGACTGCCTGGTGATCGGCTTCGGCCGCATCGGGAAGCTCCTGAGCTGCCGCCTCCACGGCCTGGGGGCCAGGGTCACGGCTACGGCTAGACGGCCGGAGGACCTGGCCTGGATCCGGGCCTATGGATACAAGGCTCTGGAGACCGGGAAGCTGGACGGCCATTTGAGCGCCTTCGGCGCGGTGTTCAACACGGTCCCCTCCCCTGTCCTGGGCGGGCCGCTTGCGGCCCAGCTGCCGCGGGACTGCCTGCTGATGGACCTGGCCTCCGTCCGGGGAGTCGAGGCGGCGGAGGACGGCCCGGAAGTGCTCTGGGCCCGCTCCCTGCCGGGGCGGCTCAGCCCGCGGTCCGCGGCGGCGGCCATCCGGGACGCGGTGTATTACATCCTATTGGAAGAATGAGGTGACCTGTATGCGCAAGGAACGGGTCGGTTTCGCGGTCTGCGGGTCCTTCTGCACCCATGAGAAGGTGCTGAAGGCCCTGGAGGCGCTGACGGAGATTTACGAGACGGTGATTCCCATTGTCTCGGAAATTTCCGCCTTTACGGATACCCGCTTCGGCCGGTCCGAGGACCTGCTGGAGCGGCTGGAGGACCTGACGGGAAACGACGTGCTGCTGGATATCCCGTCGGTGGAGCCCATTGGGCCCAAAGGGCTGCTGGATGTGCTGGTGATTGCCCCGGCCACGGGAAATACCATTGCCAAGCTGGCGGCGGGCATCGCGGACACATCGGTGACCATGGCGGCCAAGTCCCATCTGAGGAACGGCCGCCCGGTGGTGCTGGCGGTGTCCAGCAACGACGGGCTGGCGGCGGGAGCGCGGAACATCGGCGAGCTGCTGGTCCGGCGGAATTATTATTTTGTGCCCTTCGGCCAGGACAACGCGGAGAAGAAGCCCAGCTCTCTGGTGGCGGATTTCACCAAGCTGCCGGAGACGGTGGACGCGGCGCTCCGAGGCGAACAGCTCCAGCCGATTTTGCTGCGGTGAGAGAACGAGAAACGGGGGAGAGGCGTTTGCCTCTCCCCCATTGTTCCGGCGGGAAGTTACAGGGACTTCTCGTAGGACTCGATCATCTTCTTGAACGTGTGACCCGTACGACCAGCGTGCCGCTGGACCCCCTGGGCGCTGCGCGCCGCGCCCGCCCGGAGGCTTTGCAGATACTTTTCGGTGGACTCTCCGGTAAATATCTTGATTTGCAGCCGCAGGGAGCCGTCCTCCTCCGGGGTGGCGAAGATCTTGTCAATATACCTGTCCACAAACTCCTTGCTGATGAGTCCCTGGGCCGCGTCCCGCTCCGCCTCCCGGAGCACCCGTCGGATGGTCTCAATCTGCTTGCGGAAATCCTCCCGGGACATTTGCTGCTGCTCCAGGTCGTAGATCTGCCGCTCCGCCTCGCTGATCTCCCGGTCACAGTCCTTGTTCATGGAGAGGAAATCCCGGTCGGAGAGCTGGCCGGAGGCGTTGTAGCCCAGGAGCTTGCTCTTCTTCTTCTGGGCCAGCTCGATTTGTTGCCGCAGGGTGGCGATTTGCTTCGCCATGTCCTCGCCGTCCCCCAGGGCCTTGTACATCTCGATGTACTCCTCCACCAAGGCCTGGGCGTCTGCCTCGGTCTCCCGGAACACCTCAAAGAGCAGGGGCTTCAGCTCCTCCTCATAGACGGCAAAGGAGGGACAGGAGTCCGCCCCGTTTTTGATCTTGCCGGAGCACACCCACTTGCTGTTTTTGTTCCCCTGCCGGTCCACCGACTCCCGGCGGTAGTAGGCCGCGCCGCAGTGGATGCAGTAGAGCTTTCCGGTGAGGAGGTTGGCGTGGTTGCAGATCCCTTGGCGGCCCTTCACGTCCTCGCTGCGCTTTTTCAATACGGCGTTGGCCTTGTCCCACAATTCCTCGGAGACGATGGCCGGGACGATCTCGCCGGTCTCGTCCTTGAACATCACCCATTCCTCCGGCGGGAGAAATTTCTGCTTCTTGGTGAACAGGTCGATGACCTTCACCTTGTTGCCCACATAGTAGCCCTTGTACTTGGGGTTGGAGATCATGCCGGACATGGTGGTATGGGCAATTTTTTTACCGTTGTGGTTGTGGTAGCCCTTTTCCCAGAACAGGGTTTCTATCTGCTTCATGGAGTAGTCCCCCGTGGCGTACAGCTCGAACAGCTCACGGACCATGGGGGCCTCGTCCTCGTCGATCACAAGCCGCCCCCCGTCCTTGACGTATCCAAAGATACGGCTGTTGCCCAGCACCACATTTTTCTTGATGGCCTGGGCGTGGCCGAACTTTACCCGGCTGGAAAGCTTGCGCAGTTCGTCCTGGGCGATTCCGGACATGATGGTCAGGCGCAGTTCGGAGTCCTCGTCAAAGGTGTTGATGTTGTCGTTTTGGAAGAACACCCCTACTCCGGCGCTGAGCAGCTCCCGGGTGTAGAGGATGGAGTCCAGGGTGTTACGGGCAAAGCGGGTGATCTCCTTGGTGATGATAAGGTCAAAGAGTCCCGCCTTACCGTCCTCCACCATGCGGTGGAAGTCCTCCCGCTTCTTGGTGGTGGCGGCGGACAGACCCTCGTCTACATAGCCTGGCACATACTCCCAGGCGGAATTTTTGCGGATGAACTCCTCGTAGTAGCTCACCTGGTTGCCCAAGGAGTTGAGCTGTTCATCGCTCTCGGAGGATACCCGGGCATAGAAGGTCACCCGAAGAGGGATATCGTAGACGGATTTTGTGCGCAAGGCCTGACGAATGCTGTGTATATCCATGGCTCGTCTCCTTTGTAGTTCGTTTTATCATTTTTTATCTTGCAGTATATCACAGAATATGAAGCAAAGCAAGGGGGACCGCAACAATTGCGGTCCCCCTGTCTGTCAGGCCATGGTCATTTTCCAGCCGTCGATTTTCAGCGCCATCTTATTGCGCTCCCGCTCTGTGATGATGCCCTTTTCATACAGCACCCGGTTGTAGTAGGACAGCCAGATCTTCGCCGCTGTCTCCTTCCTGCGCTGTTCAGTGGACTTTTGCTCAGACATGACTGTCCCTCCATTCTATAAAATAATTTCCGTATTTTACCTGATTTATACGGCTGTCGATAAGCTTCTCCTTCCTTCCAGCACCAACGGGATAACAAAAAGCAGACCATCATCACATGGTCTGCTGCCAGGTTTGCTCCTCTTCATAGTCGTCCTCTTTGTGACCGAGGGCAATCTTCTTTTCCCGCTCTCTGCGGAGTGTCTTGCTGTCGGCGTGCTTGTGTGCAGTTGCGGCGTCGCTTACGGGAACAGGGTTGTCAGACCGTTCCAGAGCGTGGCCCAACCGTACCACAGTGCCAGCAATCCCACCAGCACCGTCGGAATCAATAGCCACTCCGGTGAGGGGCGGGGAAGTCGGATCGTTGGCAGGGAAAAGTGCTGCTCTCTCTTCTTCCCAGCCTGTTCCAACAGGCGGTGTATCTCCCTTGCCTCTCGAATCAATTCCACCATCTGTTCCTGTGTCGCCCAGGGATTGGGCCTTGCGGCTATCTCCTCCAGCAGAAGCATCTGCTCCGCCAGGAGTTCTCCCATTGCCGTCAGTGCAGCGGTCAACCTCTGCCACTCCTCCGCTGTGGGATGCAGTGTCTCTGCTGGCGGCTTCTGCATATTCCGCCGGCGCAGCTCCTCCATGGATAACTGCCTGTCGGATTCTGAACTCAAGCTCCATCCTCTCCTTCAAATATTTTTCGTCGTGGAGCCGGTCGTCCCTGCACCTCATGCCACTGGGGGTAGTGTAGGTGATATTCTTTCGGCTGTCCGTCCAGCGGACATCGTAGCCCTCACTACGCATGAGTGTGATGAACTCCTCCCTGCTGCGGGCGTACCGCATACACTCGTCGATGGTGTTCATCAGCCGGAACTTCCAGCTCTCTCCCCTGACGGCAGTGTGGTACTCCGCCCCAGACATGGATTTCACTTTCCTCTTTTTCTGAGGCTGGAACACCGGCAGACCGAACTCCGCACACGCCTGGTCGTTGTGCTGGCGCAGCTGTGTCAGCTCCGTCTCGCTGATGTGCAGCTTCTTCCCATCCTCGAAGCTGACACTGTTGATGAGAAAGTGGGAGTGGATGTGGTCCCGGTCCACATGGGTGCAGACCAGCACCTCCCGCCCCTGGAACCACTCGGCCAGCTTCAGTGCGGCGGCGTGGGCGACGGTGGGATCGACTTTTTCATCCGCCGGGAAGGACTGCACCATGTGATAGAACATCGTGCCACCCTCTTTGTGGTATAGCAGCTTGGTTCGCAGGAAATCATCATACACACTCTCCGGCCGGCAGTTGACGCCGCTGACCAGCTGGCGGCCCTCCCACAGTGTTTTCTTCTCCTGCTGTGTGTACCTCATCACCGCTCCCATACAGGCGCGGCTCTGGCCCTTGGGGTAGTTGGTGAAGTGGATGATGGCTATCTGCTCCACCTCCCCCGCTCCTGGATCTCCCGCAGAGCGGCACTGATCCCGGCCAGTTCCTGTGTCATGCCGTCCAGGTTGACGATACTGACGCGGCCCATATTGGACAGCGCGGTCAGCTGGTTCAGATTGTTGCCAATGGCCCGGAGTTGCTTGGCAACCTCTTTTAAGTCCTCGATCACCACCACCTGACGCCCCAGACAGCAGCGAGTGACGTAGTCGCTCTGAGATAAGCGGGCCTGTCTTGCTTTGTTCTTGATGGTATCCAAATCGCTGGACGCGATCCGGATACTGAATGTGGTGTCTTTGTTCATCGTTCCTCCGTTCTAAAAGTGGGTCCGGGCTTCTGTCCGGAAACTGCGTTTGGCAGGGCGACGGCGAAAGCCGGCGTCCAGACAAACGCGATGCTGGCTTTCTCCTAAAGGAGAAAAATTTTCCTTTTCCCATCTCGCCGCACAAGAAGGCAACCGGGCAGCGCCCTTAACACGTTACCCCCTTACCCTCTTGACCAGGATCCGATAGTCTGGCGTACCAGCGTTCGCCTCTACGGACAGAGACTACCCCCTGGTTCTGCTTGGCGATCTTCAGCGTCCGTTCCGAAATACCAAGAGCAGTGGACCGCCTGACCAGTTCCTCTGAGGCAACCTCGCCATCCTTCAGCAGCTCCAACAGCAGACGTTCCGCCTGCTCCGTCTTGGTCACACCGGGGCCGCTGCCGGAGAGGAGTTCACTGGCAGTGGTGTCACAAAAGCCGCTCCAGGAAAAACCTGTATCTGAATGCAGAGAAAACAAAATGGACGCCCCCTCCGGAGCCAGACTGCTCTTGTCGTGAACCACCACTCGGGTTTCTGGGTCATCCTTGGAGCGCCCCACCAGCAGTACGCTCCGCGCCGCCGCTCGGAAGTCGATAGAGCCCAGGCCACGGTATGCGGACTTGACACCCTGCATTTTGTTCATGTGCCCCACCAGTACGATGGCGCATCCGGTCTGCTCCGCCAGCTGCCCCAGCCGTTTGAAGATGGGGCGCACCTCGTTGGCCCGGTGCATATCCACGCCGTCTCCCAGGTACGCCTGGATGGGGTCGAGGACGAACAGTCCCGCATCCGTTTCTTGGATGGCCTGGGCAAGACGTCGGTCACTCAGCGTCAGCTCCCGCTCACTCTCGTCAATGACCAGCACTTTGGAACAATCCGCTCCCAGCGCTGTGAGCCGGGGTTTGACCGTATCCGCCAGGCCGTCTTCCGCCGTCTGATAGATGATGTTCATGGGCGGTCTACTTTCCGTACAGCCAGGCATTGGCAGTCCCCGTGTAAGCAGAGCCGCCAGCGCCAACACGAAGGTGGTCTTGCCCTCTCCGGGGTCACCCTGGATAATCGTGATCTTGCCTCTGGGGAGATACGGATACCAGAGCCACCGCACCTCCTCCGCCGGAATGTCGCTCATGGTGAGCAGTTTCAGCTTGTTCAAATTTGCTCCTCCTCTGTTTATTTGTTTTGGCCACACACCATACCTGTTCCTGCGCCAGGGCCTTTCCTGCCGCGTAGTGTTCTCTCCTGGTACGCTCGTCCGTGTCTGCGGAGTTGTGGCGATACTTGGGCCGGAGACATATCCTCTCTGGTGGCGGGTATTCAGTTGTCGAGGTTCGTCCGGACTTTCTTTTTCCTCGCTGTCATGCTACAATAATTTCAGCCGTCTTTACATCATGAAGTGACTTTGGGGAGGGAGCGGTATGGCAGACAAAAAATCCCCCGGCCTCTGGATCGAGACCGGGGTTGACGGAAAATTTTGTGTTGTGATGTCCGGAGCGTATGGACCAGAGAAGCACCTTCCTTTGATCACTCCCGCGGAGGACCTGGTTGCCGCAGCGGAGATGGACTACACAGCCTACCGCCGGGAAATCCAGCGGCTGTATGAGGAACATCCGCTCTTTGCAGAACGGCTGGATGTACCGGAATCGGATTTGGAGGACTTGACCGCTGAGGCGCTGCTGCTCCCCTCCACGCTCCGGGAAATCGACCCACTCAGCTTTTTTGTACTGGGGAGCTTGCTGGATCAGGCGCTGCGGATGCAGGATGACGGTTCGCCCATCTTTCTCCTCCGGGCCGGACAGCGCCTGCTCCAGGTTTTGGAACTTCCCATCCGCACACAGATCCGGCTTCGCAACATCATGGAGATGACCTTCGACGGGACGGAGCGGGCCACCCAGCAGGAGCGGTTTGCGAAACTGCATAACGCGTATCCTGAGATTGCCGCATTCTGTGACCCCGCCCATCTGGACGGGTACGGGGATACTCCTCTACAACTTTGTGTTGGTTCTGTGTTCCAGCTTCGCCTGATCGAACTTCTGCTATACTTTCGGCAGGAGAAACAGCGCATTGCCCGGTGTGATTACTGCTGGAATTATTTCATCCCCAGAACTCAGGCGGCAACCCGCTACTGTGACCGAATCTTTGACGGTCAAAGCTGTAAAAAGCGGGGGGCCAACCTCAAACGCAAAAAAGGTCCGGAGCAGGACGATGCCCTCAAACTGTTCAAGCAGCTGCGGGACCGGATGTATGCCAGAATGCTGCGCTATCAGGACGCGCCGGAGAATCAGCGGGACCGGCTGATTCCTATGACAGTGATACAGTACGATGTGTGGGAGAAAAACGCCCGTCAAGCACGCCGGGATTATATGGCCGGAAAAATTGAGGCCAGAGAATTTCTGCGCCGTATCGACACCACTCACGAGCTGACCAGCTATGATACGCTCAAGCAGGAGCTGCCGCCAGAGGAACGCATTTGGCAAAAACGGGTAGCTGCCGATCTGGACTTTGACCCTGAGCGGCAATACCCCTCATCGCTAATGCTCCTTGATCTCAGTAAGCCGAGTGACGATCCACAGTGGCAGTATTTGACTGCGGAGGAACTAATCCGGAAGGATCAGGAGGGACACCAGAGTTTGAAAGATCAATACAGCAAATAGCCGGAATACGTTTCACCGAATCAGATCTGTGATTAAGTATAAAGACCTGGGGTTTTGATCAATGTGATCCAGCCCCAGGTCTTTAAATTGTTACATTCACACTGCAGCATTGGAGTTGATCCTGTCGATCACCGCTTTGATTCCCAGCCACAGGGACAGGTCGGTGAACACCTCCACCACGCTGCCCTGGTCGGTGAAGGGTGGTTCCTGAAGAACGGACAGGTCTTTCATCATACCGTTGCGCACAATGTACTCCACGATCTGGTTGACAAAGTAAATCTGCCGGCTGTCCAGATTTGCGTTATTGAGGTAATCCGCAAAGGCCTCTTTCGCCGCTCTCATGTCCAGGCCCACGATCTCCCGGACGAACTCCCCCAAGGGCTTGGCGCCGACCTCCGCTTCATAGTCCTCTCTGGAGCCCACCTCGCTCCAGAGGATACGCTCCAGCGCTCCAACGTCCTCCTGGGTCAGTGGGACGTTTCCTTTCAGCTTGGCAATCACCACCTCGTCCTGGTGCTGGCGGACATAGAACTCCGCTTTGGCTTTGTAGTTCTGTAAATCATTGTTCTCCAGCTCTGACTTCTTCCAGTCCATGGACAAAACTTCATCGTCAAAATTAGTGGTATAATGAGCCAGTTCCACGGGATGTACTTGATCAGATCCCGCAGTCTCTCCCGGATGTGTTCAAACTCATAGATCTCCGCATCGTCCAGTTAGTTGGTATGGAGGATCTTGTCAATCAGCGGAGCCTGCTTCTGAATCGCCGGGATGTTGGCTACACTATGTATAACGCAAAGCTAACTGTTTATCTCGTCCGATCAATGCGCCATTTTGAATGGCAGCAGCCTCTGGCTGACCGCCAGCACCAGCGTAGTGAAGGGTAATGCTGTCAAACGTCACAATGCTGGAAAGTTTTGCTCCATCGTCTGCCGCAGATGCCAGCGCGGGGAGAAAGCCCATCAGCATGGACAAGCACAAAAGGAGCGCGGCAAGCCGTGCTCCTGAATTGTTTTCAGACTTTGGTTTTCTTTGGAGCCGCTTGCCGCCGCAATTATGGCGATAGAACATACTCATTTTCTACTCTCCTTTATGTTTTCACGAATGTTTAGGAACGTCCCCTTTTTTGGCGCTGGGCTGCAAAAATATTCCGTGTTATTTGTTCCTGATCGACTTCGGTCAATTCCAAAAATCGGCACCCGTACTCGAATTTTCCCTCGTCCTTTTCTACAACGCGCACGATTTGGCTGAACATGGCCGATTCCGGCCTGTCCTCCAACAGCCTGACCTTCAGCAGAAATTTGTCTCCCTCGTGGTATCTGTACTCCGAGCTGACGCTGGCCCCGCCCACACTGATGTTCAGCAGCTTGCAGGGCTTTTCTCCCATTGCCAATCCGCTGAACATGGTGGCGGTGGCGTCAAGGTTTGTGGTCAGGCGGAAAAAGGCACGGTCATTTCCCACGCGGACGATGGTCAGCTCCTCCACTTGCCATATATGCTTGGGGCCGGGTGTAATTATGCCCTCCATATAGACCGCTTTGCGCTCATAGTCGCTATATCCTCTGATCCTGGCATGGATGGTTTCAACATCCTTGACAATCGCGGCCTCCGAATATTGGTGCAGCTCCGCCTTGTCCCCATGCAGGCCCATCAGCTTTGCCACAAAGAGTATCTGTCCTGCGGCGGTTGTTACTTCCACCCGCATACCCGAATAAATATCGAGTTCTTCTGTGCCATTTGTATCTTTATCCTCTTGAGGTGGCCGTTCTTTTGCCCTTTTTCTGAAAAGCTCCAATAAGCTCACAATATACCTCCCATATGAATTGATATTTTGATGTCAGTCAGACTACCTTTTTTCCCACAACTGTTTCAGCCTTTCATCGGCCCAAACGACCCGGTTCCGGCCGTTTTTCTTTGCATCGTACAGCATGGTGTCCGCGATTTTTAAGTAAAAATCATAGGTGCTTTCCGAATCAGGAACAATCGTGACCCCTCCGACACTGACCGTGACCCATTCAGCCACAGACGGATCATGGGGGATGTGCAGGTTTTCTACTGCCTGTCGGATTTTCTTCAAGTGTTCAAAAATCTGCTGCGAACTGTCGCCCAGGGACAATGCCACAAATTCCTCGCCGCCATAGCGGGCAAGAAAATCCGTACTGCGTTTCAAATAGGACGCCGCTGTCTGAGCAACGGAAGCGATCACCTTATCTCCGGCAGGATGGCCAAAGGTATCGTTATACACTTTGAAGCGGTCAATATCAAACATACAGATGGAGAACGGAACGTGCAGGCGGATCGCTTCTCTCCATTTTGTCGCGCTGTATTGTTCATACCGACGCCGGTTGGCAATTCCTGTCAGTTGGTCGGTCATGGATTGCTGCTCAATCTGTCTGCGATATTTGTAGAGTTTGATATGTGTGTTGACCCTTGCCTTAACGATCAGGGGAATGTATGGCTTTGTAATATAATCCACGGCTCCTAAAACAAGTCCACGCTGCTCATTCGTCACATCTGCAAGGCTGGTAATCAAGATGACCGGGATGCTTTGAGTCACGATTTGCTCCTGCAACATTTTCAGCAGCGTAAAACCGTCCATTCCAGGCATCACGACATCCAGCAGAATGAGGGAAAAATCCCCCTCGCTCACTAAACGCAGCCCGTCCTCCGCAGTTTGTGCGACGGTAATATCATACTCATCTTCTATAATTGACTTTAGCTGTGCTGCCTGCACAATGCTGTCGTCCACGATCAATATTTTTTCCATACTCATATCCCTCACTATATTTAACTCAAGCTGCCTATTAACAACTTAATTTTTGTTATGTTGTATTAGAGTGAAGCCCAACTGCCCCAATTTCACTGTAAGGACGCAGAGAATCTAAAAAAGGCGCAAAAAAGACAGGCGAGATAAATATAGAGAGCATCCCGTCAGTTTCTTCATGCCTAAGTTGTAAAAGGACTTGTCAGAAAGCCGTTTTTCCTGTATAATGCGATATGTATATTGACCTGTTGCGGTCTAAACAACAACATAACAAAAATTATGTTGTAAGGATCAGACCCAGCCGTTCCATCTGTCGGGCGTGAACAAAACCGCTCTCTGCGGTATAAATGCGGGTGGTGCTGACATTGGAATGGCCCAGAATATCCGCCAGCCGGGACAAATCCTTTTCCAGCGAGTAATACGTCCGGGCGAACAGATGCCGCAGGTTGTGGGGGAACACCTTGTCTGGCTCAACCCCGGCGCTTTCACACAGAGCCTTCATATCCCGCCAGATATTGGAGCGGTCAAGGGGTTTGCCCGTCCGCGTCACAAACACCGATCCGTCGGTGATTTTTTGTTTTTTCAGATACTTTTTCAGCAGCCCGCACAGCTTTCCAGGCAGAAAAACAGTTCGCCGTTTTCCCTTGTTCGTGACCACTGTACGGCCCAGGGTCACAGCGTCCACGGTGATAAATCGGAGTTCTGATACCCGGATGCCTGTGGCGCAAATTGTTTGAAGGAGCAGGGACAGCCGTTCATTTCCCTGCCGCTGGGCCGCGTTCACCAAACGGACATATTCAGCGCGGGTCATTTCCCGGCTTTCATCACAGAAAAGGGGACGCTGTACTTTCAGCGGCCTGACAGACAGCTTCGGCCAGTCCATGAACTGGAAAAAACTGTTGACCGCTGCCAGCATGGAATTGACTGTGGCTGGGGTATAGGTATCAGCCAGATGCTCTTTCCACGCAATCACGGCCACCTTTGTGACGGCTTTCCCATTCAGAAACAACATGAAATCGTTAAGGTCATGAACATATTTCTTTACAGTGTTCTTGGCTCTCTCTTGTTCCTGGAGGTGCGCCGCATATTGGGAAATGTGGTCGGCGGTAATTGTGAAAGCTGCTTCCTGGCTGAACATGGCAATAATCTCCTTTGTATTCGATGCAGATAGTTTTCCGAATAGAAAGAAGGTTATTCCAAAGTTAGTGAATGTTCACTCCCCCTTAGCGCCAAAAAAATTTGAGAACCGAGCGTGCCTTTAACCGGTATGATAGTGAACGTTCATTATCAAACTACTAAAAATGAACCGCCTCCAGCGGCACATTTTCATTTTCGTCTTGATTTTTTAGGCTTCTCCGGTTTCAAATAGCCGCTCAGTCCAGTGGTTAACAACTGAAACACAGTGTCCTCGGTTTCCTGATTGTCTGGAAGCGTCCCTTCCACCACATACTTTGCGTACATAACAGTGGATGTGAGGACGTGGAGCCACAATAAATCCTGATTGATTTTGTCCAGGCTTGGAAATACCTTTTTGAAAACGTCAACCATTCCAATAAACGTCTTGAAATAGGTCACATCCCGGCTCTTGTCATACTGGGGGAAAAACGTACTGTCCCGAAAGCGGTGATAAAAAACTGTTTCGTCCGGGCGGGATGTCCAAAACCGAAAATAGGGCACCCACAGCGCCTTTACCGCACCCATAGGGTCAGTGAGCATAAGCAGCGGGTTGAATTTCAAATGTTCAAAGATTGCCGCCGCCTGCTTGTCCACATAAGTGAAGCACTCCACCAGCAGTTGATCCTTGCCGTCAAAGTGGCGGTAAATCGCTCCTGATGAAATCCCCGCCAGCTCGCTGACGTTCTGGATGCGCACCCCTTCCAGGCCATACTGCCGTACAGCCTTGATTGCGGCAACGATGATCCGGGTCTTGGTATCATCCAGTGTAATCACTTCCCCCCTGCAATAACCACTTCTCCTGTCACCTATTCACAGAGGAATTATATACTAAAGCGCAGCTTTTGACAATACTCTTTTCTCGCTGCTACCAAGAATGCTTTCTTTCAAGACCTTTCCCGCCTTAAACACCGGAACGCTCTGCGCCGGAATTTCCACAGTCTCCTTGGTTTGCGGATTGCGGCCTGTTCTGGCGGCCCGGTGCTTTACCTCAAAAGTGCCAAAGCCAGTCAGCTTTATTTTGTCATCCTTTTGCAAAGCCTCTGTGATTGCAGACAGCATACCATCCAAGGCAATACCGCAGTCCTTTTTTGCCATCCCGGTCTTGCCCGCCATACGTTCGATCAATTCCTGCTTATTCATATTTTCCTCCTATTCTGGCAAAGAGTACCCCTTTGCCAATAACATTGTGTGTGTCCAATCAAGTAAAAGACTGGACAAATCTGCATTATATAGTTGAACATCAGGAGTGTCAATAAATTTATGTATTGGAAAGCATCAAGGCAGCGTCAAAGACACAGACTTTTGGCGTGTCGATGAAGACGCTGTTCAGAATTGCGGATGCGCTCGAAGTTCCCGTTTCAAAGCTGCTTGAGGAATGAAAAAAGCCGCCCTGTCCTGGGTCTGGCCATGGATAACAATATCAGAAAGAGTATTTCTGAGCTTTCTCCTGGGCGGCAAAGAGCCGGTTCATATCGGCGGTGATACTGCCAGCCATCACCTGCAGAAAGTCGCGCTCGGTGGTGGAGGCGAGGATGGCCCGGTCAATGTCGGCCCGGATGGTGCCCCGGTGGGTGGGCTTGCCGTTCTGCTCGGCCTGCCATTCTGCGTAGTTTTTGGCCCGCCCGCCGGGGTTCTCTATCACAGAAATAGCGTACTCCCGGCAAAGCCGGTCTGACACCTCACGCATACGGGCGTAATCGGCAGGAGAATTGTAGAATTTATATGTGAAACATATTTTTCTTTTAAATCTCCTGTTTTCACCCATGAAATAGTTCCATTTTCATAATACTTCGCCTGTCTTTTATCTGGTGTTCCACCAGAAGATATTGTAAAAATGTCCCCCAATCTCGCCATCACACCATCCCCTCCAATTCCTCCAGTCCCTTCTGAATCTCGGCTTCCAGCTGGCGCAGCTGGACGAAAATCTCGCTGGTGGGCGGGTACTCCACGGGGACATACTCGGTCTTTTTGTACTTGTTGATGGACAGATCGTAGCCATTCTCCACAATCTCCTCCCTGGGCACCAGGAAGGACTGCTCAGTCCGGGCCCGGTCCGCTTTCCCGGCCAGGTTATGGAACCGGGCGACGATATCGGGGATGTCGTTCTCCGCCACGGGGGCGCGCTTGTCGTCCAGGGAGAAGCCGTCGGCCGCATGTCGTAAAACCACACCTGGTCCGTCCCGCCGTGGCCGGTCTTGGTGAAGATAAGCACCCCGGTGGACACCCCGGCGTAGGGCTTGAACACCCCCGAGGGCATGGAGATAACCGCCTCCAGGCGGTGGTTGTCCACCAGCTCCCGGCGGATATCCCGGTGGGCCTTGGAGGACCCGAACAGCACGCCGTCCGGAACGATATAGGCGCACCGCCCGCCCACCTTGAGCATTTTCAAAAACAGGGCCAAAAACAGCAGTTCAGTCTTCTTGGTTTTGCACAGCTTCAGCAGGTCGGCGGACACGATATCCGCGTCCAGGCTGCCCTTGAAGGGGGGATTGGCCAGGATGAGGGAGTACTTTTCACGGTCCGGGTTCTGGTCGGACAGGCTGTCCCGGTACTCGATGGTGGGGTTGTCCACCCCGTGAGTCATCATGTTCATGGCCCCGATGCGTAGCATGGTGCGGTCCATGTCGAAGCCGTGGAACATGGCGTTCATGTAGTGGGCTTTCTTCTCCCGGTTGAAGAAGATTTCCTCCTTGCGGTTGGCTTTCAGGTACTCCCCAGCCGCCACCAGAAAGCCCGACGTACCGCAGGCCGGGTCGCAGATGACCTCGTCTGGACCGGGGGCCATCAGCTCCACCATCATTTTTATGATATGCCGGGGCGTGCGGAACTGGCCGTTCACCCCGGCGGTGGCGATTTTGGACAGAAGGAACTCATACACGTCTCCCCGCACATCGCCGTCCCGGAGCTGGGCCATCTGGGCGTAGATCTCGTCCAGGGCGGTGACAACCTTGTCCAGCATCAGCGGTGTGGGGATTTTGAAGATGGCGTCGTCCATGTACTTGGCGTAGGCGCTGCCCTTGTCCCCGTGGAGGTTCTTGATGAAGGGGAACACCTGCTCCTGCACCACGGTGTACATCTTCCCGGCGGGGAAGTCGTGGAATACCGACCACTTGAGCTGATTGCCCGGGACAGTCCGCTCCCCAATTTGGACCTCCTCCCCGAACATACTCTTGTAGGGCAAGCCCAGCATGGCGCTCTCCTTGGCGCGCAGATTGTCTGTCTCATCCAGATCGTGGATGAACATCAGGTAGGTCATCTGCTCCACCACGTCCAGAGGGTTGGTAATGCCGCCCGTCCAGAAGATCTCCCAGAGGGCGTTGATCTTGTTTTTCAGTTCGCCTGTAATCATAGCGGTTCTCTCTTTCTGGTTTTTATGATTGATCACCGGATATCCGGATTTGTCTGGTAGGTCTGCTTCGGGCTTTTGGGCCGGTCCGGGAGGGTCATCAAAATCATCCCGGATTTCACCAGCGGCTCCAGGTAGCGCCGGGTAGCGTACTGACCGGAGGCAATCCCCAAAAAACGCACAATTTCCTTTCGCGTGCGGGGCGTCCTGCAAAAGTTAAGCAGTCCGCGGTCGTCCAAGGGCAGTTTTTCAGCGGAAAGCGCCGGTTTGCGTTCTGGAGGCTGTTCTGCCGCCTCCTTGTTATAGAGGCAGACGGAAAATTCCCAGCGGTCATCCCGGAATACCGGTTCGGGCAGGCCGGCCTCCGCCATGGCACGGCGGATTCTTGGGATACCGGAATAGCGGTTTTCCGTCTGTCCCAAGGCTTCCATTGCGGTGATCACGGCCGGATTTCGGGTATCCGGCTGGATCTTTCCCAGTTGATCCACCGTCAAACGCCCATAAAGTCCGCCAGGGTTTCGAATTTCCACCCGGTCATAAAACATGATCAGCTGGATGGGCATATTTTCTGTATGGGTACTGTAATCCCGGTGGACCAGCGCGTTCAAAACCGCTTCCCGAAGGGCGTCAAGGGGATATTCCGGCATATCCTGCCGCTTTCCTGTTTTAGGATCAATGCGCACAGCCATGCGCATATTACTTCGCAGGAAGCTGACCGCACCCTCCAGCATTTCCACCAGACTGCCCTCAATGCGTTTGCTGTCCAGAAACCGCTGCCCTGTTTCATCCACTTCACCCATCTCAGTACCCGGCACACGGGATGCAATAATGCTGAGCTGCGGAAAATAGGCTTGGGGATACAGGCCAAACAGCAGGACCGCTGTGAGGGTAAACTGTCCCTCCTTTTGCAGTCCGGTCAGTTCATAGAGCTGTTCCGTCGGAACAGAGGCAAAATTGGGGCGATCCAGCTTGCGCTTCAGCAGGTACTGCTCCAGTTGAACCGGATCCAGTGCGGACAATGAGATCCCCTCCACCGGACGCAGATCGTCCCGGCTCCGCTTGCGGTAGGCCTCGTAGCTGTAAACCTCATACTCCGTCATAGGCTTATCCGCGTCTCCTACCCGGATGAAGGAACCCTTGAGCCGGCCCCGGGCTGTTTTGAAGCAGGGCCGCTCTGCCAGATCCAGGGGGGGAATCTCCGCCGCCACAAACAGCATAGCCCCCTCCACATAGACAGACAAAACAGGACGCACCACCGGTGTCATGGATTCGCCCACCTCCATCAGCTTCTTTTGCAGGTCCTGGGCATCATAGACCCCGACCTTGGCAAACCCTTGTTTTTCATCCAGACCAAATAAAAGCATCCCGCCCTCGTTCTGGTTGGCAAAGGCAGAAAACGTGTCATAGAGCCGCTCCGGACATCCCTTGTTGGCGGCCTTGACCTCCAGGGTCTGTTCCTCGCAATTTCGCTGCTGAACTCTTAAAAGCAGTTTTCCAAATTCTTCTTCCAGCATAAGCACACTCCTTATTTAAGCTGCAAGAACATAAGAAAGAAAGGGGATAAGTAAGACTTTTCTTATATTAGTTCTTATGTTGTTATGTTCCTAGAAACATCATAACAGATAAGAGAAGAAAAATCAATCGAAAATGCACAATTCACCCGCAGAGAGCTGTTTCCCTGCGGGTGGGTTTTCTTTCTATTCACTTTACAGGTATAGTCCCGCCCGATATGTAACCATCACCCGATGCCCTATAGCCGTTCTGTCCGCCCTCTCAAATCTCGCAGTTCTCATGGGTAACATCTTCTTGACCATCTGGCCGCCGACGGAGCCGGCCTCCCGGCTGGTCAGGTCGCCGTTGTAGCCTTCCTTCAGGTTGACGCCGACCTCCCTTGGTGTACCTCCTCCATCTTAAGCGGGTTTCCCATCCGAACATTTTTCGCCGTTTTCCGCCAATTCCCCGATGAATTTGTAGAAAATCCGCACACTCTGCCGGTAGGGCTGATTGGCCCGAGCCGGTATTCTGTGGCTGCCGTCCTCATAAACCTTGGGGCCGATCTCGATGCGGTCCACAAAGGTGACCAGGGTATCCCGGTCCAGCTGGTCCAAATGGGTGTAGGACCGGGCCAGCTCAAAGAACCGGGCGTAGCTGTCCGCCGTCTGCTGGGCGGGACTGGGGGCGTTCAGCTCCTCCAGAGTTGCTTTCAGCCCGGCGGACTCCTTTTCCAGGTCGGCCACCATACGGCTTAGGCGGTCGTCGTCCAGCTTGCCCACCGCGTTGTCGGTGTACAGTTTGGTGACAATTTTGTCGATGGCCATGATCCGGGCCTCGGCCCGCTCCTTTTTCAGCTGCCGGGTCTTGAGGTTCTCTTCGCTGCCCATCCGCCTGACCGCCTCCTGGACCAGCGTCTCCACTTCCTCATCACTGAGGGCCAGCAGGCTGTTCAGATCCTGCCGCACCAGCTCTACCAGGTCGGCGTAGCGGATGCGCACTCCCTGGCAGGGGTTGGCGATGTCCTGGCGCTGGTGGGTGCAGGAGAGATACCAGTATTTCTCCCGCTCCCCCTTGTACACCGTGCCGCAGGAACACAGGGCGTGTCCGCATTTGGCGCACACCGCCACGCCGCCGAAGATACTCTTCCGTACATGGTCATAGGCCCGGTAGTCCCGGCTGCCCCGGCCCAGGTTCTCCTGCGCCCGCTGGAACAGGGCCTCGTCCACGATGGGCGGATGGGTGTCCTCCGTGACTGCCCAGTTGTCCCGGGGAACAGCCACCTTCTTCTTGGACTTGACGCTGACCTTTTTGCTCCGGCCCAGCAGGGTGTGCCCCAGGTACACCGGGTTTTTCAGGATGCGCTTCACTGTAGTGTAGTTCCAGGTGTCCGAGGCATGGGACGCCCCCTCCTCGCTGAATTCGTCCCGGTATAGCACCCGGTACTTCAGCGGCGGGATCATCCCGTCGGCGTTCAGGTCCAGGGCGATCTTACGGGAGGAGTCCCCCGCCGCCGCCCGCCGGAAGATGCGCTCCACCACCGGGGCGGTGGCCTCGTCGGGAGCCAGGCGGTGCCGGTTCTCCCGGTCCTTGCGGTAGCCGTAGGGCGGACAGGCGCAATATTGGCCGCTCTCCCGCTTGTTCCGCAGCACATCCTTGACCTTGCGGGAGCCGTCCCGGAGGTAGACCTCGTTCATGGCGAACAGGAAGGGGGCCATGATGTTGTCGTGCTCTGTGTCGAAGTTGTCCGCAATGGCGATATACTGGATGCCGTGCTCCGGGAAGAACTGCTCGGCGTAGTAGCTGGCCTCCCGCATGTCGCGGCCCAGCCGGGACAAGTCCTTGGTGATGACCAGGTTGGCCTTGCCCTGCTCCAGCTGCTTCAGCATCTCCTTGAAGCCGGGGCGGTTGAAGTTGCCTCCGGAGTAGCCGTCGTCCACAAATTCCCGGACGAGGGTGATGTTGTTCTGTTTGCAATAGTTCTGCACGATCATGCGCTGGTTGGTGATACTGGACGATTCCCCGCCCTGGGCCTCCTCATTGGACAGCCGCAGGTAAGCAAACGCCAGTGTGAATCTGCCGGTTTTCATGCTCGCCTCCTCCGGTGAACCGGCCCACTGGTTTGATTATACCCCATGGCCGCCGCCTCCGTCAACGGACTGGGCGACTGGAATATTTTGGGCAATTCGCTCCGCCATCAGCTCAGAGAGGGTGCGTGTCCCTTGAAAGACCCGCCGCAGCTCGTAGGTGACCTGGCCCATGGTGATGGTCTGCTGTTCCATTGCATCGCCTCCGGGGCTAGTTTGCACTGGAACAGGGTGATTTATCCCACTATTTCCCATCAGCACCGTCCTTTACAGATGCCAGATAGCCCCGGGTGACATCAGGCCGCTCATGGCCCAGAAGCCGAGAAACTCGCAGACTAGCGCTGAGCGGACTCATACCGCTGTCGATTAATTCCTGATAGGTCCGGGCGGCGAAGCTGTGGCGCAGGCCATGGTGGGTCATGGGGCGAGTGGAATCCTCGTCCTGGATCTGAGGCCGCCCCTGATAGATGTACTGCTGGAGCCGGGCGATGGCGACGTCGGTGGGCACGCCGTCCGGGACAAACAGCTTGTGTCCCCGCTTGGTGACAGCCAGCAGTTTTTTCAGTTCGATGGAAATGCTCTCGTTGATAGGGACAGTGCGGACCTTGCCACCCTTTCCTTTGATCGTGATTGCGTTTTCCCGGAGGGCCTGTTCCGCCGTGGCTGTATCAATGCGGAAGCACTCGTGGATGCGCAGTCCGGCGTACCAGGTCAGGCAGGCGACGGCGGCGTAATCCTCATGGCCGTCCGTCATACAGTGTGCCAGAAACCGGTTAAACTCTGAGGTACTCCACGTGCGGTCTACCCCACCGAACCGCCGGCGCTCCAGCTCCACCGCCAGATCATCGTTGGAGGGCAGGCGGTATTTTGTACGCTCCATTTTGTCGTGAAAGAAACGAATGCCCGCCAGGTCGGTCTTGATGGTGGAGGCGGATTTGCCCCGATCCTGCATATAGAGGACATAGGCAGTCAGGTGCTTGCCGTTGATGTTTGCCAGCTTTTGCAGCCGGTATTCCTCCGAAAGAAATTTACAGAACCGCTGCATGGCCTCGTAGTATCGCTCCTTGGTGCGGAAGCTGCCCTGTCGGTTATGCCGGGCAACCTTGTCCAACTGGGCGATAAGGGTTTGGTAGATACCGGGATTTTGCGTTTTTATTGTCATAGCATTGCTCCTTATTTTTACAAATGATGTTCAAATGGGCATAGTTTGCCCAGTGGCACAGGCAGCTGTTTCTGCCTGATTTCTGATGAGGCAGTCCGTTTTCTCCACCGTCTCTGCTGCTGAAAACCCTGAAATTGCAGGACTTTAAGGACAATGAACATTGTGCGGAGTGCGTCTGTCTCTATTTGGAATTGTACGATGGTGAGTACGATACAGCGTAGGATGATTTCACCCTGCCCTTACAGGCTGCCGTGAACACAAACCGCTCAACTCGGCTGCGGCGTATGCCGCGTGTGTCCTGTGATCCCTCCAGCTGGGATCGCGGGATGTGCTTCCCTCACGCTGCCGGACCGACGCGGTGTCGGAGCCCATGAGAGGTGAGGCCGCTGCCAACGGCCTCTGAGGTTATCCACCCTGTGCCCCCGCAAACCTCAAAGCGGGGAGGGTATGGCAGTGCTGACCTGTGCAGCATCCTGTTTTCCTGGCCGGCGGCTGGCAGGGCCATCGGTTGCTCTGAGTGAGCTGAAAACTCCAAAAAATGCAAAAAAGAGCACGAAAAGTCTTTGAAACCTTTCGTACTCTCATGAGAGCACAAGCAATCTTACATTTTAGCCCATAGGCAAAGTCGTCCCCCGGTAAATACCGGTCAGTTTGAAATCCGAAATTCGGCCAATGGGCATACTGCGCCCTTTAGAGCGCCTCCCCTTCAGCCGAAGCGTACAACCTTAACAACGTATGCAATGCAGCTCTTACGTCTGCCGGTAGGCATACAGCCTACCCACGGAATTTCACCGTGACGCACAAACAATCAATTACAAGCTAAATGGTACCACAAGATACTCTCTATGTCAATAAATTTTTCTATATATTGTGTTTTTCTTTGACTTTCTCGAGTATAGATACAAGATATGCTTATATGCGCATAATACGGCGTTAATACGTACGATTGGATTCCTCGCTCTGCCTGTACGTATTAACGCCGCATTATTGCCGCCTTATAGAATCAAAGCCTACCCTAATACGCATTTTATACAATCATTATACGCATAACATGAAATGATCCTTAACTATGCGTATAAAGCAGTATCAAAATGCGGAGTTTATACGCACCGCGTTTGTCCCTCAAAAGGCAAACAGCTCTAGGGTTCTGCACCCGCAGACCGTAGAGCTGTTATTTGTCGGGGACGTACTCCGCCACATCTTCCAGGCGGCAATTCAAGATCGTACACAGCTTATTCAGCGTATGTGTCGATACCGGCATATTGGCCTGGAGGCGCTGAACGGTCGCATGGCTCATGCCGTGTTTGAACCGCAGAGTATAAGTCGTTACCTTCTGTTCCTCCATCGTTTTCCACAATGGCGCATAATGGATCATTGACTCCAGCCCCCTTTACAGTTCCTATTATGGCTGATATAATAGCCATGCAATATGGCTATTATTTAGCCATATAAAAGGAGGCTAATTACTATGATTGAACAGTGTTGTGCATTCACCGGCCATCGTCCGAGGAAGTTCCCCTGGGGCTACAACGAGGCCGATGCCCGGTGTGTCGCGCTGAAAGAAACGCTTGCCGGAGAGATCGCCAAGCTGGTGGACGTTGGGTATATGGACTTCTTCTCCGGCATGGCGGAGGGGGCAGACACTTGGGCAGCTCTGACGGTTTTGGCCTTGAAAAAAGAAAATCCCGCGCTGCAACTCCACTGTGTCCTGCCCTGCGAGGGACAGGCGGACGGATGGTCGGCTTCGGCGCGGGAACGCTATTTTTCTATCCTGGAGCAGGCGGATGAGGTTGTGTATGTGAGCCAGGAATACTGTGAGGGCTGTATGCTCAAACGTAACCACTACCTAGTCGATCACGCCGCCTGCCTACTGGCCGTTTACAACGGCGAGTGGCGGGGCGGAACGGCGATGACAGTGAGGTACGCCAGGAAGTTGGGGCGAGAGGTCATGGTTTTGGACCCCAATGCGGTAATGCCAACCTCTTAAAATGTTTGTGACTTATACAAATACCTCTCCCATTTTTCCACAAAATATGGTATAATGGCAAAAACTATTTTGAGGAGCCACTTATGATAGATTTGGAGTATTTGAAGCAGTTCCACGAAAACAAAGATGTCGTGGATATTATTGATGAGATTGAAAAGCTTGACTGTCTGGTTTTTCAAAACGATTGGAACGCCGTAAGCCAACACATTCAAGAAGTTTCAAGCAAACATCCCGTTGAAGCGGGCGTATACAACGCAGTGCGCATACCTGCGCAAACAATTCAAGATGCCGCAGCAGCTTGCCGCCAATTTCTGTTGGCGCTTGGAGCAGAGAAGATTACAAAGGAACTTTACAAACATCCGGGAGGAAACTAATATGTCCACCAACCTCTCCAAACAAAAGCGGGACGACCTGCTCTCCAAAATTTCCGCCATCCGTGCCTACATTGCCGCCGCACTCCAGGATGAGAACACCGGCAGGCTGCTGACCTACCTCTCTGACTTGGAGAGAGACGTGAACGGCAAGAAGTATGGCCTGATTTTCGAGGAACACCAGGAGTCCATTGACACGGTGCTGGCAGGGCACACCCCTGTGCTGACGGAGGAAAGGCCGCTGCTGATTGACAACGGCGGCGAGATGAACTTCCTGCTAGAAGGGGACAATCTGGCGGCGTTGCAGCTGCTGGAAAAGACCCATCGGGGGCGAATCGACCTGATTTACATTGATCCTCCGTATAATAGAGGAATAGACGATTTTAAATATGATGATAATTTCATTACAAAATCGGACAGCTATATTCATTCAAAATGGCTTTCTTTCATGGCAAAGCGCTTAGAAATTGCAAAGAGACTTTTGGCTCCTGATGGTGTGATTTTCCTCAGTATTGATGATAATGAGCAAGCGAACTTAAAGCTCTTGTGTGACAGGATTTATGGTGAAGATAATTATGCGGGAATGATACCTTGGAGAAAAAGGACGGCAAAGACAGATGTTCCCTTTGGAGTTTCTCAAGACTATGAATGGATTCTAATTTATGCGGCAAGCGGAAAATTTAACGCATTTACCCGTAGGGAAAATCAGCGCAAGTATTTTGTGACTGACGATATTCCGAGTAGAGAGTGGAGAGTCCACGATTTGACAACACAGCGGACAGCCGAAGAACGTCCCAACAGTGCGTTTACCCTGGTTGATCCGAAAAACGGAGCGGAATATCCGGTTAATCCTAACCGCGTATGGGCAGTAACGGTAGATACATTACCGCAATATTTAAAAGAGAAGAAGATTATTTTCCCGGGTGACTACCCATTTTTGAAAATTTCCAAACCTCAAATGCGATATTACCGAGATGAAGATGAAGCAAAGGCATTAAAAAAAACCGGAGGCATTTCTGGAATTTCTTCCACAACAACACATTTACCCGAAACCGTAGGAATGACAAAAGAGGGAACCTCTGATCTTGGAAAACTATTTGATAGAAAAGTGTTTCCATATCCTAAACCTGTTAATCTTTTGAAGTATGTTATTCAAATTGGTACGATAGGCAAACCCAAGGCTGTGATGCTCGACTTCTTTTCTGGTAGTGGAACCTTTGGACAAGCTACATTGCGGTATAATTGTGAAAACCCCGATAGCCGCCGGAGATTCATCCTCTGCACCAACAACGAAAACGACATCTGCCGGAATGTGACCTATGAGCGCATCAAGCGGGTGATCGAGCGGGAAGGCTATACGGCCAGTCTGAAATACTATCGCATCGACTATGTACCCATCAACGAGCAGCTCTATTACGAGTATGCGGACGAGCTTCTGTGCCATGTCCGGGAGTTGGTAGAGCTGGAGAACGGCATCAACTTTATCGAAAACGCCGATATTGCCATTGTGCTGACCGATGAAGAATTGGCGGACTTCATCGCCCGCCCCGAGGCGTTTTCCAAGTGCCATACCTTGTACCTGGGCCACGACATCCTGCCAACTGGGGAGCAGGACGCCGCCATCAAAGAGCGAGGTATTCGGGTCAATATCATCCCTGACTACTACTATCGAGAACTGGAGGGCTGACCATGCGGCTTGCAAATTTTCAGCTGAAAGCCATCGCCGATCTGATGGAGGCCATGTCCGGCCCAGAGCAGGAGATCATTCTGAAAAGCTGCACCGGCAGCGGCAAAACCATCATCCTGACCCACTTCATGGACGAGTACGGCAAGAGCTGCTTTGGCAAGGTCTTTATCTGGCTAACCCCCGGCAAGGGCGACCTGGAGGAGCAGAGCAAGGCCAAGATGGACAAGTACATCCCCCTCAGCCACACCAAGCTGCTGGCGGATGTGATGACCTCCGGCTTTGAGGAAAACGACGCATGTTTCATCAACTGGGAGAAGCTGACGAAGAAGGGCAACAATGCCTTGAAGGACGGCGAGCGCACCAATTTTCTGGAGCATATCCGAAACGCCAAAAACAGCGGGCTTTCTTTCATCGTCATCGTGGACGAGAGTCATCAGAACGACACGGTGAAAGCGGCGGACATCCTCCAGTATTTCGCCCCGGAAAAGATCATCCGCTGTTCTGCCACGCCGAAAAACTACCCCAAGGCCCACCTGATCGACATCCCAGAAGCGGACGTGATTGCGGAAGAACTCATCAAAAAGATGCTGATCATCAACGAGAATTTTCCCCAGAACATCCAGGTGGAAAATCAAATTGCTTTCTTATTGGAGCAGGCGTTAAAGAAGCAGCGAGAGCTGCACAGCGCGTTTCTCCAAAAGGGCACAAAAATCAATCCGCTTATCATTGTTCAGATCCCCAACAAAAATGACGTCATGCAGGATGAGATTGAGCGATGGTTTGAGACCAGGGGCATCACCCATGAGAACGGCCAGATGGCGGTCTGGCTGTCCAAGAGACACGAAAATCTGGAGGACATTGAGCGCAACGACGCCCCACAGGTCGCGGTCATCATCAAGCAGGCGGTCGCCACTGGCTGGGACTGCCCTCGCGCCCATATCCTTGTGAAGCTCCGGGACAACATGGGCGAGACCTTTGAGATACAGACCATTGGCCGCATCCGCCGGATGCCAGAGGCGAAACACTACAGTAGTGATCTGCTGGATAGCTGCTATCTCTACACCCTGGATGAGAAATTCACCGAGGGCGTCAAGATGAACCTGGGCAAGGGCGCTCTGGACGCCGCCACGCTGTATTTGAGGCCAGAGTTCAAGCAAATCACTTTGACCAGCGAGCAGAAGTCCAGTCTGACCCAGCCCCGTGACGCTGCCGCCGCGCTGACGGCCATGGCGCAGTATTTCACTCAGACCTACCACACTGGAACCAACGCTGCCGAGAACCGGGCAAGACTGGAAACAGCGGGCTATGTGTTCTCATCCGACATTGTGGACTATACAAAGTCCGGCGCGGTCACAACGATGGACAGCGGCAAGTTTGCGGATTTGAACACGGTCAACATCTGGACGAAGCTTGACACCCATACCCATGGTCGGGAGTATCACCACCGTGTGGCGGAGATCGCTCTGAGAGTGGGGCTGGAGTATGCGCAGATGAATACCATCCTGCGGCGACTCTTTGACAAGAATACCAAGTACGTAAACAAGCTGCTTACGTTGGAGACGCGGGAGGTCTACGCTTTTGTGCTGAACAACGCCTATCGCATCAAAAACGATGTGCGGCAGTCGATGGCAGTCATGCTGGATCAGCAAATCATCAAAACACCCAGTATTACCACGGTGGAGTTCCATATTCCTCAGTCCTGCCTGTTTACCTATGATGGCACGGCGAAGTCCCAGGCGGAGATGGAAAAGAACGTGTATATGGGCTATCTGACCTCAGTGGAGCCGCGATCTGCCTCAGAAAAGAAATTTGAGCGATTTTGCGAAACCTGTGATACCGTGGATTGGTTCTACAAGAACGGCGACAAGGGCGCGGAGTATTTTTCCATCGTGTATATGGACAGCTTCGGCAAACTGAAGTCCTTCTTCCCGGATTATATCATCAGCGTCCGGAGCAAGATATGGATCATCGAAACCAAGGGCGGCTTTGATCGGACGGGAAAGAGCGAGGATATTGATATCTTCTCTCCCAGAAAATTTGAGGTTTTGAAAAACTATCTGGCGAAGTATGGTCTGCGCGGCGGCTTTGTTCGGGAGGATAAGCAGAGTCAGGAGCTTTGTATCTGCACAGAAAAATATTCTAACGATATACAAAGCGACGATTGGGCTATCCTTACAAATGTAATTTTGTGAGGTGATGGCATGAAGATTCTTGAGTTAAGAGCAATCCCGGTTTCAGGAAAAGCCATTGTCCAATTTATTAGAATTGACCCAGAAGATATTTCTACAACTCTCTCAGATATTCTGGAAGCAATAATGGATTTGTCTTGGCTTAAGAACTTTGATGCTGATTTTGCCGTGCAAAGTTTCAAGCAACGTGCACAAATTACCATAACTGATATAAAAGATAAGTTTGCCAAATGTGAAGAC
>VSMY01000059.1 GCA_009773995.1 Oscillibacter sp. | reverse complement strand
GGCGGTGGGGGGGCTGTACTGCCTCTGCGTCACCGAGGAGCTGACCATTACCGGCGGGGACCTGTACGTGCTGGTGTGCGCCTTCTGCTTCACGGCCCAGATCCTGGTGGTGGATTACTTTACCAACAAGGTGGACGGCGTGGCGCTGTCCTGCGCCCAGTTTTTGGTCATGACCATCGTCTCTGCCGCCGGGGCCTTTATGGAAACGCCGCCGCCCCTGGAGCTGCTGCCCAAGTATCTGGGCCCGGTGCTCTATGTTGGCGTGTTCTCCAGCGGCGTGGCCTACACCCTCCAGATCCTGGCCCAGAAGGACTCCAACCCGGCGGTGGTGTCCCTGCTGATGAGCATGGAGTCCCTCTTCGCCGCCGTGGCCGGGGCGCTGATTCTCGGAAACCGGATGACGGGCCGGGAGTACCTGGGCTGCGCCCTGATGCTGGCGGCGGTGGTGCTGGCCCAACTGCCCTACCCCCTGGGGCGGAAGACGGAGACATTTGGCGATGGACAAGAGCGCTGACCTATGCTATACTGTGGTTATAAAATGGTAATACTATGCGGGGATACCGGTTTTTGGAACATGAGGTGAACCTATGCGAATCAATGTGCTTGGCGTCGGCTTTGACAATCTGACCATGGACGAGGCGGTAGACCGGGGCATAGAGCTGCTCCGCAGTCCCGGAACCCATTACGTGGCGACCCCCAACCCGGAGATCGTGGAGATCTGCCGGGAAAATCTCGCCGCCCGCCAGGCGGTGAACGCCGCGGACCTGGTGCTGCCCGACGGCGTCGGCGTGGTGAAGGGAGCGAAGATGCTGGGCACGCCTCTGAAAGAGAAGGTCCCCGGCATTGAGTTCGCCGCCGGGCTCATGGAGCGCATGGCGGCGGAGGGCCTGTCCCTCTACCTCCTGGGAGCCAAGCCCGGCGTGGCGGAGGCCGCCGGGGAACGGCTGGCGGCGAAATACCCCGGCTTGAAAATCGCCGGGACCCGCGACGGCTATTTTCAAGAGGACGGTCCTGTGATCGAGGCCATCCGGCAGAGCGGAGCGGACTGCGTCTTCGTCTGCCTGGGGGCCCCGAAGCAGGAGCTTTGGATGTACAAGCAGGGCAAAGCCACCGGGGCCCGCCTTCTCTGCGGCCTGGGGGGAAGCCTGGACGTGTTTGCCGGAGTGGTGGAGCGGGCCCCGAAATTCTGGTCCGACCACGGCCTGGAGTGGTTCTACCGCCTGTGCAAGGACCCCCGCCGGGCGGGGCGGATGATGAAGCTGCCGCTGTTCCTGGTCCACGTGGAGAGGGAGAAGCGCCGGAAATGAGGGGAACGCTGATTGTTCTGGAGGGTACCGACGGCTCCGGCAAGGCCACCCAGGCGAAACTCCTGCTCCAGAGTCTGGAGGCCCGGGGCATCTCCTGCCGGGAGATCGACTTTCCCCGGTACGGCAACCCCTTTGCCGAGCCCGCGAATCTCTATCTTCACGGCGCCCTGGGGGGGACCCCCGGGGACGTGAACGCCTGCGCCGCCTCCGTCATGTTCGCCGTGGACCGCTTCGCCTCCTACAAAGAGGACTGGGGCGAATTTTACGAGTCCGGCGGCGTGGTGGTGGCCAACCGCTACACCACCTCCAACGCCGTCCATCAGGCCTCCAAGCTCCTCCCGGAGGAGCGGCGGGCGTTTCTGGACTGGCTCTTTGATCTGGAGTACCGCCGCCTGGGGCTTCCCGAGCCGGACTTGGTGCTGTACTTGGACATGCCCACGGAGGCGGCGAACCGGCTCATGCGCCGCCGGGAGGCGGAGACAAACACCGAGGCCGACATTCACGAGCGGGACGGGGACTACCTCCGCCGCTGCCGGGAGTGCGCCGGGGAAATTGCGCGGGCCCAGGGCTGGTTCGTGGTGAACTGCGCCGCCGGGGGGTTCCCCCGCACGCCGGAGGATATTCACCGGGAAGTGGCCGCTCTTGTGAACGGCTGCCTGTCCCGCTGACGGGCGGCGAAAGCGGGACGCCGGAGCGTCCCGTTCCGCCGAGAACTTAACAGCAGGAGTCGTTGCATCCGCAGTTGCAGTTGCATCCGCAGTTGCACCCGCCGGAGCATCCGCATCCTCCGTTGTTGCATCCGCAGCCACAGCCGCATCCGCCGCCCCAGTTGTTTCCGCCCCAGCCCCAGCTGTTCCCGCCGCATCCGCAGCAGCAGAACAGGATGATAATCAGGACGATCCAGAGGCAGCCGTTGTCGTTTCCATTGTTAAAGCACATATTCAGTCACCTTTCTTTGGACCCGCGCCCGGCGGCGTCGGGACCTTGGATTTGAGATATTCTATGCTCCCGGTTCCCGCCGGGAGCCTGACCCCTTGAAAATTCATCCTGTCCTTTTTCAAAAAGAGAATTTTCCGGGGGAGCGCGCCGCGCGAGGAGGTTTTTCAACATGGCCGAATACCACAACAGCGACACCGCCAGCTGGGACGCCGGACAGGTCCGGCGGGAGCAGCCCGCCCCGTCCCACCCCGCTTCCCAGCGTCCGAAGAAGCGCCGCCGGAGGCGGCGGAGGATGCACCCGCTTTTGTTCCTTCTGCTGCATTTGATCTTTGTGGCCCTGGCCTCGGCGCTGCTTGGCTGCGCGGGCTGGCTGCTGTTCAGCGACTTCTGCTCCTTCAACCGGGCGGGCTCCCCGCCGGTGGAGATGGTGGTGGAGGTCTCCTCCGAGGACACCGTGGACACCGTGGCCGACAAGCTCAAGGCCGCGGGGCTCATCGAGTATCCCTGGTTTTTCAAGCTCTACGCCAACGTCACCCACGCGGAGGAAAAGATCGGCATGGGGTCCCACGCCCTGAACACGGACATGGACTACCACGCCCTGGTGCTGGGGATGCGGAGCTCCGCCGGAAACATGACGGCGGAGACCGTCCAGGTCACCATTCCGGAGGGCTACACCGTGGCCCAGACCATCGCCGTGCTGGCGAAAAACGGCGTGAATACCGAGGCGGCCCTGACGGAAGCGGCCCAGACCGCCGACTTCGACTATGACTTCATTGACAACGAATCCGAGGACATCAGCCGCCTGGAGGGCTTCCTCTTCCCGGACACCTACGAGTTCTATGTAAATGAGAAGCCCGCGGGCGCCCTGAACCGCCTGATTAAAAACTTCAACAGCAAAATCGACGACGAGCTGCTGGCCGCCTGGCAGGAAAAGGGCTATGATCTAAAGGAGATCATCACCGTGGCCTCCCTCATCGAGCGGGAGACCGACGGCACGGACCAAACCAACATCGCCTCCGTCATCTACAACCGCCTGGACGGCCCCGGAGACAAGGCGGGGACCAACGGCCTGCTCCAGATCGACGCCTCCCTGCTCTACGGCCTGCCCGGACACGAGGGGGCCATCACCCAGACGGACCTGGAAACGGACACGCCCTATAACCTCTATCTCCACAAGGGCCTGCCCCCCACGCCCATCGCCAACCCCGGCCTGGCCGCCATCTCCGCGGCGCTGGAGCCGGCGGAGACCGAATACTACTTCTATGCCCTGGGCAAGGACAACCGGCACCACTACTTTGCCACCCTGGGCGAACACACCGCCTTTGTTCAGAGTGACCAGTATGGCGGATAAGCGGCCGGAGCTGCTGGCCCCGGCGGGGGATATGGAGCGCCTGCGCATGGCGGTGCTCTACGGGGCGGACGCCGTGTACCTGGCGGGAACGGACTTCGGCATGCGGGCCTTCGCGGGGAACTTCTCCCCCGAGGGCCTGGCGGAGGCCGTGGCCTTTGCCCACGCCCACGGCGTCCGGGTCCACTGTACTGTGAACACCATGCCCCGGAATGGGGAAATGGACCGCCTCCCCGCCCACCTGGAGGCGCTGGAGGCCGCCGGGGTGGACGCCGTCATTCTGGCGGATATGGGGGCCTTCCGCTTGGCGGGGAAGTACGCCCCCCACGCCGCCCGCCACGTTTCCACCCAGGCCGGGGTCACCAATTACGAGTGCGCCCGTGCCTGGCACGACCTGGGGGCCTCCCGGATCATCCTGGCCCGGGAGCTGAGCCTGGAGGAGATCCGGACCATCCGGGACAAGACCCCCGCCTCTTTGGAGCTGGAGGCCTTCGTCCACGGGGCTATGTGCGTCAGCTACTCCGGGCGGTGCCTCCTCAGCAATTATATGACGGGCCGGGACTCCAGCCGGGGGGCCTGCGCCCAGCCCTGCCGCTATAAGTACGCGCTTGTGGAGGAGAAGCGCCCCGGCGAGTTCTTCCCCATCGAGGAGGACGGCCGGGGGGCCTACATCCTGAACTCCCGTGACATGTGCATGATTGACCACCTGGCGGATCTCCAGTTTCTGGACAGCCTGAAAATCGAGGGCCGGGCCAAGTCCGCCTATTACGCCGCCGTGGTCACCGCCGCCTACCGCCACGGCCTGGACGCCCTGGCGGCGGGGGAGCCTCTGGACCCCGTCTGGCGGGACGAGGTGGAGCACGTCAGCCACCGGCCCTATTCCACCGGCTTTTTCTACGGTCCGCCGGGCCAGTACTACGACGACGCCCGGTACGTCCGGGAGTGGCAGGTAGCCGCCGTCGTCACGGACTGCGACGACGAGGGGAACGCTACGCTGTCCCTCCGCAATAAGTTCCGTACCGGGGACACGGTGGAGCTGGTGGGCCCGAATGTGCGGCCCTTTGAGCTGGTGGTCCCGGAGATGGCGGACGCCGACGGCCTGCCCCTCTTCGAGCCCCGGACGCCCCAGAGCGTCTTCCACATGAAGCTGCCCCGGCAGACGCCCCCCTGGACCATTGTCCGGCGGGCCAAGGACCTGTCGGCCAAGTGAGGGATAAAACTACTTTCATAAAGAATCTATAAAAAGGAGAAGCCGCTATGAACGCAGACGTCGTCATCGTGGGCGCGGGCCCCGCCGGTATTTTCACCGCCCTGGAGCTGCTGAAAAAGGGGAGCAGGCAGAAGATCGTCATGGTGGAAAAGGGGCAGAGCATCGAAAACCGCCGCTGCCCCAAGAGTCAGACCAACAAATGCGTGAACTGCAAGCCCTACTGCCACATCACCACCGGTTTCTCCGGCGCGGGGGCCTTCTCCGACGGGAAGCTGTCCCTGAGCTACGAGGTGGGCGGAGACCTGCCCACCCTCATCGGCCCGGACCTGGCCCAGGAGACCATCAATTACGCCGATAAAATCTATTTGGACTTCGGCGCGGACACCCACATCGAGGGCCTGGAGTATCCAGAGGACCGGAAGGAGATCCGCAAGCGGGCCATCCAGGCGGGATTGAAGCTGGTGGACTGTCCCATCCGCCACATGGGCACGGAAAAGGCCCACGACATTTATCTGGGCATTGAGCGGTATCTCCAGGAGAACGGCGTGGAGATCCTCTTCGGCCACGAGTGCCAGAACCTCATCCTGGAAAACGACGTCTGCAAGGGCGTCACAGTCTCCGACCGCCGCCAGGACTTTGAGATTCACGCCAAGCACACCGTGGTGGCTACGGGCCGCCGGGGGGCGGACTGGCTGGAGAGGCTCTGTGCGGAGCACAACATCGCCCACGCCCCCGGCACCGTGGACATCGGCGTCCGGGTGGAGGTCCGGAACGAAGTTATGGAGATGGTGAACCGGGTTCTTTACGAGTCCAAGCTGGTGGGCTGGCCCAAGCCCTTCAAGAACAAGGTCCGGACCTTCTGCCAGAATCCCGGCGGCTTCGTCAGCCAGGAGAACTACGACAACGATCTGGCGGTGGTCAACGGCCACTCCTACAAGGAATTTAAAAGCGACAACACAAACCTCTCCATCCTCTGCTCCCACAATTTCAGCGTCCCCTTCAACCAGCCCATCGCCTACGCCCAGAAGGTGGGCGAGCTGACCAACATGCTGGGGGCGGGCCAGATTCTGGTCCAGCGCTTCGGGGACATCCTGGACGGGAAGCGGACGTGGCAGAAGGAGCTGGCCCAGTCCAACATCCGGCCCACCCTGCCGGACGTGGTGGCGGGGGACATCACCGCCGCCATGCCCTACCGGGCCATGATGAACATCATCAACTTCATCCAGGCCATGGACTACGTGGTGCCGGGCTTCGCCTCCTACGAGACCCTGCTCTACTCCCCGGAGCTGAAGTTCTACTCCAACCGGGTGAAGATGGATACGGACTTCAACACCAGCCTTCAGGGTCTCCACTGCCTGGGGGACTCCTCCGGCTGGACGAGGGGGCTGATGATGTCCTCCGCCATGGGCGTGCTCATGGGAAGGAAATTAGCGGAAGAGGGATAACAAATGCCAGAAAAAAATCAGGGCCGTCAAGGCCCTGATTTTTTATACTACCAGACGCGTGTCACAATGCACGGCGGGTAGTCCGGCGGGACCTCCTCTCCGGAAGCCAGCACATGGAACGCACACTCTGCGGTCTGGTCCTTCCAGGAGGCGGTGATGACGGCCTCGCCCGGGCCTTCGATGAAAACATATCCATTGTTGGCCACCCGGGCCACATCGGGATCGGAGGAGGTCCACTCCACCTCCGCGAAGGGGGCCCCGTAGGCTTCCAGCACATAATAGCCGGTGTCGCCTTCAAACGCGCCGATCTCTTCGGCGTTCAGGATGAGGATTCCCGGTATCTCCGGGGACTCCGGGAGAACGGCGGGGGCCGTGATGCTCAGCGTCTTTGTGACCCGGTCCCCGCCGCCGCACTCCAGCGTCGCCTCCAGGTGTGCTTGCAGCCCCTCCGCCGGGATGTCCCAGGAGAAGAGGGCGAAGTCCCGGCCCTCTCCCGCCGCCTGGACCGCGATCTGTTCCCGCTGGTCCAGGGTCTCCGTCCCCGTGGGGGTCAGGAACAGCGAGACGGCGTTGACATAGTTTTCCGGGCTGTCCTCAAATGTCACCAGCACCAGCACCCGTTCCCCGGCGGTGAAGCGGTTCCAGCCGTCCCCCAGGTCCGTTTGGAGAGGCGCGGCGTTTTCATCGTAGAAATAGACGCCGGTGACATAGGGCGCCGAGGGCCGGGGCACGTCCACGTTTGTCTCCGCCCTGAGGGCGGTAAACAGTGCAGCCGAGAACAGGGCCGACGCAATCAGCATCCCCAAAACCAGGAGGACTACCCGCTTCCAGTTCCAAAAGGGCGGCTTGGACGGGGCCGCGGGGACTGCCTCCTCGGGAATCGTCTCCGCCTCCGGCGCGGGGAACTCAACCCCCAGCACCTCCTCCAAAAGCGCCAGGTTCTCCGGGCTGGGCACGGAGGCCCCCAGCTCCCACTTGCTGACGGCCTGGCGGCTGACCTCCAATCGCTCCGCCAGGTCCTCTTGGGTCATACCCAATTCTTCCCGGGCCTGTTTGATGATATCGGAAATGTTCATTTGTATAACCTCCCTGTAAGAGTCGAAACATGTTTCATAAGCCCAGTCTAGCAGATTGCGCCGGTTGCGTCCACCAACCGGCTACGCAACCGGGGCGGTTGCGCGAAAAATTTCCCCCCGATGCTGTGAGATTTCCCATCCCTGATTCGTTTTATCAGCAGAACGGCCCGTTCCAAAGGAGATGATGACAACGGAACAGATCACCTATACCCGCCGGGAGGCGGAGGCGCTGGTGGAGCGCTGGGCGGATACGGTCCTCCGGGTGGCCTACACCTGGACCGGGAATCCCCAGGACGCCCAGGACGTATGCCAGACGGTGCTTTTAAAGCTGCTGACCCACCCGGAGCATTTCCCGGACCCGGAGCGGCAGCGCGCCTGGGTCCTGCGGGTGACCGTCAACTGCTGCAAGGATCTGAAAAAGTCCGCCTGGGCCCGGAAACGGGTCTCCCTGGAGGCGGCGGCGGACGCGGCGGTCACCATGCCGGAACTGGGGGAGAGCCCGGTGCTGGAGGCGGTGCTGGCCCTGCCGGAGAAGTACCGGCAGACGGTGTACCTTCGGTATTACGAGGAGTACGGAATTGACGAAATCGCCGCCCTGATGGGCTGTAAGGCCAGCCAGGTCAGTACCTGGCTCTACCGGGGCAAGGCGAAGCTGAGGACCATGTTAGGAGGCAGCTATGGACAAGAATGTATTTCAGACTGAGTTGGACCGGGTGGCCTTCACCCCCGCGGGCCGGGAGGCCCTGACGAACGCCCTGATGAGGGAAAAAGTCATCCCTGCCCGCCGTCCCGCGCGCTGGGCCAGGATGGGTTTGGCGGCGGCGCTGGCGGCGGTACTGCTGGCGGGCTCCGCCGTGGCGGCGGGGACGCTGTGGGAACGCTATTTCGGGGGTCTGGATGAGAACCAGCAGGAACTCATCGAGACCTTAAGCCAGAAGGACCTCCCGGCGGCGGAGTCCAACGGGACTACGATGACGCCCCTGGCGGCCTTCGGGGACCAGGACTTCTACTATTTGATGCTGGAAATCCAGGCCCCGGAGGGCACGGTTCTGCCGGACTACGGCGAGGACGAGGGGTATTATCAGCTCTTCGGCGATACCTTGGCGGAGGGCGTCACTCTGACGGACTCCGGCGGGCAGGACGTACTCTGTACCCTGGACTACACATGGCTGAACGACGATCCCACGGACAACGTGCTTACCGTTGTGGTCCGCCTGTGGTCCATGGAGGACGCGGACCTCTGCGACGGGACGGACAAGGTGCTCCACATTCCCGGCCTCTGGGTCCAGAGTCCGGACAAGATCTACACGCCCGTTCTCACCGGCAGCTGGGACTTCAACATCGGGACCCATTCCGGCGGCATCGAGAGCCGAACCCCGGACGTGTCCGGCGTGACCGTGGAACACGAGGACTGCGGCACCATGACCATGGAGTACCTGCGCCTGTCCCCACTGGGCATGCGCATCCGGCACAGCTGGTCGGAGCCCAGGGAGGGCATTTATCCCGGCGCGTCCCTCTCCGTGGTGATGGAGGACGGCAGCGAGGTCTTCCTGGAGAACACCGTGGGCAGCTGCGGCGAGAACTGGAACGAGGAATACGGCCCCTTCGAGGTCCCCATCGACCTGGACAAGGCGGTGGCCGTCCGCTGGGGTACAGCTGAGATTCCCCTGAACTGAACAGGCAAAAAAGAGACACGGCGTAAGCCGTGTCTCTTATCATACCCCTAAAGAATTTTAGATGTGGATGCCGCCTACGAAGTATGTATTGTAGTAGCCGTCCGTCAGGTCGGAGTAGATCACGCCGCCGCTCCGGGAGGAGGAGGAGTGAATCATCTGGCCGCCGCCCACGTAGATGCCCGCGTGGGAGCAGGCCTTTCCGGCGTTGCGGCTGGGGTCGTTGAAGAACACCAGGTCGCCGGGCTGGAGCTCGCCCAGGCTGTACACCCGGGTGCCCAGACCGCTCTGCCACTGGCCGGTGGCCGTGTGGGGCAGGGACACGCCGAACTGCTTGTACACATACATGGTGAAGCCGGAGCAGTCGAAGCCGCCGGGGGCCGCGCCGCCGTAGCTGTACCGGGTGCCCAGATACTGCCGGGCGAAGTCCACGATGTTGCTGTCGCCCACGCTGGCGCCGGGGGTCAGGGGAGTCTGGTTGGTCAGGCTTATGTAGTCGCTGCGGACATAGCCGTCGCCGTATTGTCCGGTGATTTTATACCATCCATTTTCAATCCCGATGACGGTGACGCCGCTGTTCAGGCCCAGGTTGTTGACGATTTCGGCGTCCAGGTTTCCCTCGGCCCGGACGTTGACGCCCCGGGCGTTGATCCGGCCGTAGTACTCAAACTCGGTTGCCTCATCCTTGGTGAAGAAGTCGGCGGAGACGTATCCGTCGTCCCCGTTGTGGGCCACATGATACCAGCCGTCCTCCTCGCCCAGTACGGCGATGATCCAGTCCTTGTCCAGCATGGTGATGACGGAGGCGTCCAGAGAGGGGGCGGACCGGAGGCGGAGGGAGGAGCCGGTGGTTTTGCCGATGCCCACCACCAGGGGGTCCCCGTCGGCGGCGAAGGCCGTCAGCGTCAGGCAGAGCATGGTCATGAAAGTGAGCGCCAGAACCTTGGCGGCCTTTCCAGCAAGTCGATTCATAAGTGGTAGCTTCCTTTCTCGTATCGTTTGTAAAACGGTTGGGGTAAGCGGCCGGCTTTATTTCTCCTTGCCTGCCAGGGCCCGGTTCAGCCAGACGGTGGCGATGTCCATCGCCGCGTAAAGGCTGTCCTTCTCGCTTCTCTTGACCACCCGGTCACGGGACTTCAGGTCCGGGTCCGTGAGCTGGAGCTGGATGGAGACCTTGGAGGCCAGGTCCAGGTCCTGCTCCTTCTTCGTCTCCAGCACCTGCATCATGATGATATATTTTTCAGCCATCGTGCCGTAGTAGATCAGATTCCCTGCCCGGCGAAGCGGATGGCCCTTATACATAAGGCCTTCGGTTTTGCTGTTCTTGCTTCCAGCCATAAAAACCTCCCCGAAAAATTTTGTAACCAAATTGTAACATCTTTTTCCCGTTTTGTCAACAATGGAATCTAAGCATTTTGACGAAAAAGAGGAAAGCGATTTGGGCATATCCGACAAGAAACGCAAAAATCCCGTGAAATACGGCCTCCGCCTTGGGGGGCGGCAGACCGTGTTCCACGGGATGCGCGTCGAAATTGATGACAATTTGTAACTCTTTTTGTTACTGGCCCAGATACTTCCGTACCAGCACCTGCAGCAGCTCGTCCCGGTCGATCTTGCGGATCAGGGTCCGGGCGTTGTTGTGGTTGGTGATATAGGTGGGGTCCTCGGACAGGATATAGCCCACGATTTGATTGATGGGGTTATAGCCCTTCTCCTCCAGGGATTTGTAGACGCTGGAGAGAATCTGATGGATCTCCTCGTCCTTTTCCAGGGCAAGACTGAACTTTCTGGTGAAATCGTCCATAGGTACACCACCTTCCTTTCTGGTTACGTCCTAGTATACTCGATTTTTCCCGGACTGTAAAGGGTTTCGGCGGGAATTTTACGAAAGATTTTTACTGGAAGCCCCTCCAGATCAGCGCAGGACGGAGTCCAGCTCCTTCGCCAGCAGGTCCAGGATGCCCTTCACGTCCTCGTCGGCCTCCTGGGAGGTGAGGCTGCGGTCGTCGGCCCGGAGCTCCAGATTGAAAGCCACGCTCTTCTTTCCCTCGGGCACGCCCTTGCCGGTGTAGACGTCGAAGAGGTTCACGGCCTTCAGGAGGCCCTTGGCCCCCCGGCAGATGCACTCCTCCAGCTTGCCCACAGGGAGACACTTGTCGCAGACCAGGGCGATGTCCCTGGTGACGGCGGGGAAGCGGGGCAGGGGCTCATAGACCGGCGTGCCGCCCATGCTTTGGAGGAGGGCGTTGAAGTCCAGCTCGGCGGCGTAGAGCTCGCAGTCCACATCGTAGTTCTCCGCCACGGCGGGGTGAATCTGGCCCAGAGTGCCCAGGAGGAAGCCTCCCCGGTAGACCCTGGCGCAGCGGCCGGGGTGATAGGAGGGGTTCCCGGCTTCCGCCTCAAAGCGGAAGCCATCAATCCGCAGGCCCTCCAGCACGGCCTCTACGGCCCCCTTCATCCCGAAGAAGTCCATGCCGCCGCCATAGGCCCCCAGGGACAGCACCTTGGGCTCGTCGGCCATGCCGGAGCCGTCGTTCTTGGCGAAATAGGTCCGGCCCAGCTCGTAGAGGCGGGCGGATTTGTTCCGGTAGTGGCAGTTCCGGGCCAGGATCTCCAGCATGGAGGGCAGGGTGGTGGTGCGCATGATGGAGGTGTCCTCCCCCAGGGGGTTGAGAATCTTCATGGAGTCCCGGAGGGGGGAGTCCGCCGGGAGGTTGATTTTGTCGTAATAGGCGGGGCTGATGAAGGAGTAGGTGATGATCTCGCTGTAGCCCATCCCCCGGCAGAGGGCCCCGGCGGCGTTCTCCGCCTGCTGGACGGGGTTCCAGCCCCGGCGCTCGTTGAGCCCGGCGGAAAGGGTGTTGGGGATGTTGTTGTACCCGTAGAACCGGGCGGCCTCCTCGGCGATGTCGGACCAGTGCTCCACGTCGGAGCGCCAGGAGGGCACGGTGATGACGTCCCCCTCCAGGCCGAAGCCCAGGGCCGCCAGAGTTTTCCGCATGTCCTCCTCGGGGATGTCCACCCCCAGGAAGCGGTTCATTTTCTCCGGCTCAAATTTGACGGTGACCGGGTTGGGGACGTAGTTTAAGATGTCGATGACGCCGTCCACCACCTCGCCGGCCCCCAGCAGCTCCACCAGCTCACAGGCCCGGTTCACGGCGGGGAGGGTGTTGAGGATGTCCAGGCCCTTTTCAAACTTGGCGGAAGCCTCCGTCCGCATCCCTAAGGCCAGGGCGGTTTTGCGGATACAGGCCCCGTCGAAGTTGGCGGACTCGAAGACCACGTCCGCGGTGTCCTCCACGATCTCGCTGTTCAGTCCGCCCATGACCCCCGCCAGGCCCACGGCACGGGTGTCGTCGGCGATGACCAGCATGTCCGGAGTCAGCTCACGAAGGTTGTTGTCCAGGGTGGTGAGCTTCTCACCGGCCTTGGCCCGGCGGACCACGATTTTCCCGCCCTGGACATAGCGGTAGTCAAAGGCGTGCATGGGCTGGCCGTATTCCAGCATGACGTAGTTGGTGATGTCCACGATGTTGTTGATGGGCCGCACCCCGTTGGCCCGGAGGCGCTCCCGCATCCACTTGGGGGAGGGGGCGATTTTCACGTTCCGCACCATCCGGGCGGTGTACCGGGGGCAGAGGTCGCCGTCCGGGGTCTCCACATCCAGGAGCTCCGGCAGGGAGCCGTCGGCCCCGCCCTTGACCTCCGGGTCGTGGAGCTTGAGGGGCTTATCGAAGGTTGCCGCCGCCTCCCGGGCAAGGCCGATAACGCTGAGGCAGTCCGGGCGGTTGGGGGTGATTTCAAATTCCACCACATGGTCGTCCGCGCCGATGACGGGGCGGATGTCGTCCCCCGGCTTGCAGTCCTCGTGGAGGACAAAGATGCCGTCGGGGATGCAGTGGGGGAATTCCTTCTGCTCCGCGCGGAGATCCGCCAGGGTGCAGAGCGTATGGGCCTTGGTATTGTAGGCCACCAGGTCGCCCTCATGGACGTTGCAGCAGGGAGTGAAGAAGGACTGCAAAGATCCCCCGATGTCAACGCCGCAGGACCAGCCGTTTTCCCCGGCGCTGCTCAGGCTGACAACCCTGCCGCAGACCACGGGCCCGAAGATCTTGTGCCCCGGCTGGATGTCCGCCGGGATGGAGGGCTTCGCCGGGTCGATGGGCTTATAGTCGTTCAGCAGGGCGGCGGCGGTGATAACGGCATAGGGGAAGTCCCGCTCGTCCAGGTTCAGCTCCTTCAAGGAGCAGAGCATGCCCTTGGACTTCACGCCCCGGAGGTTGCCCCGGGTGATGTGCTTGCCGCCGGGGAGCCAGGAGTTGTCCTTGGCCACGGGGACCAGGTCCCCCTCGTGGATGTTCCAGGCCCCGGTGACGATCTGGACGGGCTCGTCCTGGCCGATATCAATCTGGCAGACCCACATGTGGTCGCTGTCCGGGTGGCGCTCCATCTTGTCGATGCGGCCCACCACCACGTTTTTGATCTCCGCTCCCAGGTCCTCGGTGACCTCCACCTTGGAGCCGGAGATGGTCATGGCCTCGGCGAAATCCCGGTCGCTGACCGGGCCCACGTCGACGAATTCTTGTAACCATTTACGGGATAGCTTCATAGCTTGTATCTCCTCATTTCAATTTGGCGGTGGGTTAAAATTGCTCTAAGAAGCGGACGTCGTTCTCGAAGATCAGCCGCATGTCGGAAATCTTATACCGCCCCAAAGCCAGGCGCTCCAGGCCCATGCCGAAGGCGAAGCCGGAATACTCCTCCGGGTCGACGCCGCAGCCCCGCAGCACCTTGGGGTGGACCATGCCCGCGCCCAGGATTTCAATCCAGCCCTCGCCCTTGCAGGTGGGGCAGCCCTTGCCGCCGCATTTATAGCACTGGATGTCCACCTCGCAGCTGGGCTCCGTGAAGGGGAAGTGGTGGGGCCGGAAGCGGGTGACGGTCTCCGGGCCGTAAATCTCCCGGATGACGGCGTTCAGCGTCCCCTTCAAGTCCGCCATGGTGATGCCCTTGTCCACCACCAGGCCCTCGATCTGGTGGAACATGGGGGAGTGGGTGGCATCCACCTCGTCCTTGCGGTACACCCGCCCGGCGGAGATCATGCGGATGGGCACGCCGTAGCCCTCCATAGCCCGGATCTGCATGGGGGAGGTCTGGGACCGGAGGAGGACGGAGGAGTCCTCCGTCAGGTAGAAGGTGTCCGTCCAGTCCCGGGAGGGGTGGTTCTCCGGGGCGTTGAGCTTGGTGAAGTTGTAATCCGCCTGCTCGATTTCCGGGCCGTCCATGATTTCAAAGCCCATGTTCAGGAAAATCTCCTTCATCTCGTCCAGCACGGAATACATGGGGTGCTTGTGGCCCATGGGGGGCTTGCGCCCAGGGATAGTCACGTCCACGGCCTCCGCCGTGAGCTTTGCCTCCAGGGCCTTCTGGGAGAGGACGGCGGACTGGCTCTCGATGGCGGTTTCCAGGCTGGCCCGGACGTCGTTGGCCAGCTGGCCCATGACGGGGCGCAGCTCGGCGGACAGGCCGCCCATCTGCTTTAAGACGGCGGTAAGCTCGCCCTTCTTGCCCAGGTACTTGACCCGGAGGGCCTCCAGCCCGGCGGTCTCCTGGGCGGCGGCGATGGCCTCCAGGGCCCCCTTGCGGATGGCTTCCAACTGTTCTTTCATATCGTGGTACTCCTTTTCTTGGATGTGTTGGCTCAGGTATTTTTCAGCAGCGCCGCGAGGGAGCGCTCCATGGTGACGGTGAAGCGGGGCAGCTTGTGGAGCCCCTTGGAGAGGTTCGCGGCGTGTTTGCCCGGCCCCGTCACCACCGTCAGGGGAAAGAGGGACTCCAAATAGGCGTCGGCGTCCGGGTCCGTCTTGCCGAAGGGATAGGCGAAGTAGGTGGGCGGGGCCCCGGTTTCCTGGGCGATGCGGTCGAAGCTGTACCGGAGGTCGTCCAGGACCCGGCAGTAGAAGTCGTTATCGCTCTCCCCCTTCCGCCGCTGGACGCCGTTGGCCTGGCCGGGGACGAAGTTCCCCATGCGCCCGTCCAGGTTGTGGATGGCGTAGCCGTGGGAGCCGATCTCCACCAGGCCGGAGGCGGTCATCTCCCGGCACATGTCCCAGGTGAGGAAGTTTCCCCCAGGGTTGTCCTGCATATAGGCCATGACGGCGATGGCGGCCTTGGTTTGGTACTTTTGGAGAAGGGGATAGGCCAGCTCGTAGTTGCTCCGGTAACCGTCGTCAAAGGTGATAAGGACGGGCTTTTCCGGCAGGGGCGCTCCCGCCGCCAGCTCCCGGGGGAGGACGGCCTCATAGCCGCTCTCCGCCAGCCACTGGAGATCCTGCTCCAGCCGCCCCTCGGTGACGGTCATCTCGTTGCACTCCTGCCAGTCGTAGACCACGTGGTGGTACATCAGCACCGGCAGCCGGAGCTCGTAGGCCACCGGCGCGCCCTCCGGGGAGGAGGGACGGACCTTGGGAGCCTCCGGGACAGCGGCCTGCCGGACCTGGACGGCGGGCGGCTCCGGGACGGCGGCGGCGGTGACGGCGGGAGAAAAGGGGGCGGAGACCGACAGCGTCAGGGACAATGCCAGCGCCAGGGGAAGGGAATACATGGCAGTCAGGTCCTTTCTCAGAAAGTCAAGCGGGAGAGGGAAAAAGAAAAACCCTCCGCCCCAGAATCATGGGACGAAAGGCAAGCCCTTCCGCGGTACCACCCAAATTCGCGCCATGCGGCGCGCCCTCGAGGCCCCGGTAACGGAGGGCGGACCGGCCGTGTCTCCACGGCGGCTCCCGGGCGAACCAAACGGCGCCTTGCAGAAGGGCTTGCAGCCGGCGGCCCTTCCTCTCTTGGCGAGGCGTGATCGTTATTTTCCCGTTCATTGCGGATTAGTAATATACCTAATTATTTATAGCACAGGGGGTGGAGAAATGCAAGAGGGAAGTTTTCGATATTTTTCGCGGGAACGTTGAAAACGGCCGCATTTAAAGCAATTCACCAAAAAAACTGTCTGATTTTGGAAGTTCTCCCAAAAATCTGTTGAGAAGAGAATTTAGCAT
>VSMY01000058.1 GCA_009773995.1 Oscillibacter sp. | reverse complement strand
CGCCAAGATTATGGGCATGGAGGCTCCCACCGGGGAGCGGCAGGTGGCCTTCGTCCGCTGCACCGGCGGCGTGAACGCGAAAAAACGCTTTGACTACGTGGGCGTCAAGGACTGCATCTCCGCGACGAAGGTGGCGGGCGGCCCCCTGGAGTGCGCCTTCGGGTGCCTGGGCTTCGGCTCCTGCGTGGCCGCGTGCCAGTTTGGCGCCATGTCCATCGGCCCCGGCGGCACCGCCGTGGTGGACCCGGACAAGTGCACCGCCTGTATGGCCTGCGCCAGCGCCTGCCCCCGTCACCTGATCGTGTCCGTCCCCGCCTCCAAAAAGGTCCACGTGGGCTGCGCGAACCAGGACAAGGGCAAAGCCGCCATGAGCGTCTGCTCCTCCTCCTGCATCGGCTGCGGCCTGTGCCAGAAGGAATGCAAAAAGGACGCCATCCATGTGGAAAACGGCGTGGCGGTCATCGACTACGAAAAGTGCATCGGCTGCAAGCTCTGCACCAAGGTCTGCCCGAGAGACGCCATCCTCCCCGTGGCCACCGCCGAGGAGAAGGAGAAATACAAGGCCGTCAAGAAGGCCCAGGCCGAAAAGGCCAAAGCCGCCGCGGAAGCCAAGGCGGCGGAGCCCGCCGGAAAGTAAGCCTGAAAAGAGTGGAAAAGCCGCCTCGGATTTCTCCGGGGCGGCCTTTTTCGTCCGCAGAGGTGGACCTGGATTTTTATGGAATTTGCCGGAGGGCCTTGTATTTTGCCGGAAGCTGGTATATGATAGGACACGTCCCCGGCGAGAGCCGGGCAGACAAAGGCAGAGTAGGGGCGCGCGTGTAAAAGTGCCGGAGAGACGGGGAGTTGCTCTTCGGACGAAGGAAGAAATTCCGCAGTGCGCGTTCCGCATCCCGCTGCCGCATATGGGAACGGGCTTCCTCTGTGCGGCGTGCTGCCGCAATTTATGAGGAGGTTTTTCTTATGCCCAAAATGAACGTGAAACGGATGTGCTACGCCGCGCTGCTGGCGGCCATGTACCTGCCCCTGTCGCTCTACGCGGCGGTGCAGATGGGGAACGTGCGGATTTCCTTCGGCTCCCTGCCGGTGGTGGCCGCCGCTCTGCTCTTCGGCCCGGTGGACGCGGTCGTCGTGGCTATGGTGGGGGAGTTCTTCAAGCAGATTCTGACCTACGGCGTTACCTACACCACGGTGCTCTACCTGATTCCCCCGGCCCTCCGGGGGCTGGTCGTCGGCGTCGGGGCGGCGCTGGCCCTTCGCCGGGGGCGGCATCTGGAGGACCGGCGGGCGCTGTGCTATGCCGTCTGCGTCGCCGCGGCCCTCTGCACCACCGTGGGCAACACCCTGGTGAACTGGCTGGACAGCGTGCTGATGGGCTACTACTTCCCCGGCCTGATTTTGGGTGACCTGGCCTGGCGGCTTATCGTGGGTATGATCAACGCCGTGGTCATGGCCTCCCTGGCCATCCCCCTGGTGAAGGCCCTTCGGCGGCGGAACGCCGTCTCCGGCCTGTAAGGGGGGAGGGACCGGCATGACGGGAGAAGAGGCCCTGTCTTACATCTGGTCCCACGGCTGGGAGTCCCGCGCGCCGGGCCTGGGCCGCATCCGGGAGCTGCTCCGCCGTCTGGGGGACCCTCAGAAGGAGCTGAAATTTATCCACGTGGCGGGCACCAACGGCAAGGGCAGCGTCTGCGCGTGCCTTGCCTCCGTGCTGGAGACGGCGGGCTATCGGGTGGGCCTGAACACCTCCCCTCACCTGGAGCGCTTTCACGAGCGCATCCGGGTGAACGGGGAGGAAATCGGCGATGAGGCCCTGGGCGCGGTGATGGACCGGGTCCGCCCGGCGGCCCTGGCCTGTGCGGAGCACCCCACGGAGTTCGAGCTCATCACCGCCGCGGCCTTCCTGTATTTCCTGGAACGGCGCTGTGACGCCGTGGTTCTGGAGACCGGCCTGGGCGGGGCCCTGGACGCCTCCAACGTCATCGAGGCCCCGGAGCTGGCGGTGCTCACCGCCATGGGCATGGACCACGCGGCCATTCTGGGCCCCACCCTCCGGGACGTCGCCGCCGCCAAGGCGGGGATCATCAAGCCGGGGGGGACCGTGGTCAGCCGGGGGGGCTGCCCCGAGGCGGACGAGGTCTTCCGCCGGACCTGCCGGGAGCGGGGGGCGGATCTGACTGAGCTGGACCTCACCCGCCTGACGGTCCGCGCTCTGAATTTAGAAGGCGCGGCCTTCGACTTCGCCCCCTGGCAGAGCCTGACCATTCCTCTGGCGGGGGCCTATCAGGCGGAGAACGCCGCCCTGGCCCTGACGGCCCTGGAGATCCTGCGGGAAAAGGGCTGGCATGTGCCGGAGGAGGCGATTCGCCAAGGGCTGGCGGCGGTCCGCTGGCCGGGGCGGTTCGAGGTCTTGGGGAAACGCCCCGTTTTCCTCCTGGACGGCGCCCACAACGCCCACGGCATGCGGGCGGCTATGGAGAGCCTGGGTGCCCTCTTTCCTGGGAAACGGTGGACCTTCCTCCTGGGCGTCCTGGCGGACAAGGACGCGGGGGAGATGCTGGACCTGCTGACCCCCCTGGCGGAGCGGGTATTCGTCCTCCGGCCCGGCAGTCCCAGGGCCATGGAGACGCCGGCTCTGTGCGCTCTGCTGGCGGAGCGGGGGGTGGAAGCCCGGCCCTGCGCCTCGGTGGAAGAGGGGCTGAACGCCGCCCTGGCGGCGGCGGGAAGGGACGGCGCTGTCTGCGCCCTGGGGTCCCTGTACCTCTGCGGCGAGGTCCGGTCCGCCTGGTTCAAAATGCGTTAAATCGTTGAAAAGACCCGCCCGGCGGCTTGACAAGCCGGGCGGATCCCTTTATGATAAGGAAGAATCTACAGTTTGCCCCGGCGGTGAGAGAGAATTTCCGTCAGGATGCCGGGAGCGGCGGGGAAGGAGGCGGGCCGTTATGGAAATAATTACCAGTAAGAGCAATTCCCTGTGCGTCCATCTGCGGAAACTGGCCTCCTCCCGTTCCTACCGCGAGGAAACGGGAGAATTTTTGTGCGACAGCCCCAAGCTCCTCCGGGAGGCGGTCCAGTGGGGCGCGCCGATTCAGGCCCTGCTGTGCACCCAGGGGGCGGAGCTGCCCCCGGAGCTGGAGGGGCGGGTCCCCCGCATGGCGGAGGTCGGCGAGGCGGTCATGCGCTCCGTTAGCCCCATGGAGACTCCTCAGGGGGTGGTGTTTTCCTGCCGGTCCCCCCGCTATGACCCGCCGGAGCGGCTGGAGCCCGACGGCTTGGGGCGGCTGCGGTTCCTGGTGCTGGACGGGGTGCAGGACCCCGGCAACGTGGGGACCATCCTCCGGACGGCGGACGCCTTCGGGGCGCGGGCCGTCCTGCTGCCCGGCTGCGCGGACCTCAACAACCCCAAGACCCTCCGTGCGGGGATGGGGGTCCATTTCCGCACGGATATTTACCGCTGTACCCTGGAGGAGCTGACGGCCCTTTTGAAAGAGGCGGACCTGCCCCTGTACGGCGCGGCCCTCCGGGAGGACACGGAGGACGTGCGGGCGGTGGATCTCCGCCGCTGCGCCATGGCCGTGGGCAGCGAGGGCCGGGGCCTCTCGGCGGCGGTGCTGGCGGCCTGCGGCAAGACCGTCCGCATTCCCATGGACCCCCGGTGCGAGTCCCTGAACGCCGCCTCGGCGGCCTCGGTGCTGCTGTGGGAGGCGGCCCGAGACGATTATTAAAAAATTGACGCTTGCAATTTGGTTCTATTTAATATAGTATAGAGGACCTTGGAAAAAGGAGGGGCGGGACATGCTGAAATACTGGGTGTGGCTGGCGGAGCTGCCGGGCTTGAAGAGCCCCTCCCGGCTGGCGCTTCTGCGGCACTTCGGTTCGCCGGAGGATATTTTCTTCGCCGACCGGGAGGAGCTGCTCCTGGCGGAGGACGTGCCCCCGAAACAGGCGGAGCTGGCCCTGAACCGGGACCTTTCCGCCGCGGACCGCATTCTGGCGGACTGCCAGCGGCTGGGCCAGCGGATTTTGACCATTCAGGACGCGGAGTATCCCCAGCGGCTGCGGAACATCTTCGACCCGCCCCTGGTGCTCTACGTCAAGGGGCGGATGCCCGCCATGGACGAGGAGGCGGCGGTCGCCGTGGTGGGAACACGGGACTGCACGCCCTACGGCGTCGCCGCCGCGGAGCGGCTGAGCCAGGAGCTGGCGGCCTCCGGCGCGGTGGTGGTGACGGGCCTTGCCAAGGGCGTGGACGCCGCCGCGGCCAGAGGGGCCCTTCGGGCGGGAGGAAGCGTTGTGGGTGTGACGGGCAACGGGCTGGACGTCTACTACCCCTGGGAGAGCAGGGACCTGTACGACGACGTCGCCGCCGCAGGAGTCTTGCTGTCCGAATACCCGCCGGGCTCCGAGCCGGAGAAGCACCATTTCCCCGCCCGGAACCGGATCATGTCCGGCCTCGGCGTGGCCGCTCTGGTGGTGGAGGCCCCGGAGCGCAGCGGCGCGCTGATTACCGCCCGGCTGGCCCTGGAGCAGGGCCGGGAGGTCTATGCCGTCCCCGGTCCCATCGGAGCCCCCGCCAGCGTGGGCTGCAACCGCCTGATCCGGGACGGCGCGGGCCTGGCGGCGGAGGGCTGGGACATCCTGCGGGATTTTCAGGAGCGCTTCCCGGAGAAGCTCCGCCCCGCCGGGGAGCTCCCCGCCTGGACGCCCCTGCCCACCCGGCGGCGGGCCGCGCCGGAGCCCAGGCAGAAGCAGGAGGCCGTCCCGGAGCCGGAAGAAACGCCCGCTCTTCGGACCGTGAGCCCAGAGGGCCTGACCGACGACCAGATCGCCCTGCTGGGGGTCCTGGAGCTGGAGAACCCCATTCAGGTGGACGACCTGATTGAGACGACGGGCATTCCCGCCAGGCGGGTCTCGTCGGCGTTAACCATGCTGGAGATCGACGGCTGCGCCGCCCAGCATAGCGGCAAGCGGTACACCAGGACCGTGACCCTGGAATAAAGCGAATTTCATCCCCCTTCCGCAGAGGCGGAAAACAACGGAGGTAACTATGTCAAAGCAGTATCTGGTCATCGTGGAATCCCCGGCGAAGGCCAAGACCATCGGGAAGTATCTGGGGAAGGAGTACACCGTCAAGGCCTGTATGGGCCACCTGCGGGACCTGCCCAAGAGCAAGCTGGGCGTGGACCCGGAGCAGGATTTTGAGCCGGTTTACCAGCCCATCAAGGGCAAGGAAGATATCATCAAGGACCTGAAAAAGTCCGCCAAGGCGGCGGACACCGTGTTCCTCGCCACCGACCCGGACCGGGAGGGGGAGGCCATCTCCTGGCACCTGAAGCACCTTCTGGACCTGCCGGACGAGAAGACGAGGCGGGTGACCTTCAACGAGATCACCAAGAAGGTGGTCCAGGAGAGCATCCAATCCCCCCGGGCCATCGACCAGAACCTGGTGGACGCCCAGCAGGCCCGGCGCATCCTGGATCGTCTGGTGGGCTATGAGCTGAGCCCCCTCCTCTGGAAGAAGGTCCGCCGGGGCCTCTCCGCCGGGCGGGTCCAGTCCGTGGCCACCCGGATGGTGGACGACCGGGAGCGGGAGATCGAGGCCTTCGAGCCCGAGGAGTACTGGACTCTGGACGCGAACCTGCTGGGGCGGAACAAGCCCTTTGCCGCCCGCTACCATGGGAGGGACGGGAAGAAGGCGGAACTGAAATCCCAGGCCGAGGTGGACGCGGTGGTCCATGAGACGGAAAACGCCGCTTTCATGGTGAAGAGCGTGAAGCGCACCGACAAGCAGCGCAGCCCCTCGCCCCCCTTCACCACCTCCACCATGCAGCAGGAGGCATCCCGGAAGCTGAGCATGACCCCCCGGCGCACCATGGCCATCGCCCAGCAGCTCTACGAGGGCGTGGACGTGGCCGGGGAGGGCACCGTGGGCCTCATCACCTATATGCGTACCGACTCCCTGCGCCTTTCCGAGGAGGCCCTGGCGGAGGCTAAGAGCTTCATCCTGGGCCGCTACGGGGACGCCTACGCCAAAACCAACCGCTACAAGGCCAAGGCGGGCGCCCAGGACGCCCACGAGGCCATCCGCCCCAGCAACGTCCGCTGGACTCCGGAGGACTTGAAGGCGGACCTTACCGGGGAGCAGTACCGGCTCTACCGGCTCATCTGGAGCCGCTTCGTGGCCTGTCAGATGTCCAACGCCGTGTACGACAGCGTGTCCGTGGAAATCGCCGCCGGAAGCCACGACTTCCGGGCCAGCTCCTCCAGCCTGAAATTCGCGGGCTACACCGCCGTCTACGAGGAGGGCCGGGACGAGGAGAAGGAGGAGAAGGAGTCTCCCCTACCGGAGCTCCAGGAGGGGGACGCCCTGGATTTGAAGGGCTTCGCCCCCAGCCAGCATTTCACCCAGCCCCCCGCCCGGTACACGGACGCGTCCCTCATCCGGGCCATGGAGGAACAGGGCATCGGCCGGCCCTCCACTTACGCCCCCACCGTGTCCACCATCCTGGACCGGGCGTATGTTGAAAAAGAGGGCAAGTACCTGAAGATCACCAACCTGGGCCGGGTGGTGACGGAGCTGATGAAGGATAAGTTTACCGACATCGCCGACCTAAAATTCACCGCCCACATGGAGGAGAAGCTGGACTCCGTGGAGGGGGGGAGCATCCCCTGGAAGGGGGTCCTGCGGGACTTCTACGGGGACTTCGATAAAAACCTCAAGCAGGCGGAGCAGGACCTGGAGGGCGTGCGCATCAAGGTGCCCGACGAGGTCTCCACAGAGGTCTGCCCGGAGTGCGGGCGGAACCTGGTGGTAAAAATGGGCCGTTTCGGCCGCTTCCTGGCCTGCCCCGGCTTCCCGGAGTGCAGCTTCACCATGCCCCTGGTGGTGGAGATGCCGGGCCGCTGCCCCAAGTGCGGCGGGCGGCTGATGAAGCGGACGGGCAAGAGCAAGAAAACCGGAAAACAGTACACCTACTACTGCTGCGAGCACTCCACCAGCAAGGTGGAAGCGGAGAAATGCGACTTCATGACCTGGGACGTGCCGGTGAAGGACGACTGCCCGGTCTGCGGGCAGACCATGTTCAAGAAGGCGGGCAAGGGGGCCAAGAAGCCCTTCTGCATCAACCCGGCGTGCTCCAACTTCCTGCCGGAGGACAAACGGGGCTATCCCCGCTTCGCCGCCCGCAAGGAGGGGGAGGAGCCCCCCGCCGAGGAGGAGAAGCCCGCCAAGAAGACGGCCGCCAAAACCACGAAAGCGGCCTCCGCGAAAAAGACCGCGGCGAAGAAAACCACAGCCAAGAAAGCCCCCGCGAAGAAGCCCGCCGCCAAGAAGGCGGAAGCGCCGGAGGGCTAAGAGAGCTCCTTAGCGGCGGCAAAGGCGGCCTGGAACATGGCCTCGGATTCCATGTTGTTTAATTCCATTGCCATGTCCAGACAGCACTGAAAGGCTTTTTTGTCCTTCTCCTGGAGGGAGGCTTTGAGCTTATCTTCCAGCTGCGCCAGGCAGTCCGTGGTATGGGCGTGTTCCTGGAGGTCCAGGTAGCTCCGCATACCGTGGGAGGAAACGTATTCGTAAAGGACCTGCATTAAGGGTGACATAGGGTTGCCTCCATTCTGAAACTTAGTTGCATATTGATTATATATGCAACTAAGTTGCTTGTCAAGGGGGAGTTATGGAAATTTTTGCGAAACGCCTTAGGGAATTGCGAAAAGAGAAAAAACTGACCCAGAAGCAAATGGCGGACTATCTGCAATGCAGTTTGCGAGCGTACCAATATTACGAATCAGCGACGCATTATCCAGAGATTCCAGATTTGATAAAGCTGGCTGATTTCTTTGGAGTGTCCACAGACTATCTGTTAGGACGAACAGAGGAGAGATAAGGAAACAAAGCGGCCCGAAGGGCCCATACTTCCTTTTCTCTTTTGGACCGTGCACGGCCCGTTTTCTCTTTTCCTTCTGGAAGGAAAAGAGAAAATGGGGGGTGCAATGGACCAGCCATCGCTGGCATCCAATCCACCCCGCCCGTCAGGGCGAAAACAAACCCCTTCAACGGAGGTGAACCCCATGCAGGTTACCGTCATCGGCGCCGGCCTGGCCGGCAGCGAATGCGCCTGGCAGCTGGCCAAGCGAGGCGTCAGCGTGACCCTCTGCGAGATGAAGCCGGAGAAAAAGACCCCGGCTCATGAGACGGAATACTTCGCCGAGCTCTGCTGCTCCAACTCCCTGCGGAGCGACCAGCTGGAAAACGCCGTGGGCCTTTTAAAAGAGGAGCTCCGCCGCCTGGACTCCCTGATTTTATCCTGCGCCGACGCCACCCGCGTGGAGGCGGGCGGGGCCCTGGCGGTGGACCGCCACGGCTTTGCCGCCCTGGTGACGGAGCGGGTGCGGAGCCACCCCAACATCACCGTGGTCCCCGGCGAGGTCACCGAAATTCCCTCGGGCGAGGTGGTGATCGCCTCCGGCCCCCTGACCTCCGACGCCCTGGCGGAGCGCCTCCAGGCCCTGCTGGGGGACGACTCGGCCCTGCACTTCTACGACGCGGCGGCCCCCCTGGTCTCCGCCGAGAGCATCGACATGGAAAGGGCCTGGATGGGTTCCCGCTATGACCGGGGCACGGCGGACTACGTGAACTGCCCCATGGACGAGGGGGAGTACGAGGCTTTTTGGCAGGCCCTGACCACCGCTCAGGAGGCGGAGGTCCACGGCTTTGAGGATAAGATGGTCTTCGAGGGCTGCATGCCCGTGGAGGTCATGGCCCGGCGGGGCCGGGAGACGTTGTGCTACGGCCCGCTGAAGCCCCGTGGGCTGGTGGACCCCAGGACGGGGAAGGAGCCTTACGCTGTGGTCCAGCTCCGGCGGGACAACCGGGAGGGGAGCGTCTATAACCTGGTGGGCTTCCAGACCCACCTCCGCTTCCCGGAGCAGCGGCGGGTGTTCTCCATGATCCCCGCCCTCCACGGCGCGGAGTTCCTCCGCTACGGGGTCATGCACCGCAATACCTTCCTGAACTCCCCCCGGCTGCTGGACCGCTATTACCGCCTTAAGGCGGAGCCCCGCGTCTCCTTCGCCGGGCAGATGACCGGGGTGGAGGGCTACGTGGAGTCCGCCGCCAGCGGCTTTTTAGTGGGCGTGGAGACGGCGCGGAGGCTCCGGGGCCTGCCCCCGGCGGACTTCCCCCAGGAGACCGCCGTCGGGGCCCTGGGGCTGTATATCTCCAATCCGTCCGTGACGGTCTTCCAGCCCATGAATATCAACTTCGGCATCATGCCGCCCCTGGGCCGCCGGGTCAAGGGGAAGCGGAACAAAAACGCGGAGCTCAGCCGCCGGTCCTTGGAGATCATAGAGAAGCTGCGGGAGACCGTGCTGGAATAAACAGAGACAAGGGAGGGTCAAGCATGAAGATCATCGTGGACGCCATGGGAGGGGACAACGCCCCTTTGGCCCTGGTCCAGGGGGCCCTGGAGGCCCATAAGCAGTATGGGACCAACGTGATCCTGGTGGGCCGGATGGCCGACATCCTGAAGGCCGTGGAACAGTGCGGGGAAAAGAACCTCCCCTCCGGGGTGGAGATCCGGGACGCCTCGGAGGTGGTGGAGATTTCCGACGACCCCGCCACCGCCTTCAAGAGAAAGAAAGACTCCTCCCTGACGGTGGGATTGAACCTGCTGAAAAACGGGGAGGGGGACGCCTTCGTCTCCGCCGGGTCCACCGGGGCCCTGCTGGCGGGGGCCACCCTGGTGGTCAAGCGCATCCGGGGCGTCCGCCGGGCGGCCATGGGGCCCGTCCTGCCCACGGCGGAGGGGAAAATGCTCCTGTGCGACTGCGGGGCCAACGCCGAGTGCACGCCGGAGTACCTGCTCCAGTTCGCGTATCTCGGGAACTACTACGCCAGGCGGGTCCTGGAGGTGGAGCGGCCCCGGGTGGCCCTTTTGAACATCGGCGCGGAGTCGGAGAAGGGCGACCAGCTCCGCCAGGAGACCCACGCCCTGCTGAAGGCGGCGGCGGAGGCCGGGCGGCTGAATTTCGTGGGCAACCTGGAGGCGGGGGACGCCATGCTGGGCGGGGCCGACGTGCTGGTGGCCGACGGCTTCACCGGGAACGTCATGCTGAAATCCCTGGAGGGCACCGCCAAGTTCCTCTTGAAGGAATTGAAGAAGGTTTTCCTATCCAGCGCGAAGACCAAGATCGCCGCGGGGCTGGTGAAGGGGGACCTGGCGGAGATGAAGAAGCTGCTGGACCCCAGCGAGGTAGGGGGGACCCCCTTCTTAGGGATCTCCAAGCCCGTCATCAAGGCCCACGGCTCCTCGGACGCCCGAGCCGTCCGCAACGCCATCCTCCGGGCGGAGGAGTACGCCGCCAGCGGCTTCATCGCCGACGTGGAGGAGAACATCGAATTGATGAAAGTTGGAACAAACAGGCAAAATTTGCCGGATGCCCCTTGACAGCACGGCGGCTGTTGCCGTATGATAGGCTTCATGAAAGGGCTGCTGGTTCAAGGGCGGCAAAGTCTATAAGGAGTGAAACGGCAATGTCAAACGAAGAAATTTTAAGCGTGCTGCGCGGTCTGGTGGCGGAGCAGTTTGCCAAGGATCCGGAGGAGATCACCCTGGATACCGCCTTCGAGGGGGATCTGGGCGCGGACTCCGTGGACCTGGTGGAGCTGGTCATGGCCATGGAGGAGGAGTTCGAGGTCGGCGAGATCGAGGAAGAGGAGCTTTCCTCCCTCAAGACCGTGGGCGACGCGGTGAACTACCTGGCCGGGAAGCTGAATAAGTAAAAAGCGCGCCTGCCAGAAACAGGCGCGGAGGAAGCCCGCCCCGTGACCCCACGGGGCGTCCTTTCAGAGAGGACTGCTATGCAGGAACTGGAGAAAAAACTGGATTACGTTTTCCGGGACAAAGCGCTGCTGGAGGAGGCCCTGTGCCACAGCTCCTACGCCAACGAGCACCGGGCGGACCGCCTGTCCAGCAACGAGCGCCTGGAGTTCCTGGGGGATTCGGTGCTGGGCTTCGTGACGGCGGAATTCCTCTTCGCCCAGCACCCGGATCTGCCGGAGGGGGACCTGACCCGCATCCGGGCGGCCCTGGTGTGTGAGCAGAGCCTCTACGAGGTGGCCAGGAAGCTGAACCTGGGGGCTTATCTGCGCCTGGGCCGGGGAGAGGAGTCCGGCGGCGGCCGGACCCGGACCTCCATCCTGGCGGACGCCACGGAGGCGGTCTTCGCCGCGGTGTACCTGGACGGGGGCATCGCCGCCGCCTCGGCGCTGATCCACCGCTGTGTCCTGGACGCGGAGCGGGAAGAGGTGGTGGAGGAGCGCCGCCGGGACTACAAGACGGCCCTTCAGGAACTGGTCCAGCGCCAGGCGGACCAGGTGCTCTCCTACCGCATGGTGGGGGAGCGGGGCCCGGACCACGCCAAGACCTTCGCGGCGGAGGTGCTGCTGAACGGCGCGCCCATCGGTTCCGGCTCCGGCCACAGCAAGAAGGAGGCCGAGCAGGCCGCCGCCCGCAGCGCGTTGGAGGGCCTGTCTGAATAAAACGGGAATCCCCGGCGGAAGATATCCGCCGGGGATTTTTCCATGTTCTGATACAGGCTGTTGCGGGGTTACGCGAGTAACGCGTTGATCTCCTCAATTTCCAGGTCCTGGAGGGCCCAGTTGACGCCGTAGCCCACCACCTTGCTCAGCTCCCGGACCTGCTGGTCCACGTCCCGGGTGGTTACCGTCAGGGGGTTTTTCCCATGGCGGAGCCGGGTCTCGTCCAGCTCGGCCACGCCGGATTCCTCCAGCAGGTCCGCCGCCAGGGTGGCGGCGTCCACCACCGTGGGCACGCCCACGGCGAACACCGGGACCCCCAAGGTTTCCCGGTTCAGCGCCGCCCGGTGGTTCCCCACGCCGGAGCCGGGGACGATGCCGGTGTCCGAGAGCTGCACCGTGGTGCACATCCGGCCCACCCGCCGGGCGGCCAGGGCGTCGATGACGATGACCAGGGAGGGCTTCACCTGTTCCACCAGGCCCCGGACGGCCTCGGCGGACTCCACGCCGGTGGTGCCCAGCACCCCCGCCCGGAACACCGCCACAGGGCGGAACCCGGCGAAGTGCTTGGGGCTGGCGGCGATGAGGTGCCGGGTGACCAGCACGCTGTCCGCCGCCAGGGGGCCCACGGCGTCCGGGGTCATGGCGGCGTTCCCCAGGCCCACGATGAGGGCGGGGCCCTCGGCCGGGAGCATGGCTCTCAGCTGGGACCCCACGGCCCGGACGGCCCGCTCAAAAAAGTCCGGCTTCCGCTGCCAGAAGCTGGTCAGGTCGATGGTGAGATAGGTCCCCTGGGGCTTCCCCAGGGCCTCCTCCCCCCGCCGGTCCAGGATCTCCACCCGGGTGACGGGGTAACCCTCCTCCTTGGACTTCGTGGCCTTGACCCCGGAGAGCCGGGTGGTCTTCTCCGTGGACTCCTGCCAGAGCTCCCGGGCCTCCAGGGCCAGGTCGGTGCGCTTTGCGAACATAGGACCGCCTCCCAAACCGAAACTGTTTGGGCTTAGGTTTTGCGGAGGGAGGCGAAATATGCGGAGGGAGCCCCGAAAAAATCAGGGCTCCTCCAAGGTTAAGGGCAGATCCACGATGGAGACCCGGCGGCTCATGGCGTACTGCATGGTGTACTGGGTGCCGCCGGGGGTGCCGTCAAAGGCGGCGATGAGCAGGGAGGAATGGTCCACCATGTACCGGTCCCGCCGCTGCATGCAGTAGGGGGTGTACTTGGCGGAGACCAGGGTCTCGAAGTCGCAGGCCTCCACGAGCCGCTTGTACCGCGCCCTCTGGTCCGGCGCCCAGGCGTCCGCCTGGGTGGGGCAGGGGACGGCGGCCTCCACGGTGACGCCGGGGAGCCGTTCCCGGAGGGCCAGGACCGCCTCGCAGAAATAGAGGTCGCAGCCCAGGGCCATGCCGCAGAGGAAGTGGCGGTGTCCCTCCTCATAGGCGGCCTCCACCGCGTCGGCGATGCGCCGTTTCAGGGAGAGGCACCGGGGGTCCGCCTCGTCGTAGCGCCAAGGCAGTTTTCCGGGGCGGTGGCCGGTGAAGCAGCAGCTGATTTGTCTGGACCGCATGGGGAACCTCCTCTCCCGGCAGAGTGATGAAACCATTATAGAACATTCGTTCTGAAATGTAAAGCCTTTTCTTTTTCGGCGGGGAGGGGTATAATGGATTTCAAGCGGCGCTCCGCCGCGGAAAGGAGAGGACGGCCCATGCTCTATTCCACCCTGTGCTATCTGGAGCGGGGAGACGAGTACCTGATGCTCCACCGGGTGAAAAAGGACCACGACGTGAATCAGGGGAAATGGATCGGCGTGGGGGGAAAATTTCAGGATGGGGAGAGCCCGGAGGACTGCGTTCTCCGGGAGTGCTGGGAGGAGACGGGGCTGACGCTGACGGCGTACCGTTACCGGGGACTGGTGACCTTTGTGTCCGACCAGGCCCCTACGGAGTACATGCACCTCTTCACCGCCTCCGCCTGGACGGGGACGCCCCACTCCTGCGACGAGGGGGAGCTGGCCTGGATCAAGAAGGCGGATCTTCTGTCCCTGCCCCTCTGGGAGGGGGACAAGCTCTTCCTCCGCCTCCTGGACGAGGACGCGCCCTTCTTCTCCCTGAAGCTCCGGTATGAGGGGGACCGGCTGGTCTCGGCGGCGCTGAACGGCAGGCCGCTGGATTGAGAAAGCCGCCCCTTTCGGAGCGGCTTGAAGGGCATCAGGTCTCCCGGTGCTCCCGGAGGGCGGCCTCCCATTGTTCCCGGTCCGCCTCCGTCAGGGGGCGGATTACCCGGCAGGGGTTTCCCCCGGCCACCACACGGGGCGGGATGTCCCGGTTCACGATGGACCCGGCGGCGATGACCGCCCCCTCGCCGATGGTGACGCCGGGAAGAATCACCACGTTTCCCCCGATCCAGACGTTGTCCTCGATGGTGACGGGGCGGCCGTATTCCAGGTCCGTGTTCCGCACCTCCGGCACCATGGGGTGATTCACCGTGTAGATGCAGACCCTAGGGGCGATGTAAACCCGGCTGCCGATGGTGATGGGGGCGATGTCCAGGAAGATGCAGTCGTAGTTGGCGAAGAAGTAGTCGCCCACGGAAATCTGGGTCCCGTAGTCACAGCGGAAATTGGACTCCACCCAGGCGTCCTTCCCGGCGTGGCCGAAGAGCTCCCGGATGGTGCTGTCCCGGCCCTGGAAGTCGTCCGGGGCCAGGGTGTTTAGGCGGTGGCAGAGGCGTTTTGCCCGCATCCGGGCCTCCGTCAGCTCCGGGTCCGGGGGGTAGTAGAGCCTGCCCGCCAGGCGCTTTTCCTGTTCCGTCATGGGAATTCCTCCTATTAAATCGTTTGCTTCATCATAGCAGACCGGAGGGGCCCGGTCAAGAAAAGCCTTGCAATTTCCGGAGAATCTAGTATATAGTGGGAGAAGGCCGCTGAAAAAGGACGGAGCCGAAGCTCCGCCCTTTTCAAGGCTAAAATGATTTCCAAAGGGAAGACTGGTTTTACAGCGGCTCCTTCCGCTTGGGGGAGTTGATGGCCACCAGCCAGGAAACCAGCAGGATCACCGCGCCGATGGTATAGCCGATATAGTAGACGCTCTCGCCCTGGGCGGCGGCGTCCATGGTGAAGAAGTCGCCGATCTGACCGCCCAGGATGAAGGCCATGGCCACGGGGACGATGAATTTCAGGCAGATGTTCATAAACGCGTTCAGCCAATGGATTTGCTCCGCGCCGTGGTGGATCTCGTCGGTGATGGGCTTGGTCCGCAGCTCCCAGCCGATCATGATGCTCATAATCAGCGCGCCCGCGGGCATGGCCAGGCCCTCGGAGAAGGCGTCCATGAAGTCCAGCCAGCAGTCGTTCCAGGGGCCGACGCCGATCATCTTCTGGAAGGGAACCCAGACGCCGTTGCTGCCCAGGCCGTCCACGGCCACCAGGGCGGCCTCGACCATGATGGCCACGCACACCCAGAACACAGTCTTGGGCCGGTTGCCCTGCTTGCCCTTGCTCTCCGCGTGGTCCAGCAGGAAGGTGACGACCACTTCAATCAGGGCGATGGCGGAGGAAATGGCCGCCACCAGCACGAACAGGTAGAAGATTACGCCGAACAGGGGGCCGATGGAGCCCATGGCCTGGAACACGTCCTGCAGGGTGATAAACAGCAGCTTGGGGCCGCTGAGGGTGGCGCTGGGTCCGTAGGTCGCCACAGCGGCGGGGATGACGGCGATGCCCGCCATGATGGCCACCAGGGTGTCCGCGAAGACCACCACCACGGAGTTCTTCACAATGTTCTGCTCCTTTTTCATGTAGGAGCCGTAGGTGATGGTGATGCCCATGGCCAGGGACAGGGAGAAGAACATCTGCCCGCCGGCGGTGGCCAGCACGGAAATCAGGCGGGGAGACTCCTCAATGAAGCCCGCCTCCACCGCGTAGCCGGGGAGGAACATGAACTTCAGGCCCTCCGCCGCGCCGGGCAGGGTCACGGACCGGATGATGATGATGACCAGCATTACAAACAGGGCGGGCATGCCGATGTTGTTGAATTTCTCAATGCCCCCGGAGATTCCGCCCCGGTTGATGAGGTAGCAGATGATCATGAACAGGAAGGTGAACATGACGCAGCCAAAGGGATTGGTCAGCATGGCGCCGAACAGGTCCGCGCCGGCCTTGACCTCCGCCCCGCCGAAGGCCAGGTTGCTCAGGTTCAGGGACATGTACTCGATGCAGTAGCCGCCCAGAACCGTGTAGAAGCTCAGGATGACGAAGGGAGAGAACACCGCCAGCCAGCCCACCCACTTAAAGCGGGCCGACAGGGCGTGGTACGCGCCGATGGTGCCCTTGCCGGTTTTCCGGCCCATGGCCAGCTCGCTCATCATGATGCTGAAACCCACGAAAATGGCCAGCAGCACATAGATGATCAAGAAGGCGAAGCCGCCGGACTTGCCCATTTTGTAGGGGAAGCCCCAGATATTGCCCAGACCCACGGCGGAGCCGATGGCGGCCATCAGAAAGCCTAAGTTACTCCCCCAGGAACCTCTCTCATTCTCCACAAAAATTCCTCCTTTAATCGGTGATTATTAACAAATATACTATACCCAAGCCCATTCGTCAAGAAAAAATGGGGAAAAAATTTACAAAATGTTTTTACTAGATGGAAAATTGTCCATTTCACGCTTTGATGTGCTGCGGCTTTCTATAC
>VSMY01000057.1 GCA_009773995.1 Oscillibacter sp. | reverse complement strand
GGACCATCGGCGGCGGGCCGGGGGAGGCCCAGGCCCTGGCCCTGTCGGCGGAGCTGCTGCGTGAGGAGAGGTCTGCCGTCCGCCGCCTGGAGCTCCGCCACGGCGGGGAGCTGGACTCCGTCTGCGGCGGGGAGCAGACGGTGCTCCTCCAGTTCATCCCCCGTGACAGCGCCGCCTGGCGGGCCCTGGCCCAGGAGGCCCTGAAGCGGCTGGAGGCCCATCAAGGCGGCCGGCTGGCCCTGGAAGCCGGGGCGGACCCGGCTCTGCTGGACGCGGGCCCGGCGGGTCCCGCCTGGGACGGGAAGCAGTTGGTCCTGCCCCTGCCCGTGGGGGAGCGGGTGGTGGTCTTCGGCGGGGGACACTGTGCCCTGGCCCTGGTCCCGGTGCTGCGGAGCGTGGGTTTCCGGGTGGCCGTGTTCGACGACCGGCCCGCCTTCGCCGACCCAGCCCGGTTTCCGGAGGCGGAGACGGTGGTGTGCGGCCCCTATACGGACATCGCCGCCGCCCTGGAGCTGACGGCGGAGGACTACGCCGTGGTCATGACCAGCGGCCACAGCCACGACTTCGAGGTGGAGGAACAGCTCCTCCGGCGGCCTCTCCGCTACGTGGGGGTCATGGGCTCCCGGACAAAAACCGCCTACGTCAACGGAAAGCTCCGGGAAGCGGGCGTCCCCGAGGAGGCCATCCGGCAGGTCCATACCCCCATCGGCACCGCCATCAAGGCCGTGACGCCGGAGGAAATCGCCGTCAGCATCACCGGAGAGCTGATCTATGAGCGGGCCCTCCGCCGGGAGGCCGCCGGAGGGCTGGAGCACGGTTGCCCATCACATTTATAGAGTATATAAAAAAGCCCCTTGTCCAAAATGACAAGGGGCTTTTTCATCCTTGCAGAGGCCGGGCTCTGCCCCGGCCCGTTCTCCGCGGCTGCGGCGGTCTCGGGAAATGGGGCGGCGCGGAATCCGCCCCCTACAGAGCGCCGGGGACACTGGACGCGCAGTCGGCGGGGCCGCCCAGGAGCATCTTCAACCCGTGCTCCAAAGCGGGCAGCACCGCTTCCAGGTTTTCCCGGGCCGCCTTGGGGCTGCCGGGGAGGTTGACGATGAGGGTCCCGCCCCGGATGCCCGCCGCCGCCCTGGACAGCATGGCACGGGGGGTAACGGCCAGGGACGCGGCCCGCATGGCCTCCGGGATGCCGGGGACCAAACGCTGGCAGACGGCCATGGTGGCCTCCGGGGTCACGTCTCGGGGGGAGAAGCCGGTGCCCCCGGTGGTCGCCACCAGGGCAGCCCCGGTTTGGTCCGCCAGGCGGACGAGGGCGGCTTCAATCTCCGGCTGTTCGTCGGGGACCACGGCGGCCTCCAGGACCCGATAGCCCGCCGCCTCCAGCAGGGAGACGACCAGCGGGCCCGCCTCGTCGGGGCGCTGGCCCCGGAAGCTCCGGTCGCTGACGGTGAGAACGGCGGCTGTGTACATATGAAAGCTCCTCCTATTCCAATAACATCAGATCCTCCGGGCGGACCGCCGCCAGAAGGCGCTCCCGGTCCGGCAGGGCGGCCCAGGCGTCCTTGGGCAGCTCCATCCAGAGGGGCGGGGCTTCGGGGGAAGCCGCCTCCGGACGGAGGACGGCGAACACGGAGGACACGTCCTCCGTCACCCGGACAATTTGGCAGGGAAAGGCGTTCACCTCCCCCGCCTCCGCGGGGTGGACGCGGTCTGCCCGGAGGCCCAGGGTCGTGACGCCCTCCCGCCAGGGGGCCGCGGCCCGGAGCGTCAGCCCCCAGTCCGGGACCTCCGCCAGCCCCGGAGCGGGGCCGGGGCGGACGGGGACACAGTTTTGGCACCCGGAGAGCCGGGCGGCGCCGACGGTGCCGGGGCTTGTCATCAGCTCCGTCACGCCTACCGCCGGGGAGGATGTTCCATTCTCCAGGACGCAGACCTGGGGACAGTTCCGGAAAACCTCTCTCCGGTCGTGGCTGACCCAAATCACGGGACCGGGAAAGCGGTCCAGAAGCGCCCGGAGCTCCTGCTCCAGCTGCCATTTCAAAAAGCTGTCCAAAGCGGAAAAGGGCTCGTCCAGCAGCAGCGCCTGGGGCTCCGCCGCCAGGATGCGGGCCAGGGCCGCCCGCTGCTGCTGCCCGCCGGAGAGCTGCCGGGGATAGAGGGCCCCCTGGCCCTCCAGGCGGAGCAGAGAAAGGAGCTCCGCCGTCCGCTCCCGGCGTTTCTGTTTGTCCAGGCGGCCTAGGCAGACGGCGATGTTTCGCTCCACCGTCATGTGGGGGAAGAGGGCATAGTTCTGGAAGAGGAGGCCCACCCGGCGCCGCTGAGGCGGCAGGTCGATCCCCGCGCCGCTGTCGAAGAGGACCCGGCCGTCCAGCTCGATCCGGCCCGCGTCGGGCTTATCCACCCCGGCGATGCATTTGAGGGCCGCGCTCTTCCCGCAGCCGGAGGCTCCCAGCAGGGCCAGGGACTTCCCGTTCTCCGCCTCGAAACTTACGTCCAGTCGGAAGTCCCCATAGCGCTTTTGGATTTGGACCGTCAGGGCCATGAGCGCCCCTCCTTCCGCTCCAGCAGGTTCACCGCCAGCAGCACGGCGGCGGAGATGCCCAGGTTCACCAGCACCCAGCGGAGGGCCATGCCGTCCTGCCCGGTGCGCCAGAGCTGGTAGACGGTGGTGGAGACGGTAGCGGTGCGGCCGGGGGTGTAGCCCGCCAGCATGGACGTGGCCCCATACTCCCCCAGAGCACGGGCGAAGGCCAGCACCGTCCCCGCCAGGACGCCCTGGCGGCAGACGGGCATTTGAATCCGCCAGAAGATATAGGAATCGCCAAGGCCCAGGGTCCGGCCCGCCTGGGCCAGGGTCTGGTCGAAGGACTCGAAGGCCCCCCGGGCGGTGCGGTACATCAGGGGAAAGCTCACCGCCACGGCGGCGAAGACGCCGGAGGGCCAGGTCATGGTCAGCCGGAGGCCGAAGGTATTCAGCAGCCAGCCCCCCAGGGGCCGCCGGGGCCCCAGGGCCAGCAGCAGCAGCCAGCCCACCACCGTGGGCGGCAGCACCAGGGGCAGGGTGAGGACCACGTCCAGCGCGCCCTTCGCCAGTCGGGGAAGTTTGGCAATGAAATGGGCGGCGGCAATGCCCAGGAAGAACACCAGCGCCGTGGAAATGGCGGCGATGCGGATGGAGTTGTAGAGGGGAAACCAGTCCATGGGGGGCCCTCCCGTTTCGTTTATCCCAAAGGCGTGAAGCCCACGGCCTCCAGCACGGTCCCGGCCTCCGGGGTACGGAGGTAGTCCAGGAATGCCTGGGCCTCTTTGGGGTAATTGCTGTTCTTCAGGGCGGCGGCAGGGTAAATCACCTGCCCGCACATGTCCGCCGCGGCGGTGTCTGCCACCGTCAGCCCGGCGGAAAAGGCGTCCGTGGCGTAGATGATCCCGCAGTCCACGGTCCCCTCGGACACCTGGGTGGCGACCTCCTTGACGTTGGAGCCGTAGGTTAGAACCCCGGCCGCGTTCAGGGCGGTTTCGTCCAGACCGCAGTAAGTGAAAATCTTCTGGGTGTACTGGCCCACGGGCACGTCCTCGTTGCCGATGGCCAGGAGGATGTCCCCGGCCTCCAGGGCGGCTTTCAGGTCCTCATAGCTGTGGATGCCGGCGGGGTTCCCCTCCGGGACGGCCAGGGCCACCTTGTTCTCCAGCAGGTCGAAGCGGGTATTCGACTCAATGAAATCCAGGCTTTCTTCCGCGTTTTTGTCCGGGGCATCGGCATTGACGGCGGACGCGACGGCGGCGTCCAGCTGATCCATCTGCTTCTGCCCGGCGGAGATGAAGATGTCGCACTCCGCCCCCTCCTGAATCTGGGTCTTGAGGGTGCCGGAGGAGTCGAAGTTGAAGACCAGCGTCACATCGGGATGTTCCTTCTTGTAATTCTCTCCAATTTCCGTCAGGGTCTCCTGCATGGAGGCGGCGGCGAAGATGGTCAGTTCCGTATCCCCGGAGCCGCCGCAGGCGGTGAGGAGCAGCAGAGCCAGCAGGAGGGGGAGCAGACGTTTCATAGAAACCCCACTTTCAAATAATCTTTATAAAAGTACAAGGATTTTATTTTCCAAACCCGCAGTTGGGGTAGGTGCAGACCTGACAGCCCAGGCACAGCCCGCCCTCCCCCAGGGAGGCGATGTCCGCCCTGGTGACGCTTACCCCGGCGGCGATTTTGGGGAGCACCAGGTCGAAGATGGTCCGCTTGGCGTACATGACGCAGCCGGGGAGGCCCGCGACGGGGGTCCCGTCCTCAAAGTACCCCAGGAGGAACATGGCCCCCGGCAGGACAGGCGCGCCGTAAGTGACAATCCGGGCCCCGCTGCGCTTCACGGCTCCGGGGGTGTTGTCGTCCGGGTCCACGCTCATGCCCCCGGTGCAGAGGATGAGATCCGGCCCCTTGGCCTTGGCCTCCAGAATGGCGGTTTTCACAGCTTCGATATCGTCCCCCGGCGTCCGGCGCTCCACGGTCTCGATGCCGAACTCCCGGAGCTTCGCTTCCACCACCGGGGTGAAGGAATCCTGGATCAGGCCCTTGGACACCTCGCTGCCCGTGGCGATGACGGCGGCGGTTTTCAGCTTCCAGGGCCGCAGCTCCAGCAGGGGCCGATCCCCGGCGGCCTCCTCGGCCCGGCGGAGCTTCTCCTCCTCAATGACCAGGGGGATGACCCGCGTGCCCGCCAGCTTGTCCCCCCGGCGGACCGCCGTGCCGCCGTGGCGGGTGGCGATCATGACGTCCTCCAGGGTGTTGACGGCGTTCAGCCGAGGGCGGTCCACCAGAAAGAGGCCGTCCCTGGCGGCGGTAAGCTCAATCTTCCCCTCCTTGACGGCGCTCCGGTCCATGCCTTCGCTTTGGCAGAGGGCGCAGAGGCGTTCCGCCGCGTCGTTCTCGTGGATCATGCCGGGAACCATCTCCCAGACATAGAGGTGCTCCTTGCCCATGGACAGCAGGACGGGGATATCCTCCTCTTGGACCACGTGGCCCTTGCGGAAGCGGGCGTCCTTGTACTTCCCCGGAATGATCTGGGTCATGTCATGGCAGAGGACGTGTCCCACGGCCTCCTGGGTCGGTATCAGCTTCATGGCCCTCACTCCTTATATAGAATCTTTTATAATCTCAATTTTATCGCCCTTGCGGACGGTTCCCTCCTTCACCACCACGGCGAAGACGCCCTCCGTGGGCATGACGCACTTCCCGGTGCGCTTTTTGATTTCGCAGTCGCTGTGGCACTCCTTGCCGATCTGGGTGACCTCCACCACCGTTTCCCCCAGCCGGAGCCGGGTCCCGAGGGGAAGGGACTTCAGGTCCAGTCCCCGCGTGTTGATATTCTCAGCGAAGGCTCCCGGCTCCAAACCGGGCAGGAGGGCCCGCATTTTATCCACGCTCTCCTCCGCCAGCAGGGAAATCTGCCGGTGCCAGTCCCCGGCATGGGCGTCTCCCAGGATGCCGTGGCGGAGCTTCAAGTGGATTTCCGGGACCTCCCGCTTGACGGTGCCCTTTTTCTCGCTGATGTTGACGGATACCACCTCTGCCACGTTCACCACTCCTTTACATAATCGCCGATCTTGCCCCCGCTCTTCCGGCAGAGGCGGATATCGGCGATTTCCATATCCCGCTGGACGGCCTTGCACATGTCGTAGACGGTCAGCGCCGCGGCGGAAACCGCCGTCAGGGCCTCCATCTCCACGCCGGTTTCCCCTTTGCACTTCACCTTGGAGCGGATGTGGACGGCGTCCTCCTCCAGGGTGAAGGCGATGTCCACCGCCGTCAGCCGCAGAGGGTGGCACATGGGGATGAGCTCGTGGGTCCGCTTGGCGGCCATGACGCCCGCCACCTGGGCCACCGCCAGCACGTCCCCCTTGGGGGCCCCGCCGGTGCGGATGAGGGCCACCGTCTCTCGGGCCATGCGGACCCGGCCCTCCGCCTCGGCCTGCCGGAAGGTGACCTCCTTCCCGGTCACGTCCACCATGCGGGCCCGTCCCTGTTCGTTGATGTGGGTCAATTCCAGGTGTTCCATTGGGTTCAGCCTCCGATCTGGTGCATGTTCCGGCCCGCCTGGCTGCGGCCGGTCTCGTTCATGTGGTGCCGCTCCGGTTTGGCGGCAATGCCGTCTTGAAGCGCTTGGCGCAGAGACTCGCCATGAAGGCCCCGGAGGGGGATCTCCTGGTCCGAGTGAAGGCAGGGCTTCAGTTTTCCGTCCGCCGTCACCCGGACGCGGTCGCAGCTCCCGCAGAAACGGTGGCTCATGGGCTCAATCAATCCCACCAGCCCCGGCCCGGACCGGGGACGGAAGCGCCGGGCCACGCCGGAGCCCTCCGCCGGGCGGAGGTCCGGGCAGGCGTCCAGCACCGCCTGGGCAGGGAGGAACCGGGCGTTTCCGCCCTCCCCAATGGGCATCAATTCAATAAAGCGGACCTCCAGGGGATACCGCCGGGCCAGGTCCACGAAGTCCGGAATCTCGTCCTCGTTGAAGCCCTTCATCAGCACCACGTTCAGCTTGGTCCCGGTGAAGCCCGCCTCCGCCGCGGACTCCAGGCCCCGGAGCACGTCCTCCAGACGGCCCACCCTGGTCATATAGGCGTAGCGGTCCGGCCGGAGGGAGTCCAGGCTGACGTTCAGGCGGTCCACCCCGGCCTCCTTGAGGGGCTTCGCCAATTGGGAGAGGGCTGCGCCGTTGGTGGTGAGGCACAGCTCCTCCACCTCCGGTATGGCGGAAATTCCTCGGCAGACGTCTAAGATCCCCCGGCGGACCAGGGGTTCCCCGCCGGTAAGGCGGACCTTGCGGACCCCGCAGTCCGCGGCGGCCTGGGCAATTTCCACCAGCTCCTCCACGGAACAGATATCCGCATGGTCCCGCTTGGGGACTCCTCCGGCGGGCATGCAGTACCGGCAGCGGAGGGAGCAGAGGTCCGTGACGGAGAGGCGGAGATAAGTGATGGTTCTGCCGCAGCGGTCCCGCATGGCGGTTCCTCCTTTCCTGACGGCGTGCGTTGAATCCATTATAAAGGAGGCCCGGACAAAAAGAAGTTGTTCTGACAACATTTTTCTGTTATAATTTCCAGGAAAGGAGGGGACGCTGATGGATGCGCGTTTGACGGCCCGGTGCCGCCTGTTTCAGGACCTGTCCCAGGAGACCCTGGAGCGGGAGGTCCTGTCCCTGGGGAAGCGCCGGGAATTTGAGAGACAGGCGGTCCTTGTCGCGCCGGGGGACCGGGTGGACTGGTTCGCCGTGGTTCTCCGGGGGAAGGTCCAGATTTCTCAAATCTTTTCCGATGGAACCAGCAGCCTGATGGACGCCCTGGGGACCGGCTATACCTTGGGGACGGACCTCGTCTGCACCCGGAGCCGCCGGTCGCCTTACTACGCCGTGGCGGCGGACCGGCTGGAGGTCCTCCAGTTTCCTGGGGCGCTGCTGCTGGAGCCGGGGGCGCTGTCCGGGGAGGCGCAGACGGTCCTCCGGCGGAATCTGCTGACCATCCTCTCCGACGACAATCTCCGCAAGCACTACCGTCTGGCCATCCTGGCCCAGCGGGGCCTTCGGGACCGGGTGCTGGTGTACCTCACCATGCAGGCGGAGCGGCGGGGGGCCGCCACCTTCCGCATCCCCTTCTCCAGGGAGGAGCTGGCGGCCTTTCTCTGCGTGAACCGCAGCGCCCTGTCCCACGAGCTGAGCCGCATGGCGGCGGAGGGGCTGATTCGCTTTCGGAAGAACGAGTTTACCCTCCTTTCCGCCGGGGCAAGGCGGAGCGCGTGGAGCGGGACGGAATAGAGAAGCCCCCGCCGTCGGCGGGGGCTTTTTGCTCTTCAAAAATGCGCCGCGCCATAGAATATACACACGGCGAAATACACGGCGACGGGGTCCAGCAGCGCCGTCAGCAGCATCGTCCAGGAGAGTTCTTCCATTTTGCGGAAGATCTTCACCGGGACAACGAGGAGGAACAGGATTTCCAGGGGAGCCAGAAGCAGCACCGAATACAGGGCCGTGTTCTCCAGGAGCGGCTGCAAAGGGGGAACAGCGTGCCCCAGGCCGAAGAAAAAGCCCAAAATAAAGATCAGAAAGCACACGCAAACCAGAGCTTGCTGAAAGCGGAACAGGATGTTGACCGCCCTCACAAAGACGCGGCGCGGTCTTTGGCTTCTCATGATTACCGCTCGCACTTCCAAAACGCCACGCTGTAGGGGGGCAGCTCGCTGCCGCCGCCGAAGTCGTGGAGCTTCCCGGTAATCAGGTCCACCGCCTGGCCGCAGCCCGCGTCGAAGTGGGCGGTGTAGGGCTGGTCCGAGGCGTTGACGGCCACCAGCACCCGTTCGCTGTCCGTCCGGCGCTGGAAGATGGTCTGGTGGTTGGTCAGGACCAGGTCCTTGAAGTCCCCATAGCACAGGGCCTCGCTCTCCTTGTGGGCCTTCGCCATGGCGGCGATTTGGTCCGTCAGCTCGTTCCACTCCGGCGCGTCAAAGGCGGGGCGCAGGGCGTCGTCCCCCTGGGACTTTTCCCCCAGGGCCCCCCACTCGCTGCCGTAGTACAGGCAGGGGATGCCGGGCATGCCGAAGACCAGGCCGTAGATCAAGGGGACATGAGCGGGGTTCGTCAGGATGCTGGCGGCACGGGTCACGTCGTGGTTGTCGGCGAAGCAGAGGAGGTGTTTGCCTTTGTAGAGGGTCCACTGCTCCGGGCCGAATTGGCGCTTGAGGCTGTGGACAATCTCAAAGAGGTTCATGGAGTTCAGGCTGGAGTAGAGGCCCTTATAGCACTCGTAGTTGGTGCAGGAGTGCAGGAGGCCGTCCCCCACCCAGCGGTTGTAGTCCCCGTGGAGGGTCTCGCCTACCAGGAAGAACTCCGGCTTTAGGCCCTCGGTAAAGGACCGGAGGCGGCGGAGGAAGTCGATTTCCAGGCAGTAGGCCACGTCCAGCCGGAGGCCGTCGATGTCGAATTCGTCCACCCAGAACTTCACGCAGTCCAGAAGGTAGTCCACTACCGCCGGGTTGCGGAGGTTCAGTTTCACCAGCTCAAAGTGGCCCTCCCAGCCCTCGTACCAGAAGCCGTCGTTGTAATTGGAGTTTCCGTCGAAGCTGACGTGGAACCAGTCCTTGTAGGGGGAGTCCCACTTCTTCTCCTGCACGTCCCGGAAGGCCCAGAAGCCCCGGCCTACGTGGTTGAAGACCCCGTCCAGCACCACCCGGACGCCGTGGGCGTGGAGGGTCTTCACCACCTGGGCGAAATCCTCGTTGCTTCCCAGGCGGCAGTCCACCTTCCGGTAGTCCCGGGTGTCGTAGCCGTGGCGGTCGCTCTCGAAGATGGGGGAGAGGTAGACGGCGTCGGCCCCCAGCTTTTGGATGTGAGGGGCCCAGTCCGCAATCTTGCCGATGCGGTTTACGGAGACGCCGTCGTTTTCCCTGGGGGCTCCGCAGAAGCCCAGGGGATAGATTTGATAGAACACGCTTTTGTCAGCCCACATAGTTGAACCGTCCTTTCTTGGCGGAGGTGGATTGCTGTATTTTCCGGTGACGAGCGCGGGGATATTGTACAGATTGGTAGTATACCACAGATTTCCCGAAAGGTCGAGAAAAATCAAGAGCCTTGACAGAAACCGGAAATAGGGATAGGATGATAGTTGTGAGAACGGGCCCTTCGGGGCCCTGGAAAGGGGGTCCCGGGCATGTTTGAGGCACAGAGAGACCGAGCGGAACTGCTGGAGAAGATTGAGGAACTCTATGGCCGAAAACGCTACGCGGAGCTGCGGGACCTGCTGGGGCCCATGGAGGCGGCGGACATCGCCGCCCTGTGCCAGGACCTGGACGAGAAGGTCCCGGTGGTGTTCCGGCTGCTGCCGAAAGAACTGGCGGCGGAGGTCTTCGTCGAGCTGGACAGCGACGACCAGGAGCTTTTGATTCACAGCTTCTCCAACACGGAGCTGAAGGAGGTCCTGGACGAGCTCTACCTGGACGACGCCGCCGACATCGTGGAGGAGATGCCCGCCGGGGTGGTGAAGCGCATCCTGCGCCACTGTGACCCGGAGATGCGCAAGAGCATCAACGAGGTCCTGAAATACCCCGAGGACTCCGCCGGGAGCATCATGACCACGGAGTTCGTGGACCTGAAGGAGACCATGACGGTGGAAGACGCCTTGAAGCGCATCCGCCGGACGGGACCGGACAAGGAGACCATCAACATCTGCTACGTCATCGACGACCGGCGGCACCTCATCGGCCTTCTGACCATCCGCACCCTGCTTTTAGCGGAGGAGGACGACGTCATCGGGGACATCATGGAGCGGAACCTCATCGCCGTCCAGACCCTGGACGATCAGGAGGCCGTGGCCCGTGCCCTGGGGAAGTACGACTTCCTGGCTCTGCCGGTGGTGGACAAGGAGGAACGGTTAGTCGGCATCGTCACGGTAGACGACGCCATCGACGTCCTCCAGGAAGAGGTTACGGAGGACATCGAAAAGATGGCCGCCATGCTCCCCGGCGACAAGCCCTATCTGAAAACGGGCATCTATGAGACCTGGAAGGCCCGGACCCCCTGGCTGATGCTGCTGATGCTCTCCGCCACGTTTACGGGCATCATCCTGACCCACTTTGAAAAGTCCCTCATGGCCTGCGCCATTCTGACCTCCTTCATCCCCATGCTCTCCGGCACCGGCGGCAACAGCGGCACCCAGGCCTCCACCGCCGTCATCCGGGCGCTGTCTCTGGGGGAGGTCCGGTTCAACGATTTGTTCCAGGTGCTGTGGAAGGAGTTCTGGGTTTCCCTCTGCTGTGGGCTGTGCCTGGCGGCCGCCAACTTCGTGAAGATGATGCTGGTGGATCGCTGGCTTTTGCAAAACCCCACGGTGACGCCCCAGGTGGCCCTGGTGGTCTGCGCCACGCTGGTGGGGACGGTGCTGTGCGCCAAGCTGGTGGGCTGCTCCCTGCCTTTGCTTGCCAAGCGCATCGGCTTCGACCCGGCGGTGATGGCCTCGCCCTTTATCACCACCATCGTGGACGCGCTGTCCCTGCTGATCTACTTCCGGTTTGCCTCGGCGATCCTGGGGCTGTGAGCGGTTTGCGCGTAATATAACAGAACGCCGTCCGGGCAAAGGACCCGAACGGCGTTTTGCGCTTTGAATGCTAAAACCAGGCGGCGGGGCCCCCTTGAAAACGGGGAATGGGACCATCCCGGTAGGGGTCGTAACGATTTTCGTTGCAGCCGAACTCCTGCAAAAAGCGGATGCGGCCCGCCGGGTCCCAGCGGAGGAGGGACAGGCCGTCGAAGGGCTCCTCCCGGCCGTCGTCCATCCGGTTGCGAAAGTACCACTGGACGACGGTTTGGTCCCCCTTGTGGAAGAACTGCCGGATGTCCCATTGGAGAACGGATCCACGGGCATTCCACTCATGGAACCAGTGCCGGATGGCTTCCGCGCCGTGGTACTCCGGCCCCCAGCTCTCGATGTAAACGGCGTCCGGTGTGAAAAGCTCCAGGATGCCCAGGTCCGTCTTTTTCAGCCACATGTCAAACCAGAGGCGGACGGCGCGTTCCCGCTGTTCCATGGCGGTTTCCTCCCCATGTCCTAAATTTCGGCGGGCCTCCGGCCCGCCTGGTTCCTTATTCCGTCGCGATGGCCCGGACATCCAGCAGGTCCCGGACCACATAGTCCGCCGTTCCGGCCCCGGAGGGGGAATAGAGGACGCTGCGGACCCCGGCGTTTTTGGCGCAGTCCACGTCCAGGGTCCGGTCCCCCACGTAATAGACCCGGTCCCGCTCCAGTCGGTGCTTTTCCAGCAGATAGAGCAGGGCGTCGGGGGCGGGCTTTCGGGGGAAGCCGTTGAGGCTGGAGACCACCTCCTTGAAAAAGCGGTCCAGGCCCAGATTTTCCAGCACAGGGGCGGTGGTGGACCCCCGATGGGTGTAGACGAAGTGGACCGCCCCCAGGGCGGCGGTTTCCTCCAGGGCCTCCCGGGCGTGGGACATGGCGGCGATTTCCAGATACCGCCCGCCGCTGATTTCAGAGTAGCGGCCCTTGATTTCCTGGAAGGTCCGGCCGGTGGCCGCCGAGGCGCAGTTTACCACGTCGCTGACGGACCCTGCCGTAGCCCGGCGGCGGATTTCCGCCTCCTCCATGGGGACGCCCAGCTCCTCCAGCGTTTGGCGGAGGCTGGAGACAATGACGCCGTAGGAGTCCAGCAGGGTCCCGTCCAGGTCCCAGATAAAGGCTTTGCCGTTCATAGGCGTTCCCTCCCAAAGTCCGATGGATTTCCCGGCTATTATAGCAGGTCCCCCGGCGGCTGTCCAGAGGGACGAAAAAGCCCCGCCCCGGAGGGCGGGTTTTAGGCGTTCCCGTCTTTCTTTTTCGGCCACACCAGGCTGACGCCCGACAGCAGCAGGTACACCCCGAAGGGCTTGCGCAGAATCTCCACGTCCACCGCGTTGGAGACCCAGGCTCCGATTAGGGCGGCGATGACGGCCGCGGGCACGGCGGCCTTCAGCGTGGGCTTGTCCAGATAGCCGCCCCTGGCATGGCAGACCAGGGCGCTGGCGGCGGTGGGGAGGAAGAACAGTAGGTTGATCCCCTGGGCCGTCCGCTGGTCCACTCCCAGGAAGAGGGTCATCACCAGCAGCAGCAGCGTCCCGCCGCCCACGCCCCAGGCGGAGACGACGCTGGCCCCCAGGCCGCAGAGGAAGGGTAGGATCCAGTCCGTCACAGCAGATACTTCACCCCCGCGTAGAAGAGAAAAGCGGCGAACAGCCACTTTAAAAATTTGGTGGAGATCTTCCCGTAGAGCTTCCCGCCCAAAAAACCGCCGATGAGCCCCCCGGCAAGATACGGCAGGGACTCCGTCAAGGACACGCCGCCCTTCCAGAGGTACACCGCCGCTGACACCAGGCACACCGGGAAGATGACCCCCACGCAGGTGGCGTAGAGCTTCCGCTGGCTCAGGTTTCCCCACCGGGACTGGATGGGCAGGAAAACCATGCCCCCGCCGCCGCCGAACAATCCGTTGGCCAAGCCCGCCGCGCCGCCCGCCAGCCGGGCCGTCCAGGCTGCTTTCATGCCGCCGCCTCCTTTCTATGTAACCCTTCCCGGAGGGCCGGGAAGGGGGAGAGGATACCGGCTGCTTATTTCAGCTTGAAGCTCTGGCAGTCGGTGCACTCCACCATAGTGGGATTGGCCTCATGGGTGCCCACCTGGATGGTGTTCAGGCCGCAGTAGCCGGAGTCCTGGCAGTGGTGGGCGCAGTTGTTTACCGTGCATTTGATGCTTTGGTTGGGGGTGCAGGCGCATCCGCCGTTGGTGCAGTCCTTGGTCATGAGTTTCGTCCTCCCGCGTGAAGAGTTTTTAAGAGCCGGTTCCGCATCTCGGCGCGTGCGGGGAGGTGCGGAACGGGCTCTGACGCGCTGAGGGGCTGTTCCGCCTTTCCCCTCAGCGCGTTCCCGCGGTGAAAAGGAGAGATGGTTGAGCCTCGTCGGCGCAGTCCTAGTGTGCGCCGGGAAGGAGAGAGTATGCGCCTTTGCAGGAGATGAAAATTTTGGCATGGAAAACGGGACCGCCTTCCGGCGGTCCCGTAAATGTGAGGGGGCGCCGTCAGTGGCAGACGCCCTCACAGAAGCCGTGGGCATGGTGGTCTCCGCAGTAGGAGATGTTGTTGTGGCTGTGCCGCCCCTCAACGGTGCAGCCCTCCACAGGGCACAGGGCCCGGCAGGTCCCGTCGCAGAAGCCGTCCAGATGGTAATAGCCGCAGCAGCGGACGCCGTTGTGATCGTGCCGCCCTTCGATGGTGCAGCCGTCGGCGGTGCACAGGGGGCGGCAGGCCCCGTCGCAGAAGCCGTTGTAGTGAGGGTAGCCGCAGTAGGTGACGCCGTCGTGGACATGCCGTCCGTCAATGGGGCAGTTATAGACGGGGCACAGCGCCTTACAGGCTCCGTCGCAGAAGCCGTTTTCATGGGGATAGCCGCACTAGGTGATGCCGTTGTGGGTGTGCCGCCCGGTGTCGGGGCAGCCCTCCAGAGGGCAGAGCGCCCGGCAGTTGTTGTCACAGACGCCGCTTTCGTGGGGATAGCCGCAGTAGGTGACCCCATTGTGGACATGCCGCCCGGCGATGGCGCAGCCCTCCACTTTGCAGACGGTGACGGTGGGGTTGGCGGGCTGGGAGGGCCGGACAGGCCGCCCGCTGTGGCAGCCGCCGCCGTGATGGCCATGGGCGGAGACGGGCAGCGTCAGCAGCGCCAGGGCCAGGACGCAGAGCAATATCTTTTTGAGCTTCATGACGGAAGACCTCCTGAAAAACAAAGATTCTATCTTTATGATAGCACAGCGGGCCTCGCCTGGCAAGGGGTTCCATGTTCAAAAATCCTTCAAACTTCTTTCAGCAAGTTTTAAGTTCTCCCGCTTATACTAAGGCCATCAAGTCAAGGGAGCGGCCGTCCCGAAGGGGCGGCGTCCCAAAATTCAAAAACCAGACAATCCCAGTTCACACGTTCGACACAGTTCCCTGTTATCTTAGCTTCTAAAGAACGGCGGAACGGGATACATAATGAAGGAGGAAGCCGATTATGTATAACGATGAAAACAACCTGTACAACTACACCTACCGCAAAGACGGCAGCGAGCTCTCCCACCAGCGGGAGACCGTCCGTCCGGCTGGACAGTCCGGCCCCCAGGGGCCCGAATACGAGGTGAAGCCTGTGAAGAAAAACCGCCTGGGCCTGAAGATCGCCGCCCTGGCCTTGAGCTGCGCGCTGCTTGGCGGCGCGGCGGGAGGCGGGGCCGTGTGGGCCGCTTCTCATTACGGCGGAGGGAACGAGAGCGAGATCAACGTCTCCAGCCGCCCCGTGACCCAAGTGGCCCTGCGGAATGTGGACGGAAAAACGGCCATGAGCGACGCGGAGGTCTACGCGGCCAATGTGAACAGCGTGGTGTCCATCCGCACCTCCGCCACCGCCGGGTACAACTTCTTCGGCCAGCCGGTGCAGTCTGCCTCCGCCGGGTCCGGCTTCATTCTGAGCAAGGACGGCTACATCCTGACCAACTACCATGTGGTGAAGGGCGCGGAAACGGTGACCGTCACCACCTACAGCGGGGACGAATACAGCGCCACCTATATCGGGGGAGAAGAGGACTACGACATCGCGGTCATCAAGGTGGAGGCGGAGGACCTCCAGCCCGTCACCCTGGGGGACAGCGGAACCCTGAACGTGGGGGACCACGTGCTGGCCATCGGCAACCCTCTGGGAGAGCTGACCTTCTCCATGAGCGGCGGCATGGTCTCCTGCGTGGACCGGGCCATCAACGTGGACGGAACGCCCTTTAATATGATCCAGACGGACACCTCCATCAACCCCGGAAACTCCGGCGGGCCCCTCTTCAACCAGTACGGCGAGGTGGTGGGCATCGTCTCCGCCAAGTACTCGCAGTCTTCCAACGGCACCACCGTGGAGGGCCTGGGCTTCGCGATTCCCATGAACGACGTGTTTTCCATGGTAAAGGACATCATGGCCAACGGGTATGTCTCCAACCGGGCGTATCTGGGCATCACGCCCCAGACCATGACGGAGAACTGGGCGGCCCAGTACCACTATGACGTCACCGCCGGGGTCTTCATCACCTACGTGGAGCCGGACAGCGCCGCCGAGAAGGCGGGACTGAAAATGGGCGACGTGATTACGAAAGTGGACGACACGGACGTCAAGTCCGTGGAGGACCTGAACCTGGCGAAAAAGAAGTATTCCGCCGGGGACACGGCCACCCTGGAGGTCTACCGTCCCGACGGGACCGTCACCGTGGAGATCACCTGGGGCGCGGCCCCCAAGGAGGACCAGGCGGCCCAGCAGCAGGAGGCCCGGCAGTATCCGGGGAACCGGAACGACAATTCCGGCGGTGGAAACGGCGGATCTTACAACAACCCCTTCGAGGACCTGTTCCGCTATTTCTACGGCTGATGAGATAGGGACCCCCAGCGGGTCCCGGAGGATCCCTCCTCCCGCGCCCGGAGGCGGCTTCGCGGCAAGAGCTGCGGCAAGGCGAAAAAGCCGCCATGCGGCGGGCGGGGATGGTGCAGATAGATGCAGGGGCGGGCTTGCCCGCCGGGATGGTGAAACGCCATATAAAGCCAAAGTGCGGGAGGGCCGGAGGGTCCTCCCGTGACGTTTGCTTGTCCCCCGTCGGGGGGGAGGGATTTTTAAAAACCAGGCGGGGGGGGGGGAATGGCAAA
>VSMY01000056.1 GCA_009773995.1 Oscillibacter sp. | reverse complement strand
CCCTAATTTCTCCAAAGCGGCCATTTTCACGCAGACGCAGAACACGGCCATGGCCTGCTCCAGCTCCTCCACCGGCGGCAGGGAGGGGGCGATGCGGATGTTGCTGTCCCTGGGGTCCTTCCCATAGGGGAAGGTGGCCCCGGCGCCGGTCATGGTGACCCCCGCTTCCCTGCACAGGGCCAGGGTCCGCTTGGCCGTGCCGGGCATGGCGTCGAAGGACACGAAGTACCCGCCCCTGGGCCGCCGCCAGGAGGCAATCTCCAGGGGGGCGATTTCCTTGTCCAGGGCGTCCGCCACACAGCGGAACTTGGGCCCCATGACGGCGGCGTGCCGCTTCATCAGCTCCAGGGTGTGGGCCTTGTCCTGGAGGTAGAGGACGTGGCGCTGCTGGTTCACCTTGTCGAAGCTGATGACCTGGGGAGTGAGGAGCGTTTCCATGCGGGCCATGTTGGCCTCGGAACAGGCGAAGCAGGCCACGCCCGCGCCGGGGAGGGTAATTTTGGACGTGGAGGCGAATTCGAAGACCATGTCGGGGTGTCCCGCCTCCGCGCAGATGGACAGGATGTCCGGGAAGGGCACGTAGTCCCCCTCGAACTCGTGGACGCAGTAGGCGTTGTCCCACATAATGAGGAAGTCCGGCGCGGCGGGGGACAGGGCCGCCAGGCGGCGGATGGTCTCCTCCGAGTAGATGACCCCCTCGGGATTGGAGTACTTGGGGACGCACCAGATCCCCTTGACCGCCGGGTCCTTGACGGCTTCCTCCACGGCGTCCATGTCCGGGCCGCGGTCCGTCATGGGAATGGTAATCAGCTCAAAGCCGAAGGTCTCCGTCACCCGGAAGTGCCGGTCGTAGCCGGGGGCGGGGCAGAGCCACTTGACGGTTTCCTCTTTGCACCAGGGCCGGGGGCTGTGAAGCAGGCCGTGGGTGTAAGCCTTGGCGACGGTGTCATACATGAGCTGGAGGCTGGAGTTGCCCCCCACGAAGACCTGTTCCATCTTGCAGCCCAGGATGTCCGCGAAGAGCCGCCGGGCGGCGGGGAGGCCGTACATCTCGCCGTAGTTCCGCACGTCGATGCCGTCGGAGACGTAGTCCTTGGGGTCCCGCATCAGGCCGAGGATGTCGCTGACCAGGTCCAGCTGCTGCTTTCCGGGCTTGCCCCGGGCCATGTTGAGCTGCCGCCCCTGGGCCTTCAGGGCGTCAAATTCCGCTTGCAGACGGGCGTATTCTCCGGCGCGTTCCGCCGGGGTGAGCTGCGCGTAAGGCTTCATAAAGATCCATCCTTTCTGTCGGTGGTTTCGATAGAGCTTAGTATAGCGAATCCGGCGGGCGGTTTCAAGCCCTATTTCCCGGCGGCGGGCGGGCCTGGGGAAATTTCGGGAACGCGGTCGATAGGCCGATACGCTTTGGCATATACTATAGCGAGCTATACGGAGCGTTTACCAAAATGCCCCAAGCCGGGTATCTTTCCCGCCTCCGGCGCATAGGGTGGAAGATAAACAAAGGAGGAGAACCTATGAGACAAAACAGACGGACGAGCCAGATAAGCCAGTCTATCGCCGTGTCGGTTCTGCTGCTGGCGGCGCTGTTCCTGCTGCCCTTGGCGGTGGTGGTTCCCTTCCGCTCGGCCCTCTTCGGACGGGAGGAGCCGGTGGACGAGACGGAACAGGCGGCGCCGCCTCCTTCTTTCACGGGCGGAGAGCTGGACGCCGCCCGGCCCCTCCGGGTGCTGGACGGGGAGGAGGTCCTGGAGATGGACCTGGGGACCTATCTCCTGGGGGTGGTCCGGGCGGAGATGCCCGCCTCCTTTGAGCCAGAGGCCCTGAAGGCCCAGGCGGTGGCGGCCAGGACCTATACGCTGTACAAGCTCCAGTCCGGCGGGAACCACGGGGCGGCCGCCGACGTGTGCACGGACCACACCTGCTGCCAGGCGTATATCGACGCGGAAAGCGCCCGGACCAACTGGGGGGAGAATGCCGCCGCCTACGAGGCCAAGGTGGAGGCCGCGGTGCGGGACACCGACGGCGAGGCCATCCTCTACGGCGGCGTGCCCATTCTGGCGGTGTTTCACTCCTCCTCGGCGGGGCTGACCCGTGCGGCGGGGGAGGTTTGGGTCAACGACCTGCCCTACCTCCAGGCGGTCAGCTCTCCGGAGCCGGGGGAACGCATCCCCAACTACTACAGCCGGGTGGAGTTCACGGCGGAGGAGCTGAAAGCCAAGCTCCAGGCCGCCTTTCCGGAGGCGGACCTGTCCGGCGGCATGGAGGGCTGGCTGAAAGAGCCCGCCGCCGACGGCGCGGGCAGCGTGGCCACGGTCTCCGTGGGCGGCGTGACGGCAAAGGGAACCCAGGTGCGGGCGGCTCTGGAGCTCCGCTCCGCCTGCTTCACCTGGGAAGCGCAGGAGGGCAAGATGGTCTTCTTTGTCACCGGCTACGGCCACGGCGTGGGCCTGAGCCAGTACGGCGCCGCCGCCATGGCGGCGGCGGGAGCGGACTACCGGGAGATTTTGACTCATTATTATACCGGGGTGACGGTGGAGCCCTACGACGGTTAAGAGCGGGCTTTACAAAACCCACCGGGGTATGATAAAATATACTGGTTTTCAACAGATTCTACAAAGGAGGGACAGCTTATGAAACGGCGGGCCGCGGCCTTGCTCTTGGCGTTCTTGCTGGCGTTCCAGCTGTCTCTCCCCCCCGTCCGGGCGGCGGACCGGGTTTATTTCACCGCCGTGGGCAGCTATGTCCTGCCCCTGTCGGACAACACCATGCCCTTCTGGAGCGGGGGGTACGTCTACATCGCCAGCTCTATTTTTACCGGCGCGGCCCGGGAGGCCCTGGGCATCTCCCAGGTGCTGAACAACGACCAGGGGCGCTTGGTGCTCTACAGCGGCGGGCGGTCCCTGACCTACAACCTCTCCGCCAGCTACGCCCTGGACAACGACGGCGGCACCTATTACCCAGGAGCCATCCAGCGGAACGGGACGGTCTTCGTTCCCGCCAACACCGTCTCCCGGTACTTCGACCTGGTGTACTCGGTGATCGAGGTGGAGCACGGCAGCATGGTCTGGATCCGTCAGCCGAACTACGGCTTGTCGGACAAGCCCTATGCCGACGCCGCCCGGTATCCCATGAACTCCGTCTACGCCGACTATATCCGGGCGAAGGAGGCGGCCGCACCGGAGGGCGGGTCCTCCGGCGGAAGCGGCAGGCCCTCTTCCGTTCCCGGCTCCCAGGACCCCGCCGCCGAACTGGACGGAAAGCGGATATCCCTGTGCTTCCAGGCGGGGAGCGGGGCCTCTCTCCTGGCGGACGCCCTGGAGAGCTATGACGCCGGGGCCGCCTTCTTCTTTACGCCGGAGGAGATGGAGCGGCAGGGGGGCACCCTCCGCCGCCTCGCCGCCCAGGGGCAGAGCATCGGGATTCTGGCGGACGCCGGGGACCCGGACCGGACCGTGGCGGAGCAGCTGGAGGCGGGCAACGCCGCCCTCTTCCGGGCCACCTGCGGCAAGACCCGCCTGGCCTACATCCGGGGCGGCGGGTCCCAGGCCCTCCAGGCCGCGCGGGAGGCGGGGTTCCGCTGCCTCCAGCCGGAGCTGGACCGGAGCGGATACGACCTGCGGAACGCCGCCGGGGCCCAGGAGTTGGTCCGCCGCTTGGCCTCCTGGCGGGGAGACGCCGCCGTCTGGCTGGGGGACGCCGCCAGCTCCCCGGGGCTGCGGGCCTTCCTTTCCGCCGCCAAGGAGGCGGGGGGCGTGTGCGCCGCCTATACGGAGGCCGGACTCCGGTGAGCGCCGGGAATCTTTACAGAAAATTCAACAACCCCGCATCGGACAGGGTATAATAAACAAAGAAAGATTTGGGAAACTGGGAGGTCCGCCATGGGACGCAACATTTTGGTGGTCGAGGACGACCGCAACATCTCCGATCTCATCCATATGTACCTGGTGAAGGAGGGCTTCGACGTCCGCATCGCCGGGGACGGCGGGAGGGCCATCGAGGAGTTCCAGAAAGCCCCGCCGGATCTGATCCTGCTGGACATCATGCTGCCCGTCATGGACGGCTGGGCCGTCTGCGCCAAGATTCGGGAGACCTCCCAGGTCCCCATCATCATGCTCACCGCCAAAAGCGAGGTCTTCGACCGCATCCAGGGCCTGGAGATGGGTGCGGACGACTACATTGTCAAGCCTTTCGAGATGAAGGAGCTCATCGCCCGGATCAACGCCGTTCTCCGCCGGACGGAGATTCCCAACGACACCAGCAAGAAGCTGACCTTTGACAAACTGGTGATCAACCTGGACTCCTACGAGCTCATCGTGGACGGGAAGAAAATCGACACCCCGCCCAAGGAGCTGGAGCTCCTGTACCACCTGGCCTCCACCCCCAACCGGGTCTATACCCGGAACCAGCTTCTGGACGAGGTCTGGGGCTTCGACTACTTCGGGGACAGCCGGACGGTGGACGTACACATCAAGCGCCTGCGGGAGAAAGTGGAGGGCGTCAGCGAGAAGTGGGCCCTGAAAACCGTCTGGGGCGTGGGCTATAAATTCGAGCTGCTCTCGGAGAAGGCGGAGGCATGAAGCGCATTCGGGAACGGACCCAGAGCCTCTACTGGCGGCAGCTCTTCGTCACGGCGGGCATGGTGCTTCTGACCCTGTGCCTGCTGGGGGCGTCCTTCTTCTCCCTGAGCTACAACTACGCCCGGAGCCAGCAGGGGGAGGAGATTGCCTCCAAGGCCCGGGTCATGAGCCAGCTCTCCCTGAGCTACCTGGAGAACGGGCGGTATCTGGACATGGAGGACCTCCAGGACGACCTGGACTTTCAGCGCCTGGCCAGCTTTGCCGCCATCGTCTCCGACGTGCACTTCATGATCTGCGACACGGAGGGACACGTCCTCCTCTCCACGGACAAGACCCTGGACGGGAAGACCATCACCGTTCCTCCGGAGCGGACGGCGAAAATCATGGAACGGGGAAGCGCCTCCTGGCGGGACGATTTCGGGGGCGTGTATCCGCAAAAGCGCTTTTCCGTGGGCGTGGCCTCCGTGAACCCCGTTACCCTGGAGCGGGCGGGGGAGGTGGTGGCGGTGTCCACCATGGCCTCCCTGGACTCCATGTGGCAGGGCTTCATCGGCCTCTTTTTCATGACGGCCTTTGTGGTGCTGATGATTGCCTTTATGGCCTCCTCCGTCACCGCCATGCGGCAGGTGAAGCCCATCCGGGAAATGGTGGAGGCCACCCGGCGCTACGCCGAGGGGGACTTTGACATCCGCATGAACGACTATGGGAGAAACGACGAGGTGGGAGAGCTGGCGGCCTCCTTCAACGCCATGGCGGAGTCCCTCCAGCAGACGGAGCGCCAGCGCCGGGAGTTCATCGCCAACATCTCCCACGAGCTGAAGACCCCCATGACCACCATCGCCGGGTACACGGACGCCATTTTGGACGGGGCCATTCCCCCGGAGAACGAGAAACAGTATCTCCGCATCATCGCCGGGGAGAGCCGCCGCCTCAGCCGCCTGGTGCGCCGGATGCTGGACGTGAGCCAGCTCCAGGCCATCGACCCCCTGCGGAGCGGGGCCCATTTCGACCTCTGCGAGAGCATGCGCCGGGTGCTGATCTCCATGGAGAAGAAAATCACGGACCGGGAGCTGGACGTGGAGGCCGACATCCCCGAGGGGCCCATCCTGGTCCTGGGGGACAACGATTTGATTACTCAGGTCATCTACAACCTGCTGGAGAACGCGGCCAAGTTCGCCTACAAGGGTTCCACGCTGTACCTGGGGCTGACTCTCCGGGAGGGGAGGGCCCATGTGACGGTGCGCAACTGCGGGGACACCATCCCGGCGGCGGAGCTGCCCCTGCTCTTCGAGCGGTTTCACAAGAGCGACAAGTCCCGCAGCGAGGACAAGGACGGCGTGGGACTGGGACTCTACATCGTCAAGACGATTTTAGAACAGCACAAGGAGCGGATCAACGTCACCAGCGAAAGCGGCGTGACCACCTTCTCCTTCTCGCTGACCACGAAATGAGGGAACATGGGAGAACGTGAACAGGCCGGGCACCTGCCCGGCGAGATCGTGGAGACCTACCGCGCCCCTCTTCCCGGCGGCGGGGAGCGGGATCCCCGGGAGATCGTGGCGTCCTACCGGCAGCCGGACCCCCGGGAGGTGGTGGAGACTTACAGCCGCCCCGTCCCCAGCGGGGCGCGGAAGGCTCCGGCCGCTTCCCGGACGCGGCGGAGAGGCCGCGGCGTCTTCCGGGGACGGCGGGCGGGCCTCTATAAGTTTTTGATCTGCGCGGCGGTGCTGGTGGGTTTGACGGCGGCGGGAAAGGCCGTGGAATATCTGACTGACCGGGACGAGCGGCGGCCTGGAGGCATGGTTTACGAGACGAGGGCGGAGATCACCATCCCCAGCTGGCCCGTGGACCAGGGAGCGGGCCTGACTGTGTCCCGGACCCAGGGGGAACCGCTGACGGCCCAGGAGGTGTACCGCCGGCTGAATCCGGCGGTGGTGACGGTGCAATGCCTCTCCGGGGAGGGAGTCTCCGTGGGCACCGGCGTGATCTTTTCCGAGGACGGCTATATTCTGACGAACCATCACGTGGTCCGGGGCGGCAGCGAGTGCTATGTCACCCTGGACAGCGGCTATTCCATGGACGTCTGCTTTGTGGCCGGGGACGAGGACAGCGACCTGGCGGTGCTGAAGGTTCCCCCGGGAGAGCTGATGACGGTGGGCGCGCTGCCCTTCGCCGCCTTCGGAGACTCGGAACAGCTGGTGGTGGGGGACACGGTCTACGCCATCGGCGCGCCCCGGCGGCTCCGGGGCACCCTGACCAACGGCATCATTTCCGCCATCGACCGGGACATCGAGGTGGAGGGCCGGACCATGACCCTTCTCCAGACCAACGCCGCCCTGAACTCCGGCAACTCCGGCGGGCCCCTCATCAGCGAGCGGGGCCAGGTGGTGGGCATCAACGTGGCCAAATACATGTCCGACTGGAACCGGGACAGCGTGGAGGGCCTGGGCTTCGCCATTCCCTCCGCCTACCTGGAACGGATTGTCAACGACCTTTTAAAATGGGGCGAGGTTCGGCCGGAGCCCCGGCTGGGCGTCTGGGTACAGGCGGAGGAGCCGGGCCTTTTCGTCAAATCCGTGGACCCCGGCACCGCCGCCGAGGCGGCGGGCGTCCGGGCGGGAGATTATATCGTCGCCGCCCAGGGCGAGGAGATGCACACGAACCAGGACTTGTTCCGGGTCCGGCGGACCCTCTATGTGGGGGACCGGCTGACGCTGACTCTCCTCCGGGAGGGGGAGACCCTGGAGGTCACCCTGGAGCTGGACGAGGCGGTGGATTGAGCGTGAACAAGGGGAGGGGCAAAGCCCCTCCCCTTGCAGTTTATTCCTCGGCCAGCTCCAGCACCACGGGGCAGTGATCGCTGCCCTGAACCTCGCTCCAGATGTCGGCGCTGCGGATGCGGCTCCGCAGACGCTCCGAGACGATGAAGTAGTCGATTCTCCACCCCGTGTTGTTCTCCCGGGCCCGGCCCCGGTAGCTCCACCAGGAGTAGGCCCCGGTCTTGTCCGGGTACAGCGCCCGGAAGGTGTCCACGAAGCCGGCGTCCAGGAGCTGGGTCATCTTTCCCCGCTCCTCGTCGGTGAAGCCGGGATTCCGGCGGTTGGGACCGGGATTTTTCAGGTCAATCTCCTGGTGGGCCACGTTCAGATCCCCGCAGTAGACCACCGGCTTCACCGCGTCCAGCCCACAGAGGTACTCCCGGAGGTCGTCCTCCCAGGCCATCCGGTAGTCCAGGCGGAGAAGCTGGTCCTTGGAGTTGGGGGTGTAGCAGCAGACCAGGTAGAAGTCCTCGAACTCCGCCGTGATGATCCGCCCCTCGTGGCGGTGCTCGTCGATACCGAAGTCGTAGGTGACGTTCAGCGGCTCCCGCCGGGTGAAGACGGCGGTGCCGGAGTAGCCCGCCTTGTCCGCGCTGTTCCAGAAGCGGGTATAGCCGGGGAGGTCGAACTCCGCCTGTTCCGGGCGCATCTTCGTCTCTTGGAGGCAGATCACGTCCGCGTCGGCGAAGGCGCAGAAGTCCAAAAAGCCCTTTTTCAGGCAGGCCCGGAGGCCGTTGACGTTCCAGGAAACCAGTTTCATAAAAGCACCTCTTTTGGCTCATAAGATTTTTGGCGCCCTCTATTGTACCGCATCCCCGGAGAAAAAACAATTGCCACCGGGCCGGAAAAGGAGTAGGATAGAGGAAAAGTTTTTCGGACAAGGAGAACCTGCGGCGGTCATGGATTATGAAAAGCTCTTGAATATGGCGGCGGAGCTGGGCTATCAGCTGATGTACAGCGGCGCGGAGATCTACCGGGTGGAGGAGTCCGCCCGGCGGCTCCTCCACGCCTACGGCCTGGAGAGCCCGGAGGTCTTCGCCATCCCCAACTGCCTCATCGTCAGCGTGGAGACCCCGGAGGGGCACCCCGTCACCCGGATGCGCCGGGTTCCACTCCACGGCACGGACATCGAGCTGCTGGAGCGGTGCAACAGCCTCTGCCGCCGCCTCTGCGCGGAGGTTCCGCCCCTGGACGAGGCCCAGGCCGCCGTCGGCGCCCTGCCCGAGGCCATCCCCCGGCACTCCCCCCGGATGATGCTGCTGGGCTATGGCGCGGCCCCCGCCTTCTTCGCCCCGCTGTTCGGCGGCGGGCTGCGGGACCTGGCCTGCGCCTTCCTCTGCGGCCTGGCGGTGGGATTGTGCCTGCTGTACGGCGGGAGGTTCATCGGGGCCAACAGCTTCCTTCGCACGGCGGTGTGCAGCGCCGTGGCGGCCTTTCTGGCCCTGGCGCTGGTGGAGGCGGGGCTGGGAGAGAGCGTGGACGTGGTGACCATCTCCGCGATGATGGTCCTGGTCCCCGGCGTGGCGCTGACCAACGCCATGCGGGAAATCATGGCGGGGGACACCTTCTCCGCCCTGAGCCGCACGGCGGACGCGATTTTGGTGGCCTCCGCCATCGCCCTGGGGGCGGCGGCGGGACAGGCCCTGGGCGGACTTTTATAAGGAGGGACGGCATGGAGACGATGTTTTGGGACTACGTCCTGCCCTGCGTCTGCGCCTTTTGGGCCTGCGTGGGCTTCACGCTGATGTTTAACATCCACGGCCTGGGAAAGCTTATCGCCGGGGTGGGCGGGGCCCTGGGCTGGCTGGTGTACCTGCTGGGGGGAAAGACCATCTTTGCCGCCTTTCTGGCGGCGGCGGCCATCGGCGTGTTTGCCGAGGTCATGAGCCGGGTCCGGCGCTGCCCGGTGACGGGTTACGTGCTGGTGGCCCTGCTGCCCCTGGTCCCCGGAGGGGGTATCTACTACGCTATGCGCCACGGCGCGGCGGGGGAGACGGACCAATTCCTCTCTACCCTGCTCCACACCTTCGGCATGGCGGCGGCGCTGGCGGTGGGGGCCATGCTGGCCTCCTCGGCGTTCCGCACGGTTTTTCCCCGGCTGTGGCCGTCTAAAAAGAAGTGAACAACGGAGGATGGGAATTTCACCATGGAAAGCTTCAAACAGGAATTGTATGAAAACGGCTATTTCCGCCAGGAGGAGCTGGTCTTCCGGGACTGCGACCGGGAGCAGCGGGTCCGGGTGTCCGCCCTGCTGAGCAAGATGGCCTCCTTCGCCGGGTACGATTACGACGCAAGGGGACTGACCCACGAGGTACTGTGGGCCCACCGGGAGGTCTTCCTCCTCTCCCGGGCGTCTATTAAAATTCATGACTGCCCCCGGGCCCAGGATGTGCTGGACATCACCACCTGGGAGGCGGGGCCCAAGGCCGCCCACATGGGGCGGAACTACGAGATGAAGGACCGGCGGGGCCGCCTCCGGGCCTCCGCCCGGACGGACTGGATCCTGGTGGACCCGGAAACCCGGAAGATCCTGCGGCCCTCGGCCTTCACCGCCAAGCCTTTAATGACCTCCGACCGGCCCCTGGACTGCCCGGAGACCAGAAAAATCGTCCTCCCCAAGGAGGGGCGGGAGGCCCTGGGAACCCGGACCGTCCGCTGGTCCGATCTGGACGGCAACGGGCACCTGTTCAGCGGGAACTACGGAGACGTCGTCTGGGACGCCCTGCCGGAGGACTTGCAGCCCCTGGTCCCCAAGGAGTTTCACATCAATTACAGCCGGGAGGCCGTCCTGGGGGATACCCTGACGCTGGAGGGTTTCCGGAGCGAGGCGGGGTACTTCATGGAGGGCCTGGGGCCACGGGGCTCCTGCTTCACGGCCCTGTGCGTGTTCTGAAAAAGTTTCCAAAAAACTGTACTTGACGGCGAATTTTCCCAGGTATACAATAAACGCATATACCGCCCCGGCGGAACGCCGCCGGAGAAGAGAGGAGATTTTCTATGAAACGCTTTCTGACCATCCTGCTCGCCGCTCTGGCGCTGACGGGGCTGCTGTGCGTCACCGCCTCCGCTTCCAGCTTCGACGGCCCGGCGGCGGAGCTGGCCGCCATCGGCATGCTCAAGGGCGGGGCCAACGGCTTTGACCTGGACAAGGCCCCCACCCGGTCCCAGGCCGCCATCATGCTGGTCCGCCTCTTCGGCGCGGAGGAGGAGGCCAAGGCCGCCTACGCCGCCGGGGACCTCAAGTGCCCCTTCACCGACGTGAACGAGACCGCCGCCCCCTTCGCCGCATGGCTCAAGGACAAGGGCCTGGCCAGCGGCACCTCCGAGACCACCTTCGGCGGGGACAGCCCCTGCTCCTCCAAGGCCTACACCATCTTCCTCCTCCGGGCCCTGGGCTACAAGGACGGCGAGGATTTCACCGCCGCCAACGCACAGGAGTTCGCCATGGGGCTGGGCCTGCTGGATACCTCGGCCTTCACCGGGACCTTCCTCCGGGACGACCTGGCGGCCATGACCTACCAGGCCCTGGGCATGGACCTGAAGGACGGCAAAACCTACCTGCTGGAAAGCCTCGTTGAGAGCGGCGCCGTGGACGCGGAGGCCGCCAAGCCCATGACGGATAAGTTCGAAGCCTACCGGGCCCTCCAAACCTCCGGCGCGGCGGCGGGCCAGGGGATGGACGTCAACCTGGACGCGAAAATGGCCATGAGCGTCCAGGTTAAGGGCACCGACGGCGGGACCACCCTGGACATGACCCAGAAGGCGGACGCCGCGGTCAAGGGCCGCATCCAGATGGTCCTGGACAAGGACCTGCAGATGGCCATGGACCTGACCGTCACCGCCACTGACGGGGAGACCACCGAGACCGAGAAAATGGAATACTGGCTGAAGGACGGCACGGCCTATGTCCGCTCCGGCGAAGACGCCTATCAGATGCCCATGGATATGATGGGCATGGACATGGAGACCTTCACGGCCCTGATGGAGCAGGCCTCCGGAAAGACCTCCGCCGCCCTGCTGCCCTTCATCGACTCCATCACCGCCAAGTCCTCCGGCGGAAACACGGTCTACACCCTGAAACTGAACAACGCCTTTGCCGGAATGATCAACGGCCTGGTGGGCCAGATTCTGGGCGTGCTGGAGGCGGAAGCGGATGAGGACTTGGATATGAACATGTCCTTTACCCTGGACGGCAGCACCATCACCTACACCGTGGACAAGGACGGAGCGCTGAAAAGCGCCGCGGTGGACCTGGCCCTGAAAGCGGACCTGGGGGCCTCCGACGGGAAGGACAGCCTGACGGTCAGCGTCTCCATGGACATGGACATGACCATGGACGTCAAGGCCCTGGGCAAGGCCGTGAAAATCAGCTTCCCCGACTTCTCGGATTTTGAAGAGCTCCTCGGCGGAGCCGACGGCCCCACCGCGATTATGGGAACCGTCACGTTCTAAGCGATCATCAAAAGGAAACCCCGTCCGGCGGAATCCGCCGGACGGGGTTTTTACGCTTCGCCGTCCTCCTGGGCCAGCTCGTCCCTGGCCTCCTGGAGGACCTTTTTTTCCGCCTTGGTGGTCAATTGGCTCTCGTCGAACTTGGCGAACATGTCCGGGCGGCGGCGCATGGTCCGCTTGTAGCTCTCCTTCCTCCGCCAGGCCGCCACCTTCCCGTGGTCCCCGGAGAGGAGGATTTCCGGCACCGCCCGGTCGTGCCACACGGCGGGCCGGGAGTACTGAGGGTACTCCAGAAGCCCGTTCCAGTGGGACTCCTCCTGAAAGCACTCCTCGTCCGGCAGGACGCCGGGCACCATGCGGCACACCGCGTCCGCCACCGCCATGGCGGGAATCTCCCCGCCGGTGAGGACGAAGTCCCCCATGGAAATCTCCTCGTCCACGCACTCGTCCAGGAAGCGCTGGTCCACCCCCTCGTAGTGGCCGCAGACCAGAATCAGGTGTCCGTACTGTTCCTTGAGCTCTCGGGCCACGGCCTGGGTAAAGGTCCGCCCGCAGGGGGAGAGGAAGACGGTTCGCCCCGGCCCGTGGGTTTCCACCACATGGGCCCAGCAGCGGTAGAGGGGGTCCGCCTGCATGACGGCCCCCCGGCCCCCGCCGTAGGGGTAGTCGTCCACCTGCATCTGCTTGTTTGTCGTGTACTCCCGAATCTGGTGGGTGCGGATGGCGATGTACCCCCGCTCCTGGGCCCGGCCCAGGATGCTGACGTTCAGCATGGCGTCCACGGAGTCGGGAAAGAGGGTCAGAATGTCGATGTTCACTCCGTCAGCCCCTCCCACATCCGGATGTCCATCCGGTTGTTCTCCAGGTCCACCCCCAGGATAAACGCGTCCTTCACCGCCGGGACCAGGAATTCCTTGACCCCCCGGACGGTGTAGACCTTGCTGGCGGGGTAGCGGTCCACCCGTGTCAGCTCCCCCACGCATTCCCCGGTTTCCCCGTCGTACACGTCCAGGCCCAGGAGCTCCGCGTCGAAGTACTCCCCCTTGGGGAGCTGGGCGTCCGCCCGGCGGACCAGCAGCTCCTTCCCCCGGAGGCTTTCCGCGGCGGTGCGGTCCTCCACCCCCGCAAGCTTCAGGAGGGCCATGCCCTTGTGGACCCGGCAGGACGCGGGAACGACGGCCTGTCCGTCCAGATAGAAGGTTTTGAAGCCGGTGAGGAACTCCGCCTCCCCCTCCAGGGGCAGGATCCGCAGCTCTCCCCGGATGCCGTGGACGCCCACGATCCGGCCCGCGGGGACAAATTCCAATTTCATAAGGACGCTCCTTTGCTGTCAATCAATTCCTGGGCAGGAACAGGGAGAACTTGGCCCCCTTCCCAGGCCGGGAGAAGGCCTTCACATAGCCGCCCTGGCCCTGGGCGATCTGCCGGACCAGGTAGAGTCCCACGCCCACGCCCTCCGCCTGGGAGGCCGCGCCGCCCCGGTAGAACCGCTGGAAGAGCTTTCCCAGCTCCTCCTCCGGGACGCCGGGGCCGGTGTCCTCCACGTCGATGCGGGCGAAGAGCTCATAGGCCCGGGCGCTGACGGCGACGCGGCCCGAGGGGGTGTATTTCACGGCGTTGTCGATGAGGTTGCACACCGCCTCCGCCGTCCACTTGGGGTCGAAGACCGCGTCCGCCTCTGTAGGCTCCAGAATCAGGTCCAGGCCCTTCTCCGCCGCCCTGGGGGCGAACTGGGAGACCGCCTCCTCCAGCATGGGCCCCAGGGGCCCGGGCCGGGGGTGGAGGACCAGCACCCCGGTTTCCAGCCGGGAGGTTTTCACCAGCGCGTCGATGAGGGACTGGAGTTTTCCCGCCTGTTCCCCCAGGGCGGCGGTATAGGCCCGGCAGTCCTCCGGGGCCCGTTCCTCCAGGAGCTGGGTGTAGAGGAGCACGTTGGCGATGGGGGTTTTCGTCTGGTGGGAGATGTCGGCGATGAGGGTTTTGATCTTGTCCCGCTCCGCCTGGAGGTTCCTGGCGGAGACGGCGGAGGCGCCGAGGTAGTGGGCCAGCTTCGTCTCCAGGTTGGAGAGCAGGGTTTCGTCAAAGACCTCCTCCCGGAAGTCCCCCCGGACGGCCTCGTCCAGCATCCGGTCCAGGCGGCGGAGGAGCCGGCGCGTCCGCCGGCGCTCCCAGAGGAAGGCCGCCAGGAGGGCCAGGGCGGCCAGGCACAGGTATCCCGCTTCCGTCATGGCGCCTCTTTCTCCCCGGCGGACCAAACATAGCCGATGCCGTAGACGGTTTTCAGGTAACGGGGCTTGGAGGGGTTGTCCTCCAGCTTGCCCCGGAGGCGTTTCACCGTCACGGACAGGGCGTTCTCGTCCACGTACTCCGCCCCGTCGGTCCAGACCCGGTCCACCAGCAGCTCCCGGGGCAGGGTCCGGCCCCGGTTCTCCACCAGAACGCGGAGCAGCTTCTGCTCCGTTTTGCTCAGGTCCACCAGCCGCCCGTCCCGCCGGAACTCCATGCGCGCAAAGTCGAAGGAGAATCCGTCCAGAACCAGGGGGCCGCTTTGGACAGCCTCATGCCCCCGGCGGAGCTGGGCGTTGACCCGTGCCCGGAGCACGGCCAGGGAGAAGGGTTTCGTCACGTAGTCGTCCGCCCCGGACTCCAGCCCCGCCACAATGTCCGTCTCCATGTCGTTGGCGGTGAGCAGGATGACGGGAATTCGATTGGCCGCGCCCCGGAGCTCCCGGAGGAAGTCCAGCCCGTTTCCATCGGGCAGGTTCACGTCCAGCACCAGCAGGTCGAAGTCCTCCGCCCCCAGGGCGGACCGGGCGGCGGAGAGGGTCCGGCACAGGACGGCCTCCGCCTCGGGGCCCTTCAGGGCCAGGCAGAGCCCGTCCCCCAGGGCCCGGTCGTCCTCCACGATCAAAAGCCGTTTCATGCCGCTCCCCCCATTGTCCATTATCAGCTTACGCTCAGCGCGTCCTCCAGCACCAGGCCGGGATTGTGCTTGGTGAGGAAGCCCACGGACCACTCGCCGCCGAAGGCCACCAGAAGCCGGTCCTTGAAGTCCTCCAGCACCGCCGCGCCGGTGCACAGGACCAGCTCGTCGGGCTTGCAGGGGCACGCCGCAATCAGCCGCAGGTGGTCGTAGGGCAGGCCCTCCATGTAGAGCTCCACGCCGTACTCCGCCTTCATGCGGTACTGGAACACGTCGAACTGGAGGGTGCCCACCACGCCCACCACGACCTCTTCCATGCCGCCGCCGGGGCGCTTGAAGATTTGAATCGCGCCCTCCTGGGCAATCTGCTCCGTGCCCTTGATGAACTGCTTGCGCTTCATGGTGTCTTTGGGAGCCACCCGCATGAAGTGCTCCGGCTCGAAGGTGGGGATGCCCGCGTAGCGGAACTTCTTCCCCGGCACGGTGACCGTGTCCCCGATGGAGAACAGCCCTGGGTCGAACACGCCGATGATGTCCCCGGCATAGGCCTCGTCCACGATTTCCCGCTCCGCCGCCATCATCTGCTGGGGCTGGCTCAGGCGCATCTTCTTGCCGGACTGGACGTGAAAATATTCCGCGTCCCGCTGGAAGCGGCCGGAGCAGATGCGCATAAAGGCCAGCCGGTCCCGGTGGGCCTTGTTCATGTTGGCCTGAATCTTGAAGACGAAGGCGGAGAAGTCCGGGGAGAAGGCGTCGATCTCCTCCTCTCCCGCCATGCGGCTCAAGGGGGCCGTGGTCATGCGGAGGAACTCTTTTAAGAAGGGCTCCACGCCGAAGTTGGTCAGGGCGGAGCCGAAGAAGACGGGGGAGAGGGTTCCCGCCCGGACGGCCTCCAGGTCGAAGTCCCGGCCCGCCCCCAGCAGCTCCACCTCCTCCTGGAGCTGTTTCCAGCGGCTCTCGCCGATCATGTCCCCCACGGCCGGGTCGTCCAGGTCCACGGCGGTGGCGGCGGCTTTTTTGGCGTGGCCCTCGCCGGAGAAGAAGAGGATCTGGGCGGACTCCCGGTCGTAGACCCCCTGGAACTCCTTCCCGGAGCCGATGGGCCAGTTGACGGGGTAGGTGTCGATGCCCAGCTCCGCCTCCACCTCGCCGCAGAGCTCCAGGGGGTCCCGGCTCTCCCGGTCCATCTTGTTGATGAAGGTGAAGATGGGGATGTGCCGCAGGGCGCAGACCCGGAAGAGCTTTCGCGTCTGGGGCTCCACGCCCTTGGCGGCGTCGATGACCATGACGGCGGAGTCCGCCGCCATGAGGGTGCGGTAGGTGTCCTCCGAGAAGTCCTGGTGCCCCGGGGTGTCCAGGATGTTGACGCAGTAGCCGTCGTGCTGGAACTGCATGACGGAGGAGGTGACGGAGATGCCCCGCTGCTTTTCGATCTCCATCCAGTCGCTGGTGGCGGCCCGGGCCCGTTTGCCTTTGACCTCGCCGGCCTGGGCGATGGCCCCGCCGTAGAGCAGGAGTTTTTCCGTGAGGGTGGTTTTGCCCGCGTCGGGGTGGGAGATGATGGCGAAGGTGCGCCTCCGGGCGATCTCGTCTTGAAAAGCGGCCATAAAACAGCCTCCTGGTTTTATAGTAGTGAGAGTGTTTCCACAAATTTAATAATATAGCACAGATTGGGCCGCTTTGCAAGCGGCCCTTCTTCCCGAGATTTTACAAAAATGTAGGAGTACAATACATATAGGACAGTAGAAGAAGAAAGAAGTAGAAGGATGAGGCCGCATCGGTTAAAGTTGAGT
>VSMY01000055.1 GCA_009773995.1 Oscillibacter sp. | reverse complement strand
GAAAAACGGGGGTTTTCCAGCACTTCCCCCGGTTCTCCCGGTTTATCCCGGTTTCTCAATTATCCTGTCCCCTTACACAGGCTATCCGGGCAGATGGTGTCTTTGAAGGAGTGACCCTTCCGCATGAGGTCCCGCAGATCCACATGGAACTCTGTTTCCTCCCCGGTGCGGTAGAAGTCGTGCAGCACCCGCAGGCGCTCCATGGCGTCCAGTTCCTCGCTGTGGGCGTCCAGGTGGCTCAGGCGGGTAGTCACATCCGCCGTCACCCGGTCAAAGAAGGTGCGGGCCTCCTCGATGCTCTTGCGGTGGACGGACAGGGTGATGTACCGTTCCTGCACCACGCTGTTGGAGGAGTCCGTCACCTTGTCCATGAGCATGGCGTTGTACTCGGCCCGGTAGCCGTCCAGGTAGTCGTCCCGCCGGGGCAGCAGAATTTTCTGCTCAAAATCCTGGCGGTTGAGCCGCTTATTGTTGATGGTCAGCTTGGTGGTGGAGCCAGTATCCAGGGCATTTAGCAGTTCGGAGTAACCCAGGAACATGGACGTTTTGTCCTCCTTGGATGCGATGGCGTAGTTGATGTCCGAGAAGCGGATGGTCTTGGAGAACTTGCTCCCGAACTGAAAAATCCCATCCGGCCAGAGACGGCGGATGGGGATGGCGTCCTGCACGGACTTGGGGAGGGCAAAGCCCTCCCTGTCCTGCTTCAGCGTATTTTGCAGAGTCTTAATCAAGTTTCAAAGCCTCCTTTGCCGAAGAGTGTTCCAGAGCCACGGCGTACAGATTTTCCGCCCGGAACACCAGCTTTCTGGGATACAGCAGCTGGTCGCGGATGACGGCCAGCAGGAACTTTTCAAAGGTCATGCCGTTGTAAGTGAAAAAGCCGCCCAGGGCGAAGGGGAATGCCGCCAGGACACAGATCCAGCCGATCTCCCCACTGCCCACCACGTTGCGCAGGCCGAAATACAGCCCCACCGCCACCAGGACGGCCAGCAGGGCGAACAGGAACTGCCGCAGGGACAGACCGAAGAACAGGCTTTCCTGATAGTCCCGGACTTCTTTGTTGATGCGTACCTCCAGTGGTATCACCTCCATGTTGAATTGAAAGAATCGGCAGACAGACCGTTGTAAAGCCTGCCTGCCTATGGTAAGATGCCACAAACCCAAAAGGGAGGTTTGCGGCAATGATGTTTATGATTTTAGGGTTTGGTCTGTTTCTGCTGCCTATTTTGTTCCGTCTGGCGCTCAAACTCCGGCTGGGCGTCCCCATGCTGTACGCAGTCCTGATGCTCACCACGTTCCACGGCTGGTATCAGGCCAACACCGCTCTGGCGGACGGCATCTTCTTCGCCCTGGTCGGGCTGGTGGCCCTGTCTTGGGTGGTGACGTTCCTCCGCTGGCTCTGGGGGCTGCTGGAGGACTGGCGGGATGAGTGCGCCGCCGCAGAGCTGCTGGCCTACCGGGTACGGCAGGCCAGGGCCAACGGCGAGTATGTCATCAGCACCGAGGGGCTGTGGAGATAATCATTTCAGGCTGTCACCCAACTCGGAATGATAGTCGCATCTCTGGCAATGTACCATGGTACCGCTGTAGTCCTCCTTATGATAGAGTCCGGCCCAACGGCAGATACTTTGCAGGATAGGCACCACGGAGTGGCCCTTTTCCGTCAGCGAGTATTCTACACGGGGTGGGATCTCATCGTAGGATATCCTGTTGACAATCTGTGCCGCGATCAGCTCTTTCAGCGCCGCTGCCAGCACCGCATCCGTGATGTTGCCCATTTCTCTGCGCAGCTCACTATAGCGGAGAGTTTCCTTTGCAGCCAAAACGCAGATGATTCTGGATTTCCACTTGCCTCCAAAAATCTCAAGCCCATACTCTAATGGACAGCGGATGTCCTTGTCCAATTTATGTTGATACGCCATGGCGCTGCCTCCTTGTTGTGTTTTCCTCATTCTACGATAGAACCGTTTGATTTGCAAGCTACTATGAAATTTATAAGTAACTCATAAATTTACTTATATCTTCCTTTCTCCGTGCCAATAGAGTATCATTCAGGCAAGCTCAACAATTCGAGCAAACAAAAACAGGAGGAAAAGCAACATGAAAGTAACTGCTTATCTGGAAATCACCATGAAGATCAACGAGGCCAACCGCCCCGCCGCCGCCAAGGTCTACACCGACTACCGCGGGCCGTTTCTGGAGCAGATTCCCGGCGCGCTCACCAAGGATCTGCTGATCCGGGACGAGGACGTCCAGGTCCTGCACGGTTTCGACAGCGTGGAACACGCCCAAGCGTACCTGACCAGCGAGATGTTCCAGAACGATGTGTTTGTGGGTCTCAAGCCCCTGTGGGATGCTGATCCTGATGTAAAAATCTACACGGTCGCATAAGTTTATCCCAGACCCATCAGTTCCCGGATCAGCCGGTCGCTCATTTTGATGGCCCCCACCAGGACAAGCATATTGAAAATTAGTTCGCCCACATAGTTCCACACGATGGTGGCCGCTGCCAGGGTATCGTCCGCGATGGCAGGCGGCGAAGATGCGAACGCTGAGAAAATTACACAGGCCAGAACGATCACACAGCCCTCCAGACAGATGGCGGCGTAGCTTTTCAAAAAGGCTACGCCAATACTGCTGGAGGGCTGTCCCGCGAAGCTGGCCATGGGGATGGGCGCAATGGCGGTCGCCATATATAACTTGAAAAAACGACTATAAACTGTTAAAATCATGACCAGCGACAGCACCCAGATAAACAACGACCCCAGCAGGGTAATGGCCCACAGGGGGATGCTCTCCAGAAAGCCCACATCCTCGATGATGGTCACCATCTCCGCCGGCAGTGTCGTGGCGGTCAGCGCCGACAGCCCGGAGGCTGTCATGATGGTGGAGATCATCCCCTGGGCCACCTGGAACAGCGCGGACATCAGCTCCATGCCGTGGGTCACCGCCGCCTGGGCCAGCACAAAACGGATAAAGCATTTGAATACCATTTCGGGTTTCTTCAATTCCGTAAAACTCGAACACGTTTTTACGATGCCCATCACGAAGAACAACACCAGCAGAGCGCAGCCGATGGCCTGGAGCGCGCCGTTGATGCCGGTGATCACCGTCCAGACCGCGCCGCCCTTGAAGTTTTCCGGGGTGGTGCTGACCAGCGTCCAGATCTCCGCCAGCTTGTCGTTCCAGGTCCCCAGGGCGGAATTCAGGTTGTCTACGATCCAATTTCCGCTTCCCAATCAAATCACCTCCCACGGGAAACGAGTGGGGAGGACGCAGACGCGCCCTCCCGCTGCCGTCCTGTCCATCAGCCCCCGGTGATGAGGTTGAGGATCTCACGGGTGAAGGTGATCACGATGCCGCCTGCGATGGTCAGCATACCGTTGGCCCGCTGGGAAGGGTCGTGGCTCTTGAGGGACAGGCCCAACTGGAGGATGCCGAAGCCCAGCAGGATCAGGCCGATGGCGCGGATCAGGGAAAAGATGAAATCGCTCAGGTTTTCCACGATCTGCAGGGGATCGTCCGCGGCGAAGGCGGGGACGATCATGACGGCCATGGACAGCACCAGACAGGCGAACACGGCGTAGGCCCGCTTGGCGCGGCGCTCAATCTTCCTCTGGCTCTCCAGGGTGTTCTTGGGGTTCTTCAGTTTCAGGTTCTTCATAGGCTTCAATCTCCTTTTCTTCATCGGACAGATTGTCCGGCAGTTCGGCAAACAGCGGTTCGCCGGGGAATTTCACTTCAGGCTTCTCCTGATGATGGATGTAGGGCGGTCCGCCGCCGTCTAAGGTGTGGCGGATGGCCGGGTGCTGGGTCAGCTCATACTTGAGGTCCATGACTGGCTGCGCCCCTCGGATGAACAGGATGGCATAGCGGTTGTCCAGCCCCCGCACCTCATCTGGGGTCAACAATTCCCGGCTGTACACGCCGGTGAACACCTCCGGGCTGGCCTCTTGGGAGAAGTCCTCCCGGCTCCAGTGGGTGGCCTGGATGGTGTAGGGCTGGGGAGCCTCTGCCGCCTGGGCGGGGACGGCCAGCAGGGCCGCTGTCATGGCTCCGGTCAAGAGCAGGGACACGATTTTTCTGCTTTTCATGCTCGATTCCTCCATTTCGTAATATGGTGGGGCTTTGCAAACCGAACCATACCACAGAAGATGGGGAAAGTCGAACACAATCGGCAGACAGTTTTATCCCTGCTGAATAGCGGTCACGCACCAGCGGTAGTCCGGCTGGTTCATCACGCAGGTATAGAGTGTCACCCGGTTATCCGTGGTGGGGGCGGTGCCGCTGGAATCGTTGACACTGACCTTCTCCACGCTGGTCACAGCATAGGTTCGGGTCCCCAGCATGGTGGTCAGGGTGATGGTGTCGCCCGCCTCCAGGGTATGGATTTTCCCGAAGTGATTGTTCACCCCTCGGTTATGTCCGGCGAAGCAGGCATTTCCATCCCAGATGCTGGTGTTGGTGAAGTGGCCCGCGCCCTTCTTCAGCGCGGTGCTGTCCGTACCCTGGTAGACCTTGACGGTCAGGTTGATGGCGGGGATCTTCAGGGTTCCCAGGCTGCCGTTGCTGTAGTAGAGATCGTCTGTCACCTCGGTGTAGCCGCCCGTGGTATTGCCTTGGGCGATATCGGTGGGGCTGCCGCCGGGAATCTGGGTCATGGTGACATTGCCGCTCACCGAGGGGTACTGGCCGGGGATGACGGAACTGCCCGCCGCGCCGCCAGTGGCGTTGGCTCCAGCACTGCCCACCTGATTGACCAAGCCGCCGGATAGTGCGCCGGGGACGAGGTTGGGGGTAAGGTACTCGCCGCTGCCGGGGAGGTAACTGGTGGGAGTCCCGAAGCCGGGGGCGATCAGGGCGGTGTTCTTGCTTCGGTCCACATTGGGGTTCTCCCACTCGTAGATGGTGTCATCGCTGGTGGGCTGGCCGAAGAGGTAGTCCTCCGGGGCGTCAAAGGTGTACTCCAAAGCGCTGGCCTGGGTGACGCAGAGGGCGCACAGCATCATGGCCAGCAGAAAACTGCGGATCTTCAATCGATCATCTCCTCTCTTTGAACTTTTTAAATGCGAACACGCCGCCAGTGCCCAGAGCCAGCACCACCACCCCGATCATCACAGGGCGTTTCAGGCCGGACAGGTTCGCAGGCTCCTTCACGGCGTCCGAGTCCTCCGCAGTGTTGGGGTCCTCCGTCTGGCCGGGGTCAGAGTCGTGCTGTTCATCGCCGTCAGGAGCTTTGGATTCCTCCGGGGCTTTCTCGCTCCCGAAGATGGCGGTGTAGGTCACCACGGCACAGTTGGCCTTGGACACCTCGCCGGTATAGCTGGCGCTGACGGTGTAGCCGGTGGCGTACCGGCTGGAAGTGGTCCCGGTGTAGCTGGCGGTGGCGGTGTACCGGGTGACGGGGTTGCCCTCACCGTCCACATCCATGGACTCGCTCCATTTCACATCCCCCAGGGTCAGGGTCTTGCCCTTGTCCTCGATGCTCTTGGGGATGAGGGAGGTATCCGCTTCGGACAGGTTGGGATAGCTGCGGCTGGCGGTGAGGGTGCTGGTCTTGGTGGCGTAGCCGTCTGTGGTCACCTGGACGCTGGTGTGGTCCAGCCGCAGGATGCCCACATAGCCGTCCTCTGTGGTCACCTCCATCTCCGCGTCCAGCCGCTGGAGGATGGTCTCCAGGTTATTGGTATCGCTGGGCTTGGTGACCGCCTCGGTATGGGTCTGGATGTCCACGCCCACCTCGTCTTTCCGGGTCATGTCCAGCAGATAGTAGCGCCGTCCGTTCCGAGTGAAGTCCTCGGTGGGGATAAGGCTGGGATCGTCCGACAGGGAGAGCTGATAGGTCTTGTTGATCCGCAGCTCGTCAAAGTCGCCGTAGGTGTACTCCTCCACGGAAATGGGGTAGTAGCTGGCGCTCTGGCCCGTGTCATCTGCGGCCAGGGCGGTGGCGCTCCCAGCCATGACAAGGGCCAGGGCGCACAGGATGGTGAAAATGCGTTTCATGGTATTTTCCTCCGTTTTTTCGTATTTTTCAGCCTGGATGATGAATTATCTGGCAGCGGCCTGCCGCTGATCCCCCCTTTCCCTGGTCCGGCCGCGCTGCTGCAGGTACTCGTTCCAGTCCTTCCCCTGGGCGGGTGTCCGGGTGGACACGTCATAGCCCTTCTGCCCGTACTCTGCCCGGAACTTCTCCGTGGCCTCCTGGCCCGGCCCGTCCGCGTCCAGACACAGAACGATCCGCTTCAGATGGGGATTCTCTTGCAGGTAGGTGTCCAGGGGGCCTTGGTAAAGTCCGCACAGGGCCACGGCGTTGCTCCGCACCTGCCGGTGCAGGGTACAGAAGCTCATCAGGTCGATGGGAGCTTCGAATACCGCCACCCAATCCAGAGCCGGGTCGCAGGGGAGCCGGAAGGCTACGCTTTTGTCGCTGCCGGGGGCGTCCCGCTTGAAGCTGGAGCCGCCCAGGTCATAGGTGCCGCGCTTGCTGGCGAATACCGGCTTTCCGTTGCCGTCCCGGCCCACGAACACGCAGTTGTGGTGCAGGCTGTCCTCGTACAGCAGGCCGGACTCGATGAAGCCCCGGATCACCTGGGGGGCGATGCCTCTCTTTTGAAGATAGGCGAACACCCGCCGCTGGTCGTGGTTGGGGATGGGCAGGGCAAAGGCCGGCTTTTCCTCCTGCGGGGCTGGTCGAGGGCGAGGGGCGGGGGAGTCCCTGGCGCGGTGTCCGTTGAACTCCAGCAGGTAGGTCACGGCATCCCGGAATCCCTTCCCGCAGAACTCCTGCAAAAACGTGATGGCGTCCCCGCCCGTGCCGTTGGAGTAACGCTTCCATGTGCGGCGGTCCTTGATGCGGATGCTGTCCATCTCCCTGGTGGTGTGGTACCGGCTGCCCAGGCGGCGGACGGTGTAGCCCAGGTGTTCCAGCAGGTCCGGCAGGTCTGTCCCCTTGGCGGTCTCCATCTCCTCGTCCGTGAATTTCCAGAAATCCTCTGGGTTTGGGGTTCGTCTCGTAGTAGTCACCTCCTTCTTTCGGCGAAACGAAAAGAAGCCCCCAGAGCATCCCGATTCAGGATGCTCTGGGGGCTTCTCATCTGCTGTTTGGTTGTCGCGGCCTCACACGGCCCACTACGCGCTCAACGCGGCGGGGTCGTCCTCCTCCTGGGGCTGGGTGCCGCTGCCCTCCGGCTGGGCCTCACAGGGGCCGGCACCGGCCTCCTCCGGCTCCGGGCTGTCCGCCTGCCGCTCCGCCGCCTCCAGGGCCTCCTCGATCAGCCCCAGCACGAACTCCCGCTGGGTCAGCTTCCGGCCCGTGCGGGCGGTCTCCCGCTCCAGATGGGTTTTGATCCTCATAAATAATTCTTCCGGGATCTGGAAGGCCATCGTTCTGCTGTTGGTTGCCATAGTCGTTTTACCTCCGTTTTCCTTCATTTCGTAGTATTCGAGTAACAGATTGGTGATGTACTGTGCGGTGGTCAGGCCAGATTCCTCTCTGGCCTCCGAGATTTTTTGATGCAGTTCCAAGCTGATTTGCGCGCAGAGATTTTTTGTGGCTGGCATCGGTTTTCCCCCTTTGCATGATTGTGAAGCAAGTATAGCTGGAAAGCATAGAGAAAGCTATTCACCATTACCAACAATGATTGAGAGACAAAGCAAACATAATCACCAAAGTGAACAGATAAGGGGAACGAAAAAAGCTGTCCACTGGTCTGCCTTAAAATTGACAGGCTGTGGACAGCCTTTTCGTTGTTTTGAATGCTGGAGAGTTCGAGTCATGCGTATTCCTAAAAACTCCCAAATCCGGCGGATTTGCATCTCCGGCTCGTTATTTTTATTTTACGCTTCCTTATTTTGTAAATGACATCATATTGTTCTGAACTTTCGCCGTTTTCTGTCTTTAGTAGCAAAAATCCCGCACCGAAGTGCGGGATTTTTGCCTGCATCTTTTTTGTCAATGCAAGTTGGTGCCGGTGGTGGGACTCGAACCCACACGGAGTCGCCCCCGGCGGATTTTGAATCCGCTACGTCTACCAATTCCATCACACCGGCGACTACGCTTTAGTATACTAGCTCTTTCCCGAAAATTCAAGAGAAACTTTTCGCCGTCTTCTAAAATATCCGGCGGGGGTTCCGGCTCTATGGAATCCCCTCCTTTTTCGTCCGAAATTTCCCCACAGATTGCGACCGCTTTCCCGGTTTACCTGTCCTATAATATCCCTTGAAAAAGGGGGGAGCCGCATGACGGTCATTTACATCGACAGCGTGTTTGTGCTGAACGCTCTGATGGACTATCTGCTCCTTCTCTGCGCCGCGCGGCTGGCGGGTCTGTCCCTGCGGCGGGGACGCTATGTCCTGGCGGCTCTGGCCGGAGGAGCTTATGCGGCGGCGGTGTTTCTGCCGGGGCTGGGATTTTTGGCCCAGACGCCGGTGAAGCTGGCGGCGGGGGTGCTGCTGGGCCTCATCGCCTACGGCGGGGAGGAGAAGCTGCTGCGGCTCCTGCTGCTGTTCTTCGCCGTCTCCTGCGCCATGGCGGGCTGTGTGCTGGGCTTAGGGCTCCTGGCGGGGGGCGGGATTCCGGCGGTGAACGGCGTATTTTACACCAACGTGGACGCCAAGGCCCTGGCCGTCGCCGGGACGGCGGCTTACGCCGTCCTCTCCGTGGCCTTCCGGGCGGCGGCAGGCCACGGGATAAGGGGAGAGCTGCTGCCGGTCCGGGTCTCCATTGCCGGACGGACGGCAAAGCTGACGGCCCTGTGGGATACGGGCAGCGGCCTCCGGTCCCCGGACGGGCGGGCGGTGCTGGTGACGGCTCCGGGCGCTTTGGACCGGGCCCTGCCTCCGGAGGCGGTCCAAATTTTTCGCCGGCGGGGACTGGAGGCCCCGGAGGAACTGCTGGAGCCTCTGCGTTCCGCCGCCCCGTCTCTGCGGCCCAGGCTGACGCCATACCATGCGGTGGGAACGAAAAGGGGGCTGCTTCTGGTCATCCGAACGGATTGGACGGAAATCAACGGAATCCGGTATCCGGGGCTGACGGCGGCCCTGGCTCCCACGGCGCTGGGCACGGGCTATGCGGCGCTGTGGGGAGGCCCGGCGGGAAAGGGAGGACGATATGGAACTGTTTCAAAAATGCAGACGGCTGGTAAACCGGCGGTTGGAGTGGCTGCGGGAGCGGCCGCCGATCCGGTGGCTGGCCCGGCTGGCGGACCGGCTGAGATTCCGGGAGCCGGAGGGGACGCATTACATCGGGGGCAGCGATACCCTGCCTCCGCCGCTGACTCGGGAGCGGGAAGCGGAACTGCTGGCCAACATGGACGAGGCGGCCCGGCAGGAGCTGATTGAGCACAACCTGCGGCTGGTGGTGTACATCGCCCGGCGGTTTGAAAACACGGGCATCAACATCGAGGATTTGATTTCCATCGGGACCATCGGGCTCATCAAGGCGGTGGGGACCTATCGGACGGACAAAAACATCAAGCTGGCTACTTACGCTTCCCGGTGCATCGAAAATGAGATCTTGATGTACCTCCGGAAAAACGCCAACCGGAAGGGGGAGGTCTCCTTCGACGAGCCCCTGAACACGGATTGGGACGGAAACGAGCTGCTGCTCAGCGACGTGCTGGGCACCGACGAGGACGTGGTCATGCGCCCCATTGAAGAGGATGTGGACCGGTCCCTCCTGGCCCAGGCCATCAGCACCTTATCTCCCAGAGAGCGGGAGATCATCACCCTCCGCTTCGGCCTGGGGGGCGGGAAGGAGCAGACCCAGAAGGAAGTGGCGGACCGCCTGGGCATCTCCCAGTCCTACATCTCCCGGCTGGAGAAGCGGATTATCAGCCGTTTGAAGAAGGAAATTCTGCGTCTCTCTTGACAAGCCGGAGCGGGGTGTAGTATACTGGCCTCCATACAAACGCGAGGATGGGAAGCAGTACCCGGCAGGCGGACGCGAAGAGAGGGAGCGGTTGGTGAAAGCTTCCGGGAAGCCGCCGGGGAAGTCGTCCCGGAGCGGCGCGGCTGAAAGGGGAGTAAGCCGCGACGGAGGCCCGCCGTTAGAGGGGAAACGAGTGTCCCGCAAGGGAAATTCAGGTGGTACCGCGGATTTGTATTCGCCCTGAGCCGATGGCTTGGGGCGGTTTTCTTTTGGGAGGGAAGAATGGAATTTCGATTCGAGACCAAATACGACCAAAAGGGTTTGACCGCCATGGCCCAGGCCCTGCGCAAGACGATTCATAAAAAGTGGAACCGGATAGGCCTCATATTAGGCTGGTGCGTCGTGGTACTGGCGGCTCTGCTGGTTGCCGCGGAGCGGCTGCTGGGAGAACCCTGGACCCTTCGGGACACCAAGAACAGTTTCGTCGGCGTGTTTTTGATCGCAATAATGCTGACCAAAAATCAGATTAACGCCTTCTTCGCGAAAAAGAGAATGCTGCCCGGCACATCGTCTGCGAAGAGCGTCTTCAGGGAGGAAGGCTATACCTCAATTACCGAGGCTGCGTCGACCGAATTTCATTATGAGTCGGTTCAGCAAGTGTGCGAGACGGCGGATTACTTTGTCTTCCTGTTTGGCAAACAGTATGGATAGATTTACGATAAAGCAACCCTGAGCGGCGGGACCGCCGAGGAGTTTAGAACCTTCATCACCGAGAAGACCGGAAAACCGATTGCATATATTAAGTGAGCGTACAAGTCTACAGAACAGGAGAATCAACATGAAAAAAGAACTGCCCAAGGTGTATGAACCCCAGCAGGTGGAGAGCCGGATTTACGAGGCCTGGGAGAACGCCGGGTGCTTCAACGGCGACCCGGACCGCTCCAAAAAGCCCTTCTCCATCGTCATGCCGCCCCCCAATGTCACGGGTCAGCTCCACATGGGCCACGCCCTGGACTGCACCCTCCAGGACATCCTGACCCGCTTCAAGCGGATGCAGGGCTACTCCACCCTGTGGCTCCCCGGCACGGACCACGCGGGCATCGCCACCCAGATCAAGGTGGAGGAGGAGCTCCGCACCAAGGAGGGCCTGACCCGCTACGACCTGGGCCGGGAGAAGTTCCTCCAGCGGGTCTGGAAGTGGAAGGAGGAGTACGGCGGGCGCATCGTCTCCCAGCAGAAGAAGATGGGCGTGTCCTGCGACTGGTCCCGGTCCCGCTTCACCATGGACGAGGGCTGCTCCAAGGCCGTCCGGGAGACCTTCTGCGAGCTGTACGACAAGGGCCTCATCTACAAGGGCAGCCGGATCATCAACTGGTGCCCCCACTGCGTCACGGCCCTCTCCGACGCGGAGGTGGAATACCAGGACAAGCCCGGCCACCTCTGGCACATCCGCTATCCCCTCACCGACGGGTCCGGGGACCTGGTGGTCGCGACGACCCGGCCCGAGACCATGATGGGCGACACCGGCGTGGCGGTCAACCCGGAGGACGAGCGGTTCAAGCACCTGGTGGGCAAGACCTGCATCCTGCCCATTATGAACCGGGAGATCCCCATTGTGGCGGACGAGTACGTGGAGCTGGGCTTCGGCACCGGCGCGGTGAAGATGACCCCTGCCCACGACCCCAACGACTTTGAGGTGGGCCTCCGGCACAATCTGGAGGTCATCCGCTGCATCGGGGACGACGGGAAAATCAACGAAAACGGCGGGCCCTACAACGGCATGGACCGCTATGAGTGCCGGAAGGCCATTGTCAAGGACCTGGAGGAGCAGGGGTATCTGGTGAAAACCGAGCCCTATAACCACAACGTGGGCACCTGCTACCGCTGCCACAACGACGTGGAGCCCCTGATTTCCGCCCAGTGGTTCGTGAAGATGGAGCCCCTGGCCAAGGAGGCCCTCCGGGTGGTCCGGGAGGGCGAGGTGAAGTTCGTCCCCGAGCGGTTCAGCAAGACCTATATCAACTGGATGGAGAACGTCCACGACTGGTGCATCTCCCGCCAGCTCTGGTGGGGCCACCAGATTCCCGCCTGGTACTGCGACGAGTGCGGGCACATCAACGTCAGCCGGGAGGACCCGACAAAGTGCGAACAATGCGGCAGCGCCCATCTGACGAGGGACCCCGACGTGCTGGATACCTGGTTCTCCTCCGCCCTGTGGCCCTTCTCCACCCTGGGCTGGCCGGAGAAGACCGAGGACCTGGACTTCTACTATCCCACGTCGGTGATGATTACCGGCTACGACATCATCTTCTTCTGGGTCTCCCGGATGATCTTCTCCGGCTGTGAGCAGATGAAGAAGATCCCCTTCCACACGGTGCTGATCCACGGCCTGGTCCGGGACGACAAGGGCCGGAAGATGTCCAAGTCCCTGGGCAACGGCATCGACCCCCTGGTGGTGGCGGAGACCTACGGCGCGGACGCCCTGCGGTTCAACCTCATCACCGGAAACAGCCCCGGAAACGACATGCGCTTCTACACGGAGAAGTGCGAGGCTATGCGGAACTTCGCCAACAAAGTCTGGAACGCCAGCCGCTTCGTCATGATGAACCTGGGCGGCCTGGAGACCTATGACCTCCCGGCGGCGGGGACCCTGGAGCGGGAGGACAAGTGGGTCCTCTCCAAGCTGAACACCCTGGTGAGGGAGGTCACGGAGAACCTGGACAGCTACGAGATCGGCGTGGCCTCCGCTAAGGTCTACGACTTCCTGTGGGACACCTACTGCGACTGGTATATCGAGCTGACCAAGACCCGGCTGAACGGAGAGGACGAGGCGGCGAAGGATACCGCCCGGAACGTCCTCTGCTATGTGCTGACGGAGCTTTTGAAGCTGCTGCACCCCTTCATGCCCTTCATCACCGAGGAGATTTTCCAGGCCCTGCCCAAGCGGGCGGGGGCCGGGGACCAGTTCCTGATGACCTCCCGGTGGCCGGAGTACCGCGAAGCCCTCAGCTTCCCGGCGGAGGAGGCCGCCATGGAGGCCGTCATGGACACCATCAAGGCCATCCGGGCCCGCCGGGCGGAGATGAACGTGCCCCCCAGCAAGAAGGCGGAGGTGCTGCTGGTCACGGCGAATCCGGAGCCCTATGAGCAGGGCCTCCACTTCCTCCAGCGGCTGGCCTTTGCCTCCGGGGTGCGCTTTGCCTCCGAGGCCCCGGCGGACCTCGCGGGCCAGGTGAGCATCGTCACCCACAACGCCACGGCCTATCTGCCCCTCAGCGAGCTGGTGGACCTGACGGCGGAGCGGGAGCGCATTGCCAAGGAAAAGGAGAAGGCGGAGAACGGCCTGCGCATTGTGGAACAGAAGCTGAGCAATGAGAAATTCGTCTCCCGGGCCCCGGAGGCGGTGGTCAACGCCGAGAAGGAAAAGGCCGAGAAATTCCGGGAGCTCATCGCCAAGCTGGAGGAGTCCGCCAAGGCGCTGGGGAACTGAACCGCGCAGAACCGCATTGATATAGAGGAGAAGGCCCCGAGGCACATTGCCTCGGGGCCTTTTACCATTACAGATTACAGCCGCCGGATAATCCGCCGCCGCTTCCAGATGGAGGGGGCGAAGAGCAGCAGCATCGGGAAAATCTCCAGCCGGCCCACCAGCATGTCGAAGGACAGCAGCAGTTTGGACCACCAGGAGAAGGCGGAGAAGTTCCCCATGGGGCCCACCACTTCCAGGCCGGGGCCGATGTTGTTGATACAGGCCGTCAGGGCGGTGAAGGTGGTGACGATGTCGAAGCCGTCCAGGCTTAGCAGGAGGAAGGAGACGGTGAACACCAGGAGGTACACCGTGATAAAGAGGTGGACGCTCCGGATGTGCTTGTCCGTCAGGGCCTTGCCCTCGAACCGGGTGGTGGTGACGGCGTTGGGGTGGAGCATCTTCCGCATGTCTCCCCAGGAGGTTTTGGCCAGAATCACAATCCGGGCCACCTTGATGCCGCCGCCGGTGGACCCGGCGCAGGCTCCGACGAACATCAGCACCACCAGGATGCCCTTGGAGAAGGTGGGCCAGAGGTTGAAGTCCGCCGTGGCGTAGCCGGTGGTGGTGATGATGGAGGCCACCTGGAAGAAGGAGTAGCGGAGGCTCCGGGCAAAGGAGCCGTATATGTGGAGAATGTCCGAGGCGATGGCAATGACCGCCGCCCCCACGATGGCCGCGTAGGCCCACAGCTCCTCGGACCGGAACACGTCCCGGAAGCGGCGGACCAGCAGGAAGTAGTACAGGTTGAAGTTCACGCCGAACAGCAGCATAAAGATTCCGATGACCACGTCGAAATAGGCGCTGTCATAGGCCCCCACGCTGAGGTTTTTGCTGCTGAAGCCGCCGGTGCCCGCGGACCCGAAGGCGTGGATGCAGGAGTCGAAGAGGGGCATTCCCCCCAGGACCAGCAGGACAATTTCGATGAGGGTCATGACCAGGTAGATGCCGTAGAGAATCTTCGCCGTGTCGCTCATGCGGCTCACCAGCTTCCCGACGGAGGGGCCCGGCATCTCCGCCCGGAGCAGGTGCATCCCGTGACCGTCGGTCATGGGCAGCACCGCCATGACAAAGACCAGCACGCCCATGCCGCCGATCCAGTGGGTGAAGCTCCGCCAGAACAGGACGCTTTGACTCAGGGGCTCCACCGCCGTGAGGATGGTGGCCCCGGTGGTGGTGAAGCCGGAGACGGTCTCAAAAAAGGCGTCGATAAAGCTGGGGATGTACCCGGAGAGGAGAAAGGGCAGGGCCCCGAAGGCGCTCATCAGCACCCAGGCCAGAGCCACGACGGCAAAGCCGTCCCGTGCGTAGAGCGCCGTCTGCTTGGGCTTTTTGTGGAAGGGAATCCCCGCCAGGGCCAGCAGCAGGACGGGCCCCAGAAAGGGCAGGGCCGGTTCCCCGTAGAGCAGCGCCACCAGGGCGGGCAGAAGCAGCAGCGCCGCCTCCGTCCATAAAATCCGCCCGATGACAAAGCCAATCATTTGATAATTCAAAAGACGCTTCCCCCCTTACTCCCGGCAGATGTCGTGGATGTCCTGCAAGGAGGTGTCCGTGGTGACCACGATGACGTCGTCCCCCAGGTTCAGGCAGTCGTTGCCGGAGGGGATGACGATTTTCCCGTTCCGCTGGACGATGCCGGCAAGCAGCAGGCCGTTGCGGAGCTTCAGGTTTTTCAGGGGCACGCCGATGAAGGGCACGTCCGGCCCCACGCCGAACTCCAGGGCCTCCACCGCCCCGTCCACCAGCCGGTGGAGGGTCTTGATTTTCGCGCCCTCGGCGCTCTCCATGGCCCGGACGTACTGGACGATGAGCTCCGTGGTGGTGGACCGGGCGGAGATGACGCTGTCAATCATGCTCTCGGCGCTGACCAGGTCCACCAGGGACTTCCGGTTGATTTTCGCCACCACCTTGCAGTTGTTTCCCGATTCCTTGGAGGCGCACATGGACATCAGGATATTGGCCTCGTCGATGCCCGTGATGGCCACAAAGGCGTCCGTTTGGCCGATGCCCTCCTCGTGGAGCAGGTCCGTGTCCGTGCCGTCCCCCACGATGACCAGGGCCTTGGGGAGCTGCTCGCCCATCTGAATGCAGCGCTGTTCGTCCCGGTCGATGATCTTCACGGACATGCCCATGTTCAGAAGCTCGGAAGTCAGGTAGTAGCAGATTTTGCTGGCCCCCACAATCATGACCGTGGACGCCTTGGAGCGGAAAACCCCCAGGTGCCGGAAGAACTGGGCCAGCTGGTCCGGGGAGGAGGTGAGGTAGATCTTGTCCCCCGCCCGGAGGACGAAGTCGCCGGAGGGGATGATGGTCTCGCCCTTCCGGGCCACGGCGCAGATCAGCACCCGGACCCGGATGTTTCGGTACAGGTCCGCCAGCGGAAGGCCGTCCAGGGCGGAGTCGGCGGGGAGGCGGTATTCCACCAGCTCCAGCCGCCCCTTGGAGAAGGTCTCCACCTTCATGGCGGCGGGGAAGCGGAGCACACGGGCGATTTCCCGGGCGGCGGCCCGCTCGGGGTTGATGGCCATGGAGAGGCCCAGCTCCTCCCGCATGAAGCGGAGCTGCTTTTCGTACTCCGGGTTGCGGATGCGGGCGATGGTGTGCTTGGCCCCCAGCTTCCTGGCCACCAGGCAGGAGAGGATGTTCAGCTCGTCGCTGGAGGTGGTGGCGATGAGAAGTTCCGCCTTTTCTACCTCCGCTTCCTTCTGCACGCTGTAGACCGCTCCGCTGCCGCAGACTCCCATGACGTCATAGATATTGATGATGTTGTCTATGAGCTGGGGGTCCTGGTCTATGACGGTGACGTTGTGCCCGTCGGCGGAAAGCTGCTGGGTCAGGGCGGAGCCCACCTTCCCAGCGCCTACGATGATGATTTTCATGTACGCCTCCTATGAAAACAGGCCGGGGGGAGGCCCCCGGAGAATATGCGGGATGACAAGCTGATTATATAAGATTTCCACAAAAAAGGGAAGTCCCGTTCCATGAAAATTTTCCTTGACAAGGGAGGTCCCTCTGTGTAAAATAAGTTCAATTATTTTAATTAAATATTTTTAGTTAAAATAATTGACATTTCGACAAGCGAGGAGAAGCTCAAATGGAATTCGAGAAAGTGCGCGATATCATCGTGGAGACCCTGGGCTGCGAGGCGGAGCAGGTGACGCTGGAGGCCTCCCTGGCCGACGATCTGGGGGCGGACTCCCTGGCGGCGGTGGAGCTGGTCATGGCCCTGGAGGAGGCCGGTGGAATCACCATCGACGACGCCGACGTGGAAACCCTGAAAACCGTGGGGGACATCGTGAAGTACCTGGAGGCCCACAAGGCTTGAGCGGCGCCGCCCAGACCTACATTCCGTGAAGCGCCGCCCCGCTGACGGCAGCGGGGCGGCGGGCTTGGAAAGGAACGACTATGACCAACCAGGAAATTTATGACTTAATGGCCCGCTTTGACGCCGGCGGCTTACACAGGCTGAAGCTGTCTCAGGGGGACTTTCAAATAG
>VSMY01000054.1 GCA_009773995.1 Oscillibacter sp. | reverse complement strand
GTGCACGGCCCGTTTTCTCTTTTCCTTCTGGAAGGAAAAGAGAAAATGGGGGGTGCAATGAACCAGCCATCGCTGGTCGCCAATCTTCCCCGCCCGTCAGGGCGAGTACATCTTTCAACTCTGTAAGATTTGAGAAAGAATCTGGACAGATTCCCATGGTAGAGTATCCACAATGAAAGCGGCGCACCGCCGCCGAACAAACACTTTACCTTGGAGGTAATCCATATGACCATCTTAGAAACCAAATCCCTGCGCAAGCACTACGGCGCCGGCGAGACGGAAGTCCGCGCCCTGGACGGCGTCGACCTCAAGGTCGAAAAAGGCGAATTCGTCGCCGTCGTCGGCACCTCCGGCTCCGGCAAGTCCACCCTGCTCCACATGCTGGGCGGGCTGGACCGCCCGACTTCCGGCTCCGTCGCCGTGGACGGCAAGGACATCTTCTCCCTCAAGGACGAGGCTCTCACCATCTTCCGCCGCCGGAAAATCGGCTTCGTCTTCCAGAACTACAACCTGGTCCCCGTTCTCAGCGTCTACGAGAACATCGTCCTGCCCATCCAGCTGGACGGGCAGAAGCCCGACGCCGCCTATGTGGACCGGATCATCGAGACCCTGGGCCTGGAGAGGAAGCTCCAGAACCTTCCCAACAACCTCTCCGGCGGCCAGCAGCAGCGGGTGGCCATCGCCCGGGCCCTGGCGGCCAAGCCCGCCATCATCCTGGCCGACGAGCCCACGGGCAACCTGGACTCCAAGACCAGCCAGGACGTCATGGCCCTGCTGAAAATCACCAGCGAGAAATTCGCCCAGACCATCGTCATGATCACCCACAACGAGGAAATCGCCCAGCTGGCGGACCGCATCATCCACATCGAGGACGGAAAGATCCGCTCCTCCCGGACCACCGGGGAGGAGGGATAAACCATGATCCGTGTCGCCAACAAGGGCTGCATCCGCCGCCTGGGGTTCCGCTCCATGCGGGCGGCCCAGACCCGGAACATTGTGGCCGTCCTGGCCATCGCCCTGACCACCGTGCTGTTCACGTCCCTGTTCACCATCGCCTCCTCCATCAACTACTCCTTCCAGCAGGAGAACTTCCGCCAGGCGGGGGGCGACTGCCACGGCAGCATCAAGGACATCACCTGGGAGCAGGTGGAGGAGCTGCGGGCCGATCCCCTCGTCAAAGAGGGCTCCGCCCGGATGTTCCTGGGCATGCCCAGCGAGGTCCCCTTCAACAAGTCCCACGTGGAAGTCAGCTATATGGAACCCGCCGGCGCGCCTCATCAGTTCTGTGAGCCCACGGTAGGCACTTTGCCCCGGGAGGGCACCGACGAGGCTGCCACCGACACCCACGTCCTGGCCCTGCTGGGCGTGAAGCCGGAGATCGGGGCCAAGTTCACCCTGACCTTCAACATTGACGACCAGACGACGAACCCGATTCCCGTCACCCGGACCTTCACCCTCTCGGGCTGGTGGGAGTACGACAGCGCCGTGGTGGCCAATCACGTCCTGGTGCCCCGGTCCGCCGCCGAGGAGATCGCGGCCCTGGGCAGCGGGGACCCCTATTCCATAACCGGAAAGTGGACCCTGAACGTGATGCTGGACAACGCCATGAGCATCGAAGAAGACATCAATCAGGTCCTGGAAAACCACGGCTACCAGGGGGAGGACCCCCAGGGGGACAACTACCTGCGTACCGGCGTCAACTGGGGCTACTCCGGGGCCCAGCTCTCCAACAGCTTCGATATCACGACCCTGCTGGCCATCGTGGTTCTGCTGCTGCTGATTATCTTCACAGGGTATCTCATCATCTACAACGTCTTCCAGATCTCCGTCACCAACGATATCCGGTTCTACGGCCTGCTGAAAACCATCGGCACCACCGGGAAGCAGCTCAAGCGCATCGTCCGCCAGCAGGCCCTGCTGCTGAGCCTCATCGGCATCCCCTTCGGCCTCCTGCTGGGCTTCGTCATCGGCAACCAGCTGACCCCCGTTATCATGGCCCAGCTGAGCTACAAGCACGCCTTTGTCTCCTTCAACCCCCTGATTTTCATTGGCGCGGCCCTGTTCTCCCTGCTGACGGTGTTCCTCTCCTGCGCCCGGCCCGGGCGGATGGCGGCCAAGGTCTCCCCGGTGGAGGCGGTGCGCTACACCGAGGGCGGAACCCCCAAAAAGCCCGGAAAACGGGAGAAAACCCGCAAGGTCCAGGGCGGCGCGTCCCTGCCGAAAATGGCCTGGGCCAACCTGGGGCGGAGCCGGGGCAAGACCGTGGTAACGGTCATCTCCCTGACCCTGGCGGTGGTGCTGGCCACCATGACCTACACCTTCTCCATCGGCTTTGACATGATGAAGTACCTGCAAAACAAGGCGGATGTGGACTTCATCCTGGGGGACGCGGCCTACTTCCGGAGCAACTTCTACTCCACCGACGAGGAGGTCCCGGAGGCTGTCATTTCCGACGTGAGGTCCCAAAGCGGCATCGAGGAAAACGGCCGGATCTACGGCAACGTCTCCGACATCGAGGAGTTCGTCACCGAGGAGTGGTACCGGGGCGTCTGGAGCAAGTGGAACCCGCCGGAGATTCTGGACCAGATGATAGCGTTCAAGGAGCGGACGGACGACGGCCTCCTGGCGGACCGGGTGCAGCTCTACGGCATGGAGGACTTCCCTCTCAGCCTGCTGGACGTGCTGGAGGGGGACCTGGCCCCGCTGTCGGACCCCAGCCAGAAGGCCATCGCCGCCGTCTACCTGACGGACGACTATGACGCCACCATCTTCGGCTCCAACTGGGCCAAGCTGGGGGACAAGGTGACCCTGCGCTATGTCACGGAGCGGGAATACTTCTATATGGACAACGGCGAAATCATTGAGGACACCGACAACACGGACCCCAACCGGAGCTGGACCAGCCGGGCCGTCGCTTACGAGGACGTAGAGTACACCGTCTGCGCCCTGGTACAGGTGCCCCTCTCCATCAACTACCGCTACTACGGCGCGGACCAGTTCGTCATGGGTGCGGAGCGCTTCCGGCAGGACACCGGGACCGACAGCGTCATGACCTATATTTTCAACACCACCGACGAGGCGGAGGCGGACATGGAGTCCTTCCTGGCCGAGTACACCGAGAGCGTCCAGCCCCTCTATGACTACGAGAGCCGGGCCACCTACGTCGCCGAGTTCGAGGGCTTCCGGAGCATGTTCATGACCATGGGCGGGGCGCTGAGCCTCATCATCGGCCTGGTGGGCGTGCTGAACTTCGTCAACGCGGTGCTGACGGGCATCCTGACCCGGAAGCGGGAGCTGGCGGTGCTCCAGTCCGTGGGCATGACGGGGAAGCAGCTGAAGACCATGCTGGTCTACGAGGGGCTGTACTACACCCTCCTGGCCCTGGCGGTGTCCCTGGTGATGACGCTTGCCCTGGGCCCCCTGCTGGGGAGCGTCCTGGGGGATATCTTCTGGTTCTTCTCCTACCGGCTCACCGTCGCGCCTATTCTGGTCATCCTGCCCATCTTCCTGGCCCTGGGGGCCCTGGTGCCCCTGTGGACCTACCGGAGCGTATCGAAACGGACCATTGTGGAGCGTCTGCGGGAAGCGGAGGCATGAGAACGCCGATAAAAAGATACGGGGACCCGCCGGGAGGCGGGTCCCTTTCTGCTTGACAAGACTGCTGTCGGTACACCTCTCTATTTTCGTGGATTTTTCCTAAAAAAGAGATTGCATTTCCAGGGCGCTTTGCTTATAATCAAGGGAACAGATTGAAAAGAGGGTGTTCCCACCATGCGCACCGAACAAAAGCTGAACATGACCATGCTCTGTGACTTCTACGAGCTGACCATGGGCAACGGCTACTTCCAGACAGGCTTCCAGGATCGGATGACTTATTTCGACGTGTTCTTCCGGGACGTGCCGGACAAAGGGGGCTTTGCCATCTGCGCGGGCCTGGACCAGCTCATCGAGTATATCCTGGACCTGCACTTCGACGAGGAGGACATCGAATACCTCCGGGGCCGGAATCTGTTCTCCGAGGAGTTCCTGGCCTACTTGAAGGATTTCCATTTCACCGGGGACATCTGGGCCATCCCCGAGGGGACCCCCATTTTCCCCCAGGAGCCCGTGGTGACCGTCCGGGCCCCCGCCATCCAGGCCCAGCTCATCGAGACCTTCACGCTGCTGGCCATCAACCACCAGAGCCTTATCGCCACCAAGGCCAACCGCATCGTCCGGGCGGCCCAGGGGCGGACGGTGCTGGAGTTCGGCTCCCGCCGGGCTCAGGGCACCGACGGGGCCATCACCGGGGCCCGGGCGGCCTACATCGGCGGCTGCGCCGGGACGGCCTGCACCATCTCCGACCAGCTCTACGGCGTCCCCGCCGGGGGCACCATGGCCCACGCCTGGGTCCAGATGTTCGATACCCAGTACGAGGCATTCGAAGCCTACTGCAAGCTCTATCCCAACAACGCCACCCTCCTGGTGGACACCTACAACACCCTGAAATCCGGCGTGCCCGACGCCATCCGGGCCTTTGACGCGGTGCTGAAGCCCTTGGGCATCAAGAAGTGCGGCATCCGCCTGGACTCCGGGGACATCGCCTATTTGACCCAGAAGGCCAGAAAGATGCTGGACGACGCGGGCTGGACGGATTGCCAAATCTCCGCTTCCAACTCCCTGGACGAGTACATCATCCGGGACCTGCTGATCCAGGGGGCCCAAATCGACATGTTCGGCGTGGGCGAGCGGATGATCACCGCCAGCAGCCAGCCGGTTTTCGGCGGGGTGTACAAGCTGGTGGCGGTGGAGGACGAGGCGGGAGCCGTCGTCCCGAAAATCAAGGTCAGCGAAAACGTGGACAAGATCACAAACCCCCACTTCAAAAAGGTCTACCGCATTTTCGACCGGGCCACCGGCAAGGCGGAGGCGGACTATATCACCGTCTGGGACGAGAGAGTGGATGAAAACCGGAGCCTGGAGCTCTTCGACCCCAGGGCCACCTGGAAGCGGAAGACCTACACCAGCTTTACCGTGAAGCCCCTCCAGGTCCCCATTTTCCAGGGGGGAAAGCTGGTTTACCAGCGCCCCGGCCTCCAGGAGATTCAGGCCTACTGCAAGGAGCAGGTGGAGACCCTCTGGGACGAGGTAAAGCGCTTCGAGAACCCCCACACGTATTACGTGGATCTCAGCCAGAAGCTGTGGGACATCAAGCAGGGCCTTCTGCGCCAGAGCGAGTGAGGATCCGGGCCGGGCGTTTTGCCCGGCCCGGATTTTATCTAATTTTAATATTTTGCTGTTGAAGACGGCGGCGTCTTTTTGTATAATAAAAAGGTCAATCGTTGAGACTGTCCGTGAGGAGGCGAGGCTTCGTGCATAAGAACATCCCCTATATCCCCCCGGTGGAGGAGCGGGTCGAGCGGAAAATCTCCGCCTTTACCAGCATCTCCATGTGCGCGCTGACGGTGATTGCCCAAATCGCCACCTCGCTGCTGATCTCCATCCTTCTGGCGGAGTATTCCAGCTTTGTCTACGCCCTGCTGCTCATCGCCGGCGCGGCCCTGGCCATCCGGGTCTACCAGCGGCCCGGCAGTCCCACCTACAAGCTGGTGTGGATGTGCCTGCTGCTGGCCATGCCGGTGTCCGGCATGATTTTGTTCTGCCTCTGGGGCGGGACCCACCAGGCCAAGCAGCTGAGCCTGCGGAATGTGCCCCCCATCCCCTGCGGGGAGAGCCAGCGCATGTCCAGCGAAATCGACCTCGGCCGCCTCCGGCGGCAGTCCCCGGCCTGGGGGCGGCTGGCGGCGTACCTGGAAAAGCGGGGCTTCCTGCTCTACCGGGACACGGACGCCGTCTATTTTAAGGAGGGCGCGGAGTTTTTCGAGGACCTCATCCAGCATTTGGAGAAGGCGGAAATCTACATTTTTTTGGAGTATTACATCCTGGCGGAGGGACAGCTCTGGGACCGCATTTTCGCCGTTTTGAAGGAGCGGGCCGCCGCGGGCGTAGAAATTCACATCACCTTCGACGATTTCGGCAACCTCACCCGCTTCTCCGACGAGACCCTCCAGGCCCTCCAGAACGCGGGCATCGAGGTGAAGGCCTTCAATCCCGTTCACCGCTATGTGAACCGCATCTACTTCAACTACCGGGACCACCGGAAAATCGCCGTCATCGACGGGCAGTTCGCCTACACCGGGGGCATCAACCTGGCGGACGAATACGCCAATCTCATCGTCCGCTTCGGTCACTGGAAGGACACCGCCGTCCGCATTGAGGGCGCGGGGGTCTGGGGCTTTGCCACCCAGTTCATGCAGATGTGGAAGATGATGGGGGGCTCCTTCCACAACGAGGATGACTACTACCGCCCCCGCCACGAGGCGGAGAACGCCCGGGGCTGGTGCCAGCCCTTTACCGACGGGCCCCTGAACAACCCGGACAATCCCATTGAGGAAATTTATTTGCAGCTTATCGCTTCGGCCCAGAAAATGCTCTATCTCACCACGCCCTATTACGCCGTGGAGGAGTCCATGCAGAAGGCCCTGTGCATCGCCGCCGACGGCGGGGTGGACGTGCGGCTGTTCATCCCCGGCGTCCCGGACCACCACAAGTTTACCTACATGGTGGCCGAGACCTACTGGGGGGAGCTTTTGAGCCACGGCGTGAAAATCTACAAATATACCCCCGGCTTCCTCCATGCCAAAAGCGTCATGGCGGACCGGGAGGTGGCTTTGGTTGGCAGCACGAATATGGATTACCGGACCTTCCAGCTCCACTATGAATGCGGCGTGCTGCTGTATCATATGCCGGTGGTGGAGGAGCTGCTGGAGGATATGGACGGCATTTTGGCGGAGAGCCGGCCCTATACCCTGGAGGATTGGAACAAGCGGTCCTGGTTCCGCAAGATGTGTGCCTCCGTCTTCCGCCTGGGATCTATCTGGCTATAACGTATTTCGGGAGGACCCCTATGTCCCGTGAGCTGACCCCTCAGGAGACCGCCGAGCGCAGTCTCATCAAGACCTACCGAAAATCCCTGTGGAATCCCTTCATCGCCGCCGTAAAGCGGTACGAGCTGGTTTCCCCAGGGGACCATATCGCCGTGTGCGTCTCCGGCGGGAAGGACTCCTTTGTCCTGGCCAAGCTGATGCAGGAGCTTCAGAAGCACACGGACCGGCCCTTTGCCCTCACCTTCCTGGCCATGGACCCAGGCTACAGCCCGGCAAACCGCCGCGTGCTGGAGGAGAACGCCGGGCGGCTGGGCATTCCCCTGACCATGTTTACAAGCGATATCTTCGACGTAACGGTTCAGGTGGAGAAAAACCCCTGCTACCTCTGCGCCCGGATGCGCCGGGGCTGTCTTTACGCCAAGGCGCAGGACCTGGGCTGCAACAAGATCGCTCTGGGTCATCACTTCTCCGACGTCGTCGAGACCACGCTCCTGGGCCTTTTCTACGGCGCACAGCTCCAGGCCATGCCCCCCAAGCTCCGCAGCAAAAACTTCCCCGGCATGGAGCTCATCCGCCCCCTGTACTGCGTCCACGAGGACGCCGTCGTCAACTGGCGGAACTACAACGAACTCCATTTCCTCCAGTGCGCCTGCCGCTTTACGGAACGCCGGGACGCCTCCGGCGACGGGATCGGGGAGAGCAAGCGCCAGGAGATCAAGCTCCTCCTGCGGGAGCTGAAAAAGACCAACCCCAACATTGAAAAAAGCATTTTCCGGGCCATCCACGGGGTCCAGCTGGACACCTTCCCCGGCTTCAAGCACCGGGGCCGGGCCCATACCTTCACGGATATATACAACGGCTCCCCCATTTTCGACGGCGGAGCGGACCTATAAAGGGAGGAACCGAACATGGATTTTTATCGCTGTGAAAACCCCGACTGCGGCTTTGTGGCCGAGGAGGAGCCGGATATCTGCCCCCGCTGCGGGGGGACCTTCTTCACCGCCCTGACGGAGGAGGAGATGACCGCCTCCGACTGGGTGAACCTGGGGAACCAGGCGGTGGACGAGAAGCGGGAGACCGACGCCCTGGCCGCCTACCAGCGGGCGGCGGCCATGAACGACCCCCTGGGCCTGACGAACCTGGGCTGGTGCCTGGAGGCGGGGGTGGGCGTGCCCGCGGACCCGAAACAGGCCGTGATGCTCTACGCCCAGGCGGCGGAGCAGGAGTACATGCCCGCCCTGACGAACCTGGGGTACTGCTATACATACGGCATCGGCGTGGAGACGGACTATGACAAGGCCCTGAAGTGCTTCCAGAAGGGGGCGGAGCTGGGCTTTCCCCGGGCCCAGTTCCTGCTGGCGGAGGCTTACCGCCGGGGCAGCGGCGTGGAGGAGGACGAGGCGGAGGCCGCCAAGTGGTATCAGTCCGCCGCCTGGCTGGGCTACCCCGGCGCCCAGACGGAGCTGGGCCGCTGCCTGGAATTCGGCGAGGGCGTGGAGCAGGACCTGGAGCAGGCCGTGAAATGGTACGGCGCCGCCGCCGAGCAGGGCAACGCCCCCGGTATGTGCTGCCTGGGCTTTATGTACGAGTCCGGCCGGGGCGTGGAGCAGAGCTGGGAGACCGCCGTGGACTGGTATAAAAAGGCGGCGGACAAGGGCTATCCCCGGGCGCTGTGCAACCTGGCCTGGTGCTATGAGCACGGCAAGGGGGTGCAGCAGAACTACGGTGAAGCCGTGCGCCTCTACCGGGCGGCGGCGGACCAGGAGTATCCCCGAGGCTATCTGTGCCTGGGGCTCTGCTATGAGCGGGGCCGGGGCGTGCCCGCGGACAAGGCCGCGGCGGCGGAGCTCTACCGTAAGGCCGCCGACCAGGGGGACGAGGACGGCGCGTGCTGCCTGGGCTTTCTGTACGAGTGCGGCGAGGGCGTGGAACAGAGCTGGGAGACCGCCGTGGAGTGGTATAAGCGGGCCGCCGCCGGCGGGCTGTCACGGGGGATGTGCAACCTGGCCTGGTGCTACGAGCACGGCAAGGGCGTGGAGAAAAACCTGGAGGAGTCCTTCGCCTGGTACAAACGGGCCGCGGATCAGGGGGACCCCAGGGGCCTGTTCAGCGTGGCCCGGGCCTATGACTACGGCATCGGCGCGGACCAGGACGCAGAGGAGGCGGCCCGGTGGTACAAACGGGCCGCCGACGCCGGGTCCGCCCCGGCCATGTGCGATCTGGGCGTGTGCTATGAGCGGGGGGAGGGCGTGCCCCAGAGCGACGAGAAGGCGGCGGAGCTCTACCGCAGGGCCGCCGAGATGGGCAACGTTCCCGGCATGTGCAACCTGGGCTTTCTGTACGAATCCGGCCGGGGCGTGGAGCAGAGCTGGGAGGAAGCGGTAAGGTGGTACAGCGCCGCCGCCCAGCAGGGCTTCTCCCGGGCGATGTGCAACCTGGCCTGGTGCTATGAGACGGGCAGCGGCGTGGAGCGGAACCTGACGCGGGCGGTCCACTGGTACCGCAAGGCCGCTGAGCAGGAGGATCCCAGGGGCATGTTCTGCCTGGGACTGTGCTACAAGCACGGCAAGGGCCTGGAGCGGGACGACGCCGAGGCGGCCCGGTGGTATCAGCGGGCGGCGGACGGGGGCTACACCCGGGCGCTGTGCAACCTGGGCGTGTGCTACGAGTTCGGCGAGGGCGTGGAACAGAGCCTGGAGCAGGCCGTGGATTTCTACCGCCGGGCGGCGGAAAAGGGAGACCCGGCGGGCCTGTGCAACCTGGGCTATATGTACGAGACGGGCCGGGGCGTGGAGAAAAGCGCCCTGGAGGCCGCGCGGCTTTACAAGCGTGCGGCGGAGGCGGGCTATCCCCGGGCCATGTGCAACTACGGGTACTGCTGCGAGTCGGGCCAGGGCGTGGCGAAAAAGGACCCCGCCGAGGCGGCGGAGTGGTACCGGCGGGCCGCCGAGGCCGGGGACGCCACGGGGGCCTGCAACCTGGGCTATCTCTACGAGACCGGCGAGGGCGTGGAGCAGAGCTGGCGGGACGCCGTGTTCTGGTACGACCGCGCCGCGGCCCAGGGCCAGGCCCGTGGGCAGTACCTCCTGGGCTGGTGCTATGAGCACGGCAAGGGCGTGGCTGTCAGCGAGGAGCGGGCCAAGGAGCTCTACGAGGCCTCCGCCCGGCAGGATTACCAGCACGCCGTAGAGGCGCTGGAACGCCTGAAGAGCGGCAGGAAGCCGAAAGCGGCCTTCAAGCCGGAGGGGAAAAAGCCGCCGGAGAAAAAGGAGCGGGAAAAGGGCGGCTTTCTCAAGAGCTTTTTCGGCGGGAAAAAATAAATGAAAACGCGCCTGGAGGCCCGGCCTCCAGGCGCAGTTTACCGACAGGCGGTGTATGACTATGGCGAATGCCTCCCGTCCCTGGTGGCGGAACAAAATCGCGTATCAGATCTACCCCAAGAGCTTTCTGGACGGCAACGGGGACGGAATCGGGGACCTGCCCGGCGTCCTCTCCAAGCTGGACTATTTGAAGGACCTGGGGGTGGATATCCTCTGGCTCTCCCCGGTCTATCCCTCCCCCATGGTGGACCAAGGCTACGACATCTCCGATTACTACGGTATCGACCCCCGGTTCGGGACTATGGAGGACCTGGAGACCCTCATCCGGGAGCTGAAACGCCGGGAGATGCACCTGGTGATGGACCTGGTGGTCAGCCACTGTTCCGACCGGCACCCTTGGTTTCAGGAGGCCCTCCGGGACCCGGCGGGGAAGTACGGGCGGTATTTCTATTGGAAGCCCGGTCGGGAGGACGGCGGTCCCCCCAACAACTGGCGGGCGGAGTTCGGCGGCAGCTGCTGGGAGAAGCTCCCCGGCTCGGACCTCTACTACTTCCACACCTTCGCCAAGGAGCAGCCGGACCTGAACTGGGAAAACCCGGAGGTCCGGCGGGAGATCTGCGATATGGTGAACTGGTGGCTGGACAAGGGGGTCTCCGGCTTCCGGCTGGACGCCATCATCAACCTGAAAAAGGACCTGCGCTTTCAAGACGGTCCCGCCGACAGCCCCGACGGCACCTGCGCCGTGTCCAGGATGCTGCCCCGGACGGCGGAGATCGGCGCGTTTTTGAATCAGCTGAAACGGGAGTGCTTCCTTCCCCACGACGCCTTTACCGTGGGAGAGGTGTACAGCATCTCTCCGGAACGGGTGACGGAGTTCGGCGGGCCGGAGGGCTATTTCTCCACCCTCTTCGACTTTGCGCACTTTCTCGCCGACCACCGGGGGTCCTTCTGGTATCAGCACAAGCCCTTTGATTTCAAAGCCTGGCGGGACGCGATTTTCCAGGCTCAGGAAAACGCCGGGGACGCCGTCTTCCTGGCCAACGTCCTGGAGAACCACGACCGGCCCCGGGCCCCCGGCATTTTCCTGCCGGAGGGGGACGCGGGCTATGAGAGCGTCACCGCCCTGGCGGCCCTGTCCGTGCTCCTGCGGGGCATCCCCTTCCTCTACCAGGGCCAGGAGATCGGCATGCGGAACGGGGACTTCCGCACCGTGGAGGACTTTGAGGACCTGAACACCCAGGACCAGTACCGGGCCGCCCGGGCCGCCGGGCTGACGGAGGCGGAGGCCATGGCGGCCTGCCGCCGCCGCAGCCGGGACAACGCCCGGACCCCCATGCAGTGGACCGGCGGCAAGCACGCCGGGTTTACCTCCGGCACGCCCTGGTTCCCGGTGAACCCCAACTACCGGACGCTGAACGTGGAAGCCGACGCCGCGGCGGAGAAGTCCGTCCGGCGGTGGTACAAGCGCCTCCTGGCCCTGCGGAAGGACCCGGAGTGGGAGGACGCGCTGGTCCACGGCGGCTTCCGGCCCGCCTTCCGGGAGAAGCCGGAGATCTTCGCCTACTGGCGGACCGGAAAGGCCTCCGGGAAACGAGTGCTGGTGCTCTGCCACTATGGCCGGGGCCGGGCCTCCGTACCCTTCCCGGAGCCCTTCCGGGTGCTGCTGAACAACTGTGACGGCCTGGAGCGCCGGGACGGCCGGCTGCAGCTGGAGTCCTATCAAGCCGTAGTCCTGGCCTGCGGGGCTGGAGAAGAGGAGGAGATATGATCCGCCATATCGTATTCGACATGGGCAACGTGCTCATCCAATGGAAACCCAATCTGTTCGTGGAGGACCTGGGCGTCCCGGAGGAGGACCGCCCTCTGCTCCTGCGGGAGCTCTTCGGCTCCGCGGAGTGGATACAGACGGACCGGGGTACCCTGTCCATGGAGGAGGCGCTGGCGGTGATCTGCCGCCGCCTGCCGGAGCGCCTTCGCGGCCCCGCACGGGAGCTGTCCCTGAACTGGTGGCGGCGCTGGCTGCTGCCCGTGGAGGGCATGGCGGACCTGATCCGGGAGCTGAAGGGCCTGGGGTACGGGATCTACCTTCTCTCCAACGCCAAGCTGGACTTGCCGGAGTTCTTTGACCGCATCCCAGGCAGCGAGTGCTTCGACGGCAGGATCGTCTCCGCCGACTGGAAGCTCTTAAAGCCCCAGCCGGAGATCTACCAGACCCTCCTCCGGGAGTACGGCCTCCGGGCGGAGGAGTGCTTCTTCATCGACGATCTGAACATCAACATCGAGGGGGCCTGGTTCGTGGGGATGGACGGCGCCATCTTCGACGGGGACCTGCCCCGCCTCCGCCGCTGTCTGAACGCCGCCGGAGTCCCGGTGAAACTGTAAGAAAGCGCCCTCCCGTCTTGGGAGGGCGCTTCGTCATTCCTCCTTGGGCCCCAGAACCACGGCGGCCACACCGCAGAGGATGCCGCCCACGGCGAAGACCCACCAAGCCGTCCCCCACAGGCGCAGCGCCAGGCCCAGACCCACGTAAACGGCCGTGGCCAGCAGCATGATGACGGCACAGACGGTGCTGACCAGCTCCCGGCGGCGCTTGGCCTCCGGCGTGGGGTCGTTGTCCCGGTTGTACGCGGCCACGTCGTATTTGTCATGGAGGATGCCGCCGTAGATGAAGGACCACACCGCCCCGGCGACCATCAGCAGGAAAAAGGCCATGGCATAGGACTCATAGGGCTCCCTCTCTGGGAAGGCGGAGAAAAACAATGCCAGCAGCGCCACGGCAAACAGGACCGCGCCCACTCCTCCGGCAATGTGCCAGACGAATTTCCGCTGGAAGGACTCCTTCTGTTCCTCTGTGTAAAAATCGGTGATAAGGGGATTCTTTTTGCGGAAGTCAGCGTATTCAATGCCGGAGACCACGAAGACCACCACGCATACCGTGATGACCAGCAGAAGCGCCGCCCCCGCCAAGGCCTCCGGCAGGCCCAGGACCTCCATCAGGCCGCACAGGCCCACGGCGGCGATGATGGCGGCGGTGGCCAAGGAGATTCGCCAGGCGAAGCGGTTTATGAAGGCGTCGTACTTCGCCGTGTCGGCGGTGCGGCTGGCCTCCACGCTGCCTCGGAGGAGGGTGTCCAGGTTTACGTCGTAGAGATCGCAGATGCGCAGCAAGGTGTCCATCTCCGGGAAGCTCTGGGCGCTCTCCCACTTGCTGACGGACTGGCGTGTCACATCCAGCTGCTCCGCCAGCTGTTCCTGGGTGACTCCGGCCTGGGAACGGAGGAATTGTAAATTTTCAGAAAATGACATCAGACAGCCTCCTTGAATTTGGTGTCCTTATTTTGCCAAAGCGCCCGGCGCAAGGCCAGGGATTTCCTGTTGCGTTTGAGGAAATCCGTGTAAACTTTCGGTTGCGTCCCCCATTTTAGCAGGTTTTCCGGACAAATGAAAGACCCCGGTTGCGTTCCCGCCGGAGACACGCTATAATCAAGCTATCCAAAAATCGACAAACGGGAGGCGGGCCTATGAAGCTGGCGACGGCGGCTCAAATGCGGGAACTGGACCGAAGAGCCATCGAGGAGCACAAGATTTCCTCCATCGACCTGATGGAGCGGGCGGCGGCGGAGGCGGCCCAGGCGGCCCTGGACGCGCTGCCCGATAAGCCCGGAAGGTGCCGGGCGGCGGTGTTCTGCGGCGCGGGGAACAACGGCGGGGACGGAATCGGCGCGGCTAGGCTCCTCTTTTTGATGGGCCTCAAGGTCCGGGCCTTCCTGGTGGGGGACTACAACCGCCTCACCCCCGACGCCATGGAGGAGACGGGCCGCCTCAGCGAGTGCGGCGTGGAGCTGGAGGACTTCGACCCGGAGGACAAGGCCCAAACCGCCTGGGCCAGGGGCGCTCAGGTGATCGTCGACGCAATCTTCGGCGTGGGACTCAGCCGGGACATCGCCCCGGACTCCCAATACGCCGCCGCCGTGGACCTGATCAATTCCTGCGGGGGCACGGTGATTGCCGTCGATATCGCCAGCGGCGTGGAGGCGGACACGGGGCGGATTTTGGGCCGGGCCGTCCGGGCGGACCGGACTGTCACCTTCTCCCTGCCTAAAATCGGCCAGTTCGCGGGAGACGGGGCCCTCTGTTCCGGAAGCGTCACCGTCCACGACATCGGTATCCCCGCCGCCCTGGCGCGGCAGGTCCTCTGCCCCGTCCAGACGGTGGAGGCGGATTTCGCCGCCGCCGCCCTGCCGCCCCGGAAGAGAGACGGCCACAAGGGGGACTTCGGCAAGGTCCTTGTGGCTGGCGGCTCCGTGGGCTATACCGGCGCGCCGTACCTCACCGCCTCGGCGGCGGTAAAGTCCGGCTGCGGCCTGGTGTACCTGGGAGTTCCCGACAGCGTCTGGCAGGTGGAGGCGGCCAAGTGCGTCTCCGCCATGCCCTTCCCGCTGGAGAGCCTGGGGGGCGGGATAATCCGCCGGAAGGCCCTGCCGGCGCTGCTGGGGAAGATGGAGGACTGCGATGTCCTGGCCCTGGGTCCCGGCCTGGGGCGGCACGAGGAGACGGCCAAGCTGGCGCTGGAGCTCCTCCGGGAGACGGAAAAGCCCGTGGTGCTGGACGCGGACGGCATAAACGCGCTGGAGGGACATATAGATAGTTTGGACCAGCGCCGGGGACGAGTCACCATCCTGACCCCCCACGACGGGGAGTTTGCCCGCATCGGCGGGGACCTCTCCCGGGGAGACCGGGTGGGCGCGGCCCGGGCCTTTGCGAAGGAGCACGGCTGTATCTTGGTCCTCAAGGGCCACCGCACCGTCACCGCCGGGCCGGAGGGGAACGTGCTGGTGAACACCACCGGCAATTCCGGCCTGGCCAAGGGCGGCAGCGGCGACGTGCTGACGGGCCTCATCGCCTCCCTGCTTGCCCAGGGGGCCTTCCCGGTGATGGCGGCGGCGGGAGCCGCGTGGATCCACGGCCGGGCCGGGGACCTGGCGGCGGCGGCGCTGACGGAGTACTGCGTCACGCCGGAGGACGTGATCGCCGCCTTCCCCAAGGTATTTTCAGAGCTTCAAGGAACTCAAATATAAAGGAGGTTTTCCGGTGCGCCTTTGGAAGTGCGTACCAATGATGACCCTGCTCCTGCTGCTGTCCGCCTGCGGCGGCGTCGGCGTCGGGGAGGGCGAGGCCCGGACGGCGGACCTGCGGGACCGCTATCACGACATGACGGGCTGTGCCATGGAGGCCGTGGTCTCCTGCGATCAGGAGGGCCTGGCCTGGGAGGCGGAGCTCCGGTGTGAGTACGTCCCCGGCGGAGAGAGCACGGTGGAGGTTCTGTCCCCGGAGATCATCGCCGGGGTGAGGGCCGTTTTAAGCGACACGGACTGGCGGCTGGAGTATGAGGACGCCAGCCTTAACGCCGGGACCCTCAGCGACGAGGAAATCAGCCCCGCCGCGTGTCTTCCCCGTCTGATGAGCGCCCTCCGGGACGGGTGGCTCCTGGAGGAGAATCGGGAAGAGTGGAACGGCGCGCCCTGCCTCCGCCTCACCGTGGACCAGACGGGGGTGAAGGATGGGAAAATTCTCTCCACCGTCTGGCTGAACCTGGCGGACGGAACCCCGGTCCGGGGGGAAATCGCCGTGGACGGGGAAATCATTTTGACGGCGGACTTTACGAGCTTCTCCTTTTATGATACAATAGCGGAAGACGGCGCTTGACGCTTCGCACAGACCGGTCTCCCCCCGCATAGGATGACGTGGGGCGAGGACGCCGGAATTTGCCCCTCCCACGGCGAGGACGCAAGTTTGCGGGAAGAGGCGTATAAATTCCGAAACTGCGTGGGAGAATGAAAGTGGCCTCACCGAAGGGGGACGCGCTTCCCCTTTCGATGGCGGGTACTTCTTTCGGCGGAGTGTGAACTTTGTGGATACGAGTGTCAAGCGCGGCGATATTTACTATGCCGATCTCTCCCCGGTGGTGGGCAGCGAGCAGGGCGGCGTCCGGCCCGTTCTGATTATTCAGAACGACACCGGAAACCGCTACAGTCCCACCGTGATTGCGGCGGCCATTACTTCCCAGACCGGGAAGACCCGGCTGCCCACACATATCGACCTCCCCGTGGACCAGAGCTGCGGCCTGAGCCGGGATTCCGTGGTCCTGCTGGAGCAGGTGCGGACCCTGGACAAAAAACGGCTCCGGGAGCGCATGGGCCATGTGGAGGAAAATGTGATGAACAAGGTGGACACGGCCATTGCGGTCAGCTTCGGGCTGCCCCACGACCAGTTGGTTTGAGGTTCCCTCCCGGCGGAAGACCCTTCCGCCGGGAGGGCGTACGGAGGAGGTACATATGAAAAAAGACAGATGGCTGCTGCGCGCCGCGGCGCTGCTGGCCCTCAGCGCCGCGCTGATGACCGGCGTGTCCCTGGCGGCGGAGGCGGGCTCCTCCCAGGACCCCCTGGTGACCCTGAGCTATTTGAACGACACCTTTTTCAACAGCATCATGCAGCGGGTGGACCAGCGGATCGCCGAACGGACGGGACAAGCCCTCCCCGGCGGCGGGACCGCTTCTTCCGCCTCCTTCGTGGTGGTAACCCTGAACGACGGGCAGACCCTCACCGGAGGCGTGGGCTGCGAGGTCATGCTGCGGATAGGCGGCGCCGTGTGCGTCTCCCCCTCGGATCCGGGGCTCATCGACGAGACCACCGCCGCCACTCTGGCGAACGGCGCCTCCCTGGTCCAGAACCACCTCTACATGATGACCATCGAGGGCCGGGGCGTCCGGGCCTCGGGGGGAACCGCCAAGGTCCTGGCCAGGGGGAGTTATACCGTGGCCTGAATCACATAACCGGGCCCGCTTGCGCATACCATTGCGTAAGCGGGTCTTTATTTCTGGATGGCGGGAGGGACGGCGGATATGGACAAATTCCCCTTACTGATGGACGGCAAACCCGCCGGAGAGCTGACCGCAGAGCGGGAGGGACTCTACACCTGGTTTTCCGCCCGCGGCCCCCTGCCGGACGGGGGCCTCTGGTGCGCCTGGGCCGGGG
>VSMY01000053.1 GCA_009773995.1 Oscillibacter sp. | reverse complement strand
CGTGGAGGAATTCGAGGCGCTGTTCGCGTAAGAAAGAGAAGAAGCGGGAGTGAAGCTCACTCCCGCTCTTTTTGATTCTCCTCGTCCTCCGCCAGATTCTCCAGGGCCACCCGGACGGCCTCCACCACAAAGGCCGTGAAGGTGCAGTCCTTCCCCCGGATGGCCTCCTCTACCTGTTCAATGACCGCGGTTGGAAAACGGATGGATTTTGTAGCGGAGACGGGAACCTTAGGGACGTTGGGAATTTTGAATTTTCTCATAGCATACCCCCGCAATACATTTTGTGCGAATTTCGCAATAAAATTGTATTGCGGATTAAAAGCTGGGAATGCGTTGCTATTTTGCAATAATATTTATTGCAATTTGCACGATAATTTGGATTAAACTTTGGTACGCATGCCGCTTGCGCATTTTGGGAAAATATGGTAACCTTGAAGGCGAGGTGATAACGATGAAACCTGTTCCAAAATATTACTCGATTCTGTTCAACGCCGTCACGGACGCGCTGAAGGAATTGGATAAGCAGAACTACGGGAACGTGAAGGATCTGCTGATGCACGGGCAGCTCCAGGCCGAGGGAGAATACACCGCCTGGATGGAAGAGGGGAAGGAATAGCAAAAGAGGCGGGGCCGCCGGGCCCCGCCTCTTTTTGTGTCAGTCCTCCAGGGTGGTTTGCAGGTCGTGGAGGAGGGCCTCCAGCTGTGCCTGCTTCTTCGCCGGGTCTTTTTCCTCAATGGCTTCTTTCAGGTCGCGAATGATTACGCGCAGGAATCCGTTAAACTGCTTGTCGGTCTGACCCATGGTTGGACCTCCTTTCTAAAGTCGCTTACAGGTTTTTCAGCACGCCGCTCTCTTCGTTGAAGGCGTTGATCAGTTCGTCCAGGTCCTTGGCCTGGGCGTGGACCGCGTCCCAGGTGCCCTCGGTGTCGTACCACAGGGCGTTGAGGTCGTGCATGTCCTTCCCCTGCTGCTCCACCCAGGTGTAGTATTTCAGGTGATGGACCCGCTTGCGGTCCGCATAGGTCAGCTCCATGAGGTTATCCGTCTTGAGACCCAGGATGTGGAGGTTGTGATCCAGCCGGGCCTCCTCCGCGGTGTAGGCCCCGTGGAGCTCGTTCAGCTCCTGGACCCGGCTCCGGTACATGACGGCGGAGTCCGTCAGCACCGTGCCCACCACGTCCCGGGAGGTGAACTCGTAATACTTCGCCATTTTGATGCAGCAGAGCACGTTGGCGATGCCGGAGATGCCCAGCCAGGCCAGCCGCTCCACCAGGACGGGGTCCAGCTTGAGGGTGTTCAGCAGATAGTCCCGGCCCTCGGGGGTGTTGAACAGGCGGAGGAGCCGCTGGGAGTCCTCGTCGTCGATGGCGATGGCCATATCCGTATTTTTTACATTGTGAATCCAGGGGATGTGCTTGTCTCCGATTCCCTCGATCCGGTGTCCGCCAAAGCCGTTGTTCAGGATGGTGGGGCACTGGAGGGCCTCGCCCACGCCCAGCTTGAGGTGGGGATAGCGCTCCTTGAGGAGATCCCCGGCGCTCATGGTTCCGGCGGAGCCGGAGGTGAAACAGGCTCCGGCGAAGCGCTCTCCGGGGCGCTTCACGGCCTCGAACACGTCGGCCAGGGCCGTGCCGGTGACGTTGTAGTGCCAGAGGGGATTTCCCATCTCCTCGAACTGGTTGAAGATCATATACTGGGGGTCTTGCTTGAGCTCGTTGGTCTTGTCGAAGATTTCCTTGACGTTGGACTCGCAGCCCGGCGTGGCGATGACCTCCGCCCCGATCTCATGGAGCCAGTCGAAGCGCTCCTGGCTCATCTCGGCGGGGAGGATGGCCACGCCCTGGGCCCCCAGCAGCTTGGAGTTGAAGGCGCCGCCCCGGCAGTAGTTGCCGGTGGAGGGCCAGACGGCCTTGTGGACGTCCACGTCGAACTGGCCCGTCACCAGCCGGGGGGCCAGGCAGCCGAAGGAGGCGCCCACCTTGTGGCAGCCCGTGGGGAACCACTTGCCCACCATGGCGATGATGCGGCAGGGCACGCCGGTGAGCTCCGGGGGCAGCTCGATGTAGTTGGGCACGGCCTGGAAGAGGCCCCCGGACTCCTTGGCCTCGTTCTTCCAGGTGACCCGGAAGAGGTTCAGGGGGTTTACGTCCCAGAGGCCCACGGTCTTCAGCTTGTCCTGAACCTTGCCGGGGATGGTCTCCGGGTGCTGCATCTGGGCGATGGTGGGGATGAGGATGTTGTTCTCCCGGGCCTTTTTCAGGTTGTGCTCCAGCCCTTGGCGGTGGATGGTGAGATCGATCATAACTAAGCTCCCTCCTGTTTGTTCATGTCAATATAGGAATACAGGGTGTACTTGGAGATGCCGAAGTACTTGGCCACCTTGTCGCCGGACTTGGTGATGAGGAAGGCCCCGTTTTGGCTGAGGAACTGGATGGCTTTCACCTTGTCCTCTTTGTTCATGACGGCGGCGGGCTTGCCCACCAATGCCACGGATTTCTGGATGAGCTCGTCCAGCAGGTCGCTGACGTTGGTGATGCGCTCCGGTTCGGAAGGAACCTCCTCCCCGGTGGAGGTCAGGTCGTGGAGAGCCTCCTCCATGAGGATGAGGCGGGAGATGTCGTAGTTGATGGCCAGGATGGCGGAGACCCTCCCCTTCCGGTCCCGGATGTAGACGGTGGAGGATTTCAAAATCTTCCCGTCCGGGGTCTTGGTCAGGTAGCACAGGTGGTCCTTGGGCTCCGGGTCCTGGGTGCGGAGTTGCTCCATCACCACGTTGGACGCGCCGTCCCCCACCTTCCGCCCGGACACGTGGCCGTTGGCGATGAAGACGATGGAGCGGTCCGGGTCCCGGCTCAAATCGTGGATGGCCACCTCGCAGCTGCTGCCGAACTGGGCGGCGATGCCGGCGGCTACCTGTCGTAAAAGCTCCAGCTTGCTGTTTTCCGTGGGACATACCCCCTTTTTAGGCTGATTTTTTGGATAAAGACACTGATTCATACTAGCATCATACCACGAAGTTTCGGAGAAATCAACAGCAATTCAAAAAAATTTTTTGGTTTTCAAAAATTTTGTTTGACAACGGAAAATCTTGTGTTATGATAGGGCTATAGGGAACAGACGGCGAAGACGCGAAGCCGTCAAATATAAATTTTTATGGAGGTCTGCATCATGGATTTCGAGAAGATCAAATCTGCGGCGGAGGGCTACAAAGCGGAGATGTCCCGGTTCCTGCGGGACATGATTTCTCACCCCAGCGAGAGCTGCGAGGAAAAAGAAGTGGTCATGTGCATCAAGGCCGAGATGGAAAAGCTGGGCTTTGACAACGTGGAAATCGACGGCCTGGGCAACGTCATCGGCTGGATGGGCCAGGGCGAAAAAATCATCGCCATCGACTCCCACATCGACACCGTGGGAATCGGAAACATCGACAACTGGGAAGCGGACCCCTACAAGGGTTATGAGACCGAGGACGTCATCTTCGGCCGGGGCGGCAGCGACCAGGAGGGCGGCATGGCCTCCGCCGTGTACGGGGCGAAAATCATGAAGGACCTGGGGCTCATCCCCGAGGGCTACAAAATCATGGTCGTCGGCTCCGTCCAGGAGGAGGACTGCGACGGCATGTGCTGGCAGTACATCGTCAACAAGTACTTCCAGGGACCCGAGGACGCCCGCTCCAAGATTGAGTTTGTCATCTCCACCGAGCCCACCGACGGCGGCATCTACCGGGGCCACCGGGGCCGCATGGAGATCCGGGTGGACGTGAAGGGCGTCAGCTGCCACGGCTCCGCCCCGGAGCGGGGCGACAACGCCATCTACAAGATGGCGGACATCCTCCAGGACGTCCGGGCCCTGAACGAAAACGGCGACGGCCCCTCCAACGAGGTCAAGGGCCTGGTCAAGATGCTGAACCCGGAGTTTAACCCCGAGCATTACGAGGACGCCCAGTTCCTGGGCCGGGGCACCTGCACCACCAGCCAGATTTTCTACACCTCTCCCAGCCGCTGCGCCGTGGCGGACAGCTGCTCCATCTCCATTGACCGGCGCATGACCGCCGGGGAGACCTGGGACTCCTGCCTGGAGGAGATCCGGCAGCTGCCCAGCGTGAAGAAATACGGGGACGACGTGAAGGTCTCCATGTACATGTACGACCGCCCCGCCTGGACGGGCACCGTCTATGAGACCGAGTGCTTCTTCCCCACCTGGATCAACAAGGCCGGCGCGGCCCACGTCCAGGCCTTGGTGGACGCCCACGAGGCCCTCTTCGGCAAGGAGCGCATCGGCCACGCCGACGCGGACCAGGCCAAGGACGCCATGCACCTGCGCACCGGCCGTCCCCTGACGGACAAATGGACCTTCTCCACCAACTGCGTGTCCATTCAGGGCCGCTACGGCATCCCCTGCGTGGGCTTCGGCCCCGGCGCGGAGTCTCAGGCCCACGCCCCCAACGAGATTACCTGGAAGCAGGACCTGGTGACCTGCGCCGCCCTGTACGCCGCGGCCATCCCCCTGTACAAGCCGGAGAACAAGACCGCCGACGTGACGGAGTTCCGCCAGAGCCTGACGGACAACGACATTAAATAAATTTTGAGTGAAGGAGATTTTTGATATGTCTAAGACCATCGAGCTGGCGCAGCACCTGGAAAAGCTGCACATCAACAACATGTACAAGTCCGACTTCTACTGGACCTGGGACAAGACCGACGAGGAGCTGGACGCCATCTTCACCGTGGCCGACGCTCTCCGGGACCTGCGGGAGCGGAACAAGTCCACCCGGATCTTTGACTCGGGCCTGGGCATCTCCATCTTCCGGGACAACTCCACCCGGACCCGCTTCTCCTTCGCCTCCGCCTGCAATCTGCTGGGCCTGACCGTCCAGGACCTGGACGAGAAGAAATCCCAGATCGCCCACGGCGAGACCGTCCGGGAGACCGCCAACATGGTCTCCTTCATGGCCGACGTCATCGGCATCCGGGACGACATGTTCATCGGCGAGGGACACAAATACCAGAAGACCTTCATGGACGCCGTGAAGGAGGGCTACCGGGACGGCATCCTGGAGCAGCAGCCCACCCTGGTGAACCTCCAGTGTGATGTGGACCACCCCACCCAGTGCATGGCCGACATGCTCCACATCATCCACCAGTTCGGCGGCGTGGAAAATCTGAAGGGCAAGAAAATCGCCATGACCTGGGCCTACTCTCCCTCCTACGGCAAGCCCCTCTCCGTGCCCCAGGGCGTCATCGGATTGATGACCCGCTTCGGCATGGACGTGGTCCTGGCCCATCCCGAGGGCTATGACGTGATGCCCGAGGTGGAGGAAATCGCCAAGAAAAACGCCGCCGCCACGGGAGGAAGCTATAAGAAGGTCGCCACCATGGAAGAGGCCTTCCAGGACGCGGACATCGTGTATCCCAAGAGCTGGGCTCCCTTCGCCGCCATGGAGGAGCGGACCAAGCTCTACCAGGCCGGGGACAAGGCGGGCATCGACGCCCTGGAGCAGAAGCTCCTGGCCCAGAACGCCCAGCATAAGGACTGGACCTGCTCCGAGGAGATGATGAAGAAGACCCGGAACGGTTCCGCCCTGTATCTCCACTGCCTCCCCGCCGACATCACCGGCCTCAGCTGCCCCGAGGGCGAGGTGGACAACTCCGTGTTCGACCGGTATCTTGTGCCCCTGTACAAGGAAGCCAGCTACAAGCCCTACGTCATCGCGGCCATGATCATGATGAGCAAGGTGAAGGACCCCGTGTCCGCCCTGATGGCCCTGGACGCCGCCGACAAGCGGAAGTTCTTCTGAGAGGCTGGGCATCATGGGTAAACGTATCGTAGTCGCCCTGGGCGGCAACGCCCTGGGCAATAACCTGCCGGAGCAGATGGCGGCGGTGAAGCAGACCGCCAAGGCCATTGTGGACCTGATTGAACAGGGACACCAGGTGGTCATCGCCCACGGCAACGGCCCCCAGGTGGGCATGATCCAAAACGCCATGACCGAGCTGACCCGCTCAAATCCCGAGAAGTATATCCCCTGCCCCCTGTCCGTCTGCGTGGCCATGAGCCAGGGCTACATCGGCTATGACCTCCAGAACGGCCTGCGGGAGGAGCTGCTGGACCGCGGCATCAACAAGGGCGTGGCCACCGTGCTCACCCAGGTGGAGGTGGACCCCAAGGACCCCGCCTTTGAGAACCCCACCAAGCCCATCGGCGCCTTCATGACGAAAGAAGAGGCCGACGCCCTGGTGAAGGAGCGGGACTACAAGGTGGTGGAGGACGCCGGGCGGGGCTACCGCCGGGTGGTGGCCTCTCCCAAGCCGGTTTCCATCGTGGAAATCCAGTCCATCCAGGACATGGTGGAGGCCGGGCTGGTGGTGGTGGCCTGCGGCGGCGGCGGCATCCCCGTCTTCAAGACCGAGGGGCACCACCTCAAGGGCGCGGCGGCGGTCATTGACAAGGACTTTGCCAGCGAGAAGATGGCCGAGCAGCTGGACGCCGATGTGCTGATTATCCTCACCGCCGTGGAAAAGGTGGCGGTGAACTTTGGCAAGCCGGACCAGAAGTGGCTGGACAGCCTGACCCCGGAGGAGGCCCGTAGATACATGGACGAGGGCCAGTTCGCCCCCGGCTCCATGCTGCCCAAGGTTCAGGCGGCGGTGCAGTTCGCCGAGTCCCGCCCGGGCAGGACGGCCCTCATCACCCTGCTGGAGAAGGCCAAGGCCGGCATCGCCGGGGAGACCGGCACTTCCATCGCGCTTTAAGCTCTATCCGACCAACGACGCCCGCCGGGAACCCGGCGGGCGTTGTCTGCGAAAAAGAGGTGCTGTCTGATACCGCATCCTGGAAAAATCTCCGTCATTTTTGACGAGAACAGCTGGGGAAAACCGCCGCCATTCGTGAAATCATCCGGAAAGCGGGACGAATCCAATTTTTTTGTTGCGCTTTGCACGCCGGACATGTATAATAACGACTCAAGACAGGCGGAGCCTTTTTTCCGGAAAGGCCGCCGAAGGGCCGCTTCTAAGCGGCGGAGGGAACGCCCTATGATGATGCACGCTCTGAACAGCATTCTGGGCCTGTACATTATTCTGGTTCTGGTACTGGTAGTTTTGCCGCCGAAACCGAATAGTGCGTTTGGTCATGCGCGAAACAAGGGCGTGACGGGCGGGTTCCTCCAACGAGCAGCATAAACCGCCGGTCCCCAAAACCGGAACTCTTGCAAGTCCGTGACCCGACGAGGGACACGGGCTTATTTGCTTTTTATACCGAAAGGAGCTTGGAAGCATGGAACTGACAGGCGCGCAGATTTTGATGGAGGGCCTGGCACGGGAGGGCGTGGAACGGGTCTTCGGCTACGCCGGGGCCACCATCTGCCCCATTGCCGACGCTCTGCGGGAGGACCCGAACATCGACTATACCCTGGTCCGCACGGAGCAGAACGCGGGGCACATGGCCTCCGGCTACGCACGGGTGACGGGGAAGACCGGGGTGTGCATCGTCACCTCCGGTCCGGGAGCCACGAACCTTATCACCGGCGTGGCCACGGCTTATATGGACTCCATCCCCCTGGTGGCCGTGACGGGCCAGGTGCCCTCCAACCTCCTGGGGCGGGACATCTTCCAGGAGGTGGACATCACCGGGGCGGTGACCCCCTTTACCAAGCACTGCTATTTGGTGAAGGACGCCGCCCAGCTGCCGCAGGTCTTGAAGGAGGCGTTCCACATCGCCTCCACGGGCCGGCCCGGCCCGGTGCTCATCGACATCCCCGTGGACGTGCAGGAGCAGCTGGTAACCGACGTGGTATTCCCCGAGGAGGTCCGCATCCGGGGCTATAACCCCAGCGTCCGGGGCAACGACAAGCAGATTGCCAACGTGGCCGCGGCCATCGGCCTGGCCCAAAAGCCGGTGATCTGCGCCGGAGGCGGCGTGTTCCTGGCCCACGCCGAGGCGGAGCTGCGGCAGTTCGCCGAGGCCACCGGCATCCCGGTGGTGACCACCATGATGGGCTTGAGCCTCCTGCCCACGGAGCACCCCCTGAACATGGGCATGATCGGGGCCCACGGGAACACCACGGCCAACAAGGCCCTGGTGAAATCGGATCTCCTCATCATGATCGGCACCCGTGTGGCGGACCGGGCCATCGTGTCCCCGGATGAGATTCAAAAGCGGATGGCCAACATCCACATCGACGTGGACCCCGCCGAAATCGGGAAAAACATGCCCTCCACCCTCCCCCTGGTGGGCAACGCCAAGGTGATTCTTCAGCAGCTTATGGAGCGGGGGGCCAAGGCGGACTGCGGCCCGTGGCGGGAAATGCTCCAGGACCTCCGGAGGACGAACCTGGGCCGGGGCTATCCCGCCAAGGACGGCTGCGTCTTCCCCGGCCGCCTCCTGCGGCTTTTGGGGGAGCGGCTGCGGGAGGACGCCGCCGTCTGCGTGGACGTGGGGCAGAATCAAATCTGGGCCTGCAAGCACCTGCGGCTCAAGGGGGCCCGGTTTTTAACCAGCGGCGGCCTGGGGACCATGGGCTACGCCATCCCCTGCGCCGTCGGCGTGAAGACCGCCCAGCCGGACCGGCAGGTGATCGCCGTCTGCGGCGACGGGTCCTTCCAGATGTCCATGAACGAGCTGGCCGCCGTGAAGGCCGGGGGCTTCGACTTGAAAATCGTCCTCTTCCGCAACGGCGTTTTGGGCCTGGTGAACCAGATCCAGAGCAAAGAGCCCTACCACGGGCCCTTCGGCGTGCGGCTGGAGGGGGACCCGGACTTCGCCGCCATCGCCTCGGCCTACGGCATCCCCAGCGTGACCCTCCGAGACGAGGGGAAGGTGGAGGAGACCCTGGACCGCTTCCTGGCAAAGGAGGGCCCCTGCCTCCTCATCGCAGAGGTGAGCCCCGAGTGGAAGACCACGGACTAAAGAAGGGAGGACGGAAGGATGAAACAGACGATTTCCATTTTGGTGGAGAACCGGGCGGGCGTTTTGAACCGGGTGGCCAGCCTCTTCTCCCGCCGGGCCTTCAACATCGACTCCCTGGCCGTGGGGGTGACGGACGACCCCTCCCTCTCCCGGATGACCATCATCGTGGACAACGGGAACAGCGTGGTGGAGCAGGTGGAAAAACAGCTCAACAAGCTGGTGGAGGTCATCAAGGTCCGGACCCTGGACGAGGGGAGCAAAATTGGCCGGGAGCTGATGCTGATCAAAGTCAGCGCCAACAAAAACAACCGGGAACACATCATGACCATCTGCAATATCTGCGGGGCCAAGGCGGCGGACATTTCCCCCACCTCCATGACCCTGGAGATCTCCGACACCCCGGACCGGGTGGACGTGTTCGAGGACATGATGCGGCCCTTTAACATTTTAGAAGTCGCCCGGACGGGCGTTATCGCCCTCCAGAAGGGCGGGGGAAAAATCTAACGAGAATACGGAGTCAAAACGATATGGATAAAGCGCAGAGAAAAGTCCTGACGGAGGAGTGGAAGAACCGCCGCCCGGAGATGGGCGTCATCTCCCTCCGCTGTAAGGAGACGGGCGAGTCCTTCCTGGGAACCGCCAAGGACACGAAGGCGGCGTTTAACAGCGTCCGGGCCAAGCTCTCCGGGGGGCTGCACCCCAACAAGCGGTTGCAGGAGCTTTGGAAGCAGTACGGCGAGGAGGGCTTCGAATTCTCCGTGGCCGCCGTGCTGGACTACGAGGACCCGCTGGAGGACCACGGCGAGGAGCTGGAGACCCTGCGGGAGCTGTGCCTGGCGGAGGACCCCAAGGCCGTGAAGATTTGGAAATGACCACTGAGGAGGCGGCTGCCGTGGATATCTGGGAGACCTTGTATGAGAAGGCCCGGGCGCAGTACCACCCGGAGGACGTATCGCCGTTTATCCAGGCCCATCATGTGGTCTGCGCCCTGGAGAGCGGGAACGGGGAGATTTACACCGGCTTTTGCATCGAGAGCTGCTGCGGCGTCATGGACCTGTGCGCGGAGCGGACGGCGGCGCTGAACATGTACCTGCAAAGCGGACAGACGCGGGTGAAGCGGCTGATCGTCTTCCGGGACCGGCCCCCCTTCGGAGGGGGGAGCGGGATGCCCTGCGGCGCGTGCCGGGAGTTTTTCATGCAGCTGAACGTCCAAAACAGAGACATGGAAATCCTGGTGGACTACGAGACCCGGGAGACCGTGCGCCTGGGGACCCTCCTGCCGGACTGGTGGGGGATGGTCCGCTATGAAACTTAAAGGAAAAGAGGCGGCAGAATGAAAATCAGAGCGACCGCGGCCATCATGGAATGCCTTTTGGAGCAGGAGGTGGACACCGTCTTCGGCTACCCCGGCGGCACCATCTTAAATGTCTATGATGAGCTGTACCGTTACAAGGACAAGATTCACCACGTATTGACCGCCCACGAGCAGGGGGCGGCCCACGCGGCGGACGGCTACGCCCGGTCTACGGGAAAAGTCGGGGTGTGCTTCGCCACCTCCGGCCCCGGGGCCACGAACCTGACCACCGGCATCGCCACGGCGTACCTGGATTCCTCCCCGGTGGTCTTCCTCACCTGCAACGTCACCGAGGCCACCTTGGGCAAGGACGCCTTCCAGGAAGTGGACATCACCGGCATCGCCATGCCCATTACAAAGGCCACCTTCCTGGTCCGGGACGCGAACACGATTCCCGCCGTCATGCGCCAGGCCTTCGCCGTGGCCGCCAGCGGGCGGCCGGGGCCGGTGCTCATCGACTTCTTGAAGGACGTGACCTTCCCCGGCGTGGAAATTGAATATGAGTTTGTCCCCTGGCGGGAAAACCGGGGCTGTGCCGGGATGCGGGAGCTGAACCGGGACCACGAGCTGAAAAAGCCCACGCCGAACCAGGGGGACGTGGACATCCTCCTGGACATGATTGCCCAGGCCCGGCGGCCCTTCGTCATCTGCGGCGGCGGCGTGGTGCTGGGCCGGGCGGACAAGGAGTTCAAGGAGTTCGCCGAGAAGCTGGACGCGCCGGTGGCCATCAGCCTCATGGGCGGCGGCGGCTTCTCCGGCAGCCACCCCCTGACCACGGGTATGATCGGCATGCATGGGTCCAAGGCCTCCAACACCGCCTGTGACGAGTGCGACCTGCTCATCGCCGTGGGCTGCCGCTTCTCCGACCGGGTGGCCCTGAACCCGGCGACGTTCGCCCGGCAGGCGCAGATCTGCCAAATCGACATCGACCGGGCGGAGATTGACAAAAACGTCCTGACGGACCACCACATCATCGGCTCCGCCCGGCGGGTGCTGGCCATGCTGAACGAAAAGCTGCCCCGGTACGACCACAGCGATTGGAAGGCCCATATCCTGCCCCTCCGGGCTCCGTCGGTGGCCGAGGACAGCGACCACCTGACCCCCCAGCAGGTGCTGGAGACCATCCGGGTCCAGATGCCCGAGGACGCCGTGGTGGCAACCGACGTGGGCCAGCATCAGATGTGGGCCATTAAATACCTCCACTTCCAGTATCCCGGCCAGATGCTGACCTCCGGCGGCTTCGGCACCATGGGCTTCGGCCTGGGGGCCGCCATCGGGGCCCAGACGGCCTTCCCGGAGAAACGGGTGTTCCACATCACCGGGGACGGGTGCTTCCGCATGAACTGCCACGAGCTGGCCACGGTCCAGCACTATGGGCTGCCCATCATCACCGTGGTTTTCAACAACGGCACGTTGGGCATGGTCCGCCAGTGGCAGAGCTTGATTTACGGAGGACGCTACTCCGAGACCACCCTGGACCGGGGGCCGGACTTCGTGAAGCTGGCGGAGGCATACGGCATCCGGGGCTTCCGGGTGGAGAGCCGGGAGGACATGGAGAAGGCCCTGGCCCAGGCCCTGGGGACCAGGGAGCCGGCGGTCATCGACTGTAAGCTGGACATCGACGAGATGGTCCGTCCCATGGTGGCCTCCGGGTCCGAGATTACGGATTTCCTGCTGAGCGAAGGAGGAGAGTCATGAGAAAGCAATGGGACACGGAGAAGAAGCTCTACACCCTCTGCATCCTGACGGAGGACACCCCCGGCATCCTGAGCCAGGTGGCCCGGCTCTTCTCCCGGAAGGGCTACAACATTGAGTCCATCGTCTCCGGGGCCACGGACCGGCCCCATACCGCCCGCATCTCCATCGAGCTGATGGCGGACGAGCTGGTGGCCAACCAGCTGGCCACCCAGTGCCGCCGCATCCTGGGGGTTCAGGCGGTGAAGATCTTCGACGAGGAGAGCTGCATCCGCCGGGAGATCGCCCTCATCAAGGTCCAAGCGGCGGACCACGGCACCCGGGACGAGATCATCCAGATGACCAACATCTTCCGGGGACACATCATTGACGTGGATAAGGAATCCCTGACCGTGTGGGTCTTCGGCTCCCAGAGCAAGAACGCCGCCCTGATTCAGATGCTGGAGGACTTCGGCATTTTGGAAATCGCGAAAACCGGTACTATCGCCATCGAGAGAGGGCGGAGCACAATATATGACGAGAGCAAACTGAAGGAGGAATACGAATATGGCAAGAATGTACTATGAGAAGGACTGCGACCTGGGCAAGCTGGACGGGAAGAAAATCGGCATCATCGGCTACGGCTCCCAGGGCCACGCCCATGCCCTGAACCTGAAGGAATCCGGCTGCGACGTGTGCGTGGGCCTGCGCCAGGGCTCCAAGAACTGGGCCAATGCCGAGGCGGCGGGATTGAAGGTCCAGACCGTGGCGGACACCGCCAAATGGGCCGATATCATTATGATCCTGGTAAACGACGAGGTCCAGGCGGACGTGTACAAAAAAGACATCGCCCCCAACCTGGAGGCGGGGAACATGCTGATGTTCGCCCACGGCTTCAACATCCACTTCAAGCAGATCGTGCCCCCCGCCGGAGTGGACGTTTCCATGATCGCCCCCAAGGGCCCGGGCCACACCGTCCGGTCTACCTATGTCAACGGCAAGGGCGTGCCCTGCCTCGTCGCCGTGGAGCAGAACGCCACGGGCAAGGCCCTGGATCTGGCCCTGGCCTATGCCGCGGGCATCGGCGGCGCCCGGGGCGGCGTGATGGAAACCACCTTCCAGGATGAGACCGAGACCGACCTCTTCGGCGAGCAGGCCGTCCTCTGCGGCGGCGTGGTGGAGCTGATGAAGATGGGCTTCGAGACCCTGGTGGAGGCGGGCTATGCCCCGGAAAACGCCTATTTCGAGTGCATCCACGAAATGAAGCTCATCATCGATCTCATCAACAAGGGCGGAGTGGCCATGATGAACTACTCGATTTCCGACACGGCGGAATACGGCGAATACGTCTCCGGTCCCCGGATTCTCCCCTACGAGGAGACCAAGAAAAACATGAAGGCGGTGCTGACGGACATCCAGGACGGCGTCTTCGCCGGAAAGTGGATCGCCGAGAACAAGAACGGCCGGACCTTCTTCAACGCCAAACGCCGCCAGCTGGCCCAGCACCAGATGGAAACCGTGGGCGCGGAGCTGCGGCGCAACATGCTCTGGGGCGACGACACGGACCCGGATACCGCTTCCAACTGATTCCGCGCGCAAGAGCCGCCGCCTCCCTGGAGACGGCGGCTTTTCGGCAAGAAAGGACTGACACCATGAACCGTATCCTTCCCCACCTCATCCTCTACAGCGACTTAGGGTCCGAGAGCATTTTGGTCCGCCTGGCGGACATCATCCGGGACTGCAAGAACGGCGGCGCCAAGGAGCCCCTGCTCCAGCGGACCAACGCGGAGGTCAAGCGCATCCTGGACCTCTCCACCGTCTGCGGCTTCGATGAGAACCTCTGGCAGTGCTATCTCACCTGGGTCCTCATGACCAACGACAACTCCTTTACCCGGACCTGCGAGCGGACGGGGGCCGTGGAGGGCGGCAGCGTGAACCGCTTCGCGGAAAACGACTTCGCCGTCTTCCATCAGCTCTTCCACTACGATTTTTCCGAGCTGGAGCAGTACCTGCTGACGGACTGCTTCTCCATCCTCACCAACTACCGCGCCATTCCCAAGCGGGAGCGGACCTATAACCGGGACGTCAGCGCCCAGGTGCGGGCCCTGCGCAAATCTCTGTCGGAGGCGGAAAACGGGCATGAGATGTTCCGCCTGGTGACAGACTACTATCGGCAGTACGGCTACGGCGTCTTCGCCATGAACCGGGCTTTCCGCATCCGGCGGGGGGAGACGGGACTGGAGTTCCTGCCCATCAGCAACGTGGACGGCGTGCGGCTGGAGGACCTCCTGGGCTACGAGCGGCAGAAGACGGAGCTCCGCCGGAATACCGAGTCCTTCCTGGCGGGGAAGCACGCCAACAACGTGCTTCTCTACGGGGACGCGGGCACGGGAAAATCCACCAGCGTGAAAGCCCTCATCAACGAGTATTACGACCGGGGGCTCCGCATGATCGAGATCTACAAGCACCAGTTCGGGGAGCTCTCCCGCATCCTGGCGGAAATCAAGAATCGGAATTACCGCTTCATCATTTTCATCGACGATCTGAGCTTCGAGGAAAACGAGGTGGAGTACAAGTTCCTCAAGGCCGTCATCGAGGGCGGCGTGGAGACGAGGCCGGAGAACGTCCTCATCTACGCCACCTCCAACCGCCGCCATCTTGTCCGGGAGACCTGGAACGACCGGCAGGACATGGAACACCACGGGGACATCCACCGCTCCGACACCATGGAGGAGAAGCTGTCCCTGGCGGCCCGGTTCGGCGTCACCATCAACTACAACGCCCCCAGCCCCAAGGAGTTCCAGGCCATCGTCAAGGCCCTGGCGGAGCGGCAGGGGATTCAGATGGACGAGAAGGAGCTGATGGTCAAGGCCAACGCCTGGGAGGTCCGCCACGGGGGCTTCTCCGGCCGGACGGCCCAGCAGTTCGTCCACTACCTGGAGGGCCTGGCGGAATGAAGGTGCTGGTCAGCGCGTGCCTCCTGGGGGAGAACTGCAAGTACAGCGGCGGAAACAACCTGTGTCCCGGCCTGCTGAGCTGGCTGAAAAGAGAAGGCCATGAGGCCGTGCCCGTCTGCCCGGAACAGCTGGGGGGCCTGCCCACGCCCCGGACTCCGGCGGAGATTGTGGACGGCACGGTGACGGACAGGGACGGGCGGAATGTGGACGGGGAATTTCGCCGGGGGGCGGTCCTGGCCCTGGAGGCCGCCCGGCGGGAGGGCGCGGAGCTGGCCGTGCTCCAGCCCAGGAGTCCCAGCTGCGGCGTGCGGCAGGTTTATGACGGCACATTCAGCGGCCGGAGGGTCGGCGGACAGGGCGTTTTTGCCAAGCTGCTGGCGGAGAACGGCTTCCGGCTTCTGGAACCTGAGGATCTGCCTTGAAAACCTGAAATAGGGGATTGCGGTCCGGCCCGTCCCTGTGGTAAAATAATCTCCATCATGATGTTCCGCCCGCAGGGGCGGACGGCTTGAGAGAAGGCGGTGTATGACAATGGATCAGAAGTGGCTCCAGACCTACCGGGAGGAGATCGAGACCTTCTCCGGGAAGATCCGGGATTTCCAGGAGGGCAAAATTGACCGGAAAGACTACAAGGGCTGTTCCGGCGGCATGGGCAGCTATGCCCAGAGGGACCCGGCGAAGCACATGCTCCGGCTGCGGCTGCCCGCCGGGCGGCTGACGGCGGAGCGCCTGAAATTCCTGGCGGACACGGTGGAGAAATACGGTGTTCAGCGGATGAAGCTCACCACCTGCGAGACGGTGCAGCTCCACGACCTGGCGGCGGAACAGGTTCCCGCCATTCTAGAAGAGGCCATGGAGGCGGGCATTCTCTGCCGGGGCGGCGGCGGGGACAACCCCCGGAACGTTATGTGCAGCCCCCTCTCCGGCGTGCAGGAGGGGGAGTCCTTCGACCCGTCCCCCTACGCGGCGGCGGTGACGGACTATCTGCTGTCCGTCTGCCGGGAGATTCACATGCCCCGGAAGCTGAAAATCGCCTTTTCCAACGGGGTGGACGACTCCGTCCACAGCGCTTTCCGGGACATGGGCTTCCGGGCCCAGGCGGACGGGACCTTCTCCCTCCGCATCGCCGGGGGCCTGGGGGCCATGGGCCACCGCATGGGCGTGCTGGTGGACGAGGCCGTCCGGCCTAGAGAGGTCCTTTACTACGTCAAGGCCATGGTGGACACCTTCTGCCAGCACGGCAACTATGAGAACCGGGCCAAGGCCCGGACCCGCTTTATGCAGGACACCCTGGGGCCCGAGGGGCTTAAGGAGGCGTTTTTGAAGAACGTGGAAATCGCCAAGGCGGCGGGCGGGCTGGAGCTGCCCCGGCTGGAGGCCCTGGCCGACGTCTGCGGGGGAGAGGGCACGCTGGAGCATCCCCGAGTAATCGTCCAGAAGCAGCCGGGGATGTACACGGTGAAGTACCACCCCGTCGGCGGCTTGCTGCCGGTGGAAAAGCCCGCTCAGCTGTACGCCGCCATTCAGGACCTTTGCAACGCGGAGTGCCGGGTGGGGCCGGATGAGACCCTGTATATCATCAACCTCCCCGCCCGCCGGGCGGAACAGGTTCTGGCCCTTACGGAGGACGGAGCGGAGACGGAGTTTGAATACAGCGTGGCCTGTATCGGGGCCGCGGTCTGCCAGCAGGGCGTCCGGGACAGCCAGGGGCTGCTCCAGGCCGCCGTTCAGGCGGTCCGGGAGGCGGGGATTCCCGACGGGGCTCTGCCGAGGATTCGGATCTCCGGCTGTCCCTCCAGCTGCGCCGCCCACCAGGCGGGGACCATCGGCTTCCAGGGGGGCGTCCGGCTGGAGGACAAGAAGCCCCAGCCCGCCTTCCGCCTGTTCCTGGACGGCAGCGACGCGCTGGATGAGGCCCGCTTCGGCGAGGCGGGAGCGGTGATCCTGGAGAAGGATATCCCCGCCCTGCTGGTGGAGCTGGGGAGAGCGGCGGCGGCCGCGGGCCAGAGCTGGGCCCAGTGGTCCGAGAGCCGCCGGGAGGACCTGAACGCCATTGTGGCGAAGTACGCCTGATACGGTTTTGACAGGAGAGGAGGCGGGCCCTGTGCCCGCCTCCCCTGGCGTTTGAGGGGAGAGAAGAACGAATGAAACGCCTTTGCCTTTTGCTGGCCCTGCTGCTGCTTCTCCCGGCCTGCGGGGCGGCGGAGGAGTCCGCCGGAAGCGCGGAGCCCGCCGGAACGATCGAACCCGCCGCCGGGGAGCGGGTCTCCTTTACGGACGACTTGGGGCAGGAATTCGAAGTGGAGCCGCCCCAGAGGGTGGCGGCGATGATCGGCAGCTTTGCCGACGTCTGGTGCCTGGCGGGGGGACGGGACAGCCTCGCCGCCGCCGCAGGGGACGCCTGGACCTCCTTCGACCTGGGGCTGGGGG
>VSMY01000052.1 GCA_009773995.1 Oscillibacter sp. | reverse complement strand
CCGCCCCCCGGCAGCATCTGCCGGACGAGGCCCGCCGCCGTCTGCCCCGCCCGGTAGCTGTCCATGCCCACGAAGCACAGCCGCCTGCTGTCCGGCGCGTCGGTGTTAAAGGTCACCACCGGGATGCCCTGCCGGTGGAGCTCGTCGATGCGGCGGACCAGGTCCGGGGTGTTGCCCGCGGCGACGGCCAGGCCGGCGGCCCCCCATTCCAGCAGCTCGTCCATCTGCCGGAGAACCTTGGCCGTGTCCCGGCCCTGGACCTCCCGGATGTCCGCCTCCAGGCCGGAGACTCGGAGCTCCTCCGCGGCCTGCCGGGCCCCGGCGGCCACGTCCTGCATGGTGGGCGTCTCCGCGGACTGGAGAATGGCCCCCAGCCGGAGACCTTGCCGGGTCCGGACCAGGGCCTGCCCGATGGAGTTGGGGCGGTAGCCCAGCTCTTCGGCAATTTTCCGAATGCGGGCGGCTACCTCCGGGTTCACCCGGCCCCGGTTGTGGAGGGCCCGGTCCACCGTTCCCCGGGAGACCCCCGCCAGCTCGGCTATCTGCTGTGAAGTTACCGCCATCATGCGCCCCTCCCCGCTGTCTCAATATGCGGGCATTATAGCACATCCTCCGCCCTTTGGCAAGCGGATTTCCAGTACTTTCCCAAATTGAACGCTATTGCACGCATTTTTGAAGCGGAGGAGGAAGAATTGCACAAGAAAGCTCCCCCGGCTTTTTCGGCTTCTCCAAACTTTTGCGCTTTGAGGAATTTTACCGAAAATGCCCTTGCGCGGCCGAGATTTCTGTGGTATTTTGATATCAGTCAATCAAAAAGCCCGTCTGGGAATCTACAGCGCGTTGCCGCGCGCTTCCCGGCGGGACCGCCTGTCTGCCGCTCTCGATGCGTGCGTTTTGCGTGCCTCTGTTTTCTTTTCCACAACTTGAATGGAGGCTGTAACAATGACGTTCTTCAGTTCACTCGCATGGACGCTGATTTCCTTCGTCCTCTTTACCGCCCTGGTGGCCATCATCTCCAGCTGGAAGACCCGGGGCGACGACCTGGACTCCGCCGAGGGGTACTTCCTGGCGGGCCGGGGCCTGCCGGGTATCGTCATCGCCGGGTCGCTGCTGCTGACCAACCTCTCCGCCGAGCAGCTGGTGGGCCTGAACGGCCAGAGCTGGGCGTCCAACATGGGCCCCATCGCCTGGGAGGTGGGCTCCATGTTCACCCTGCTGGCCCTGGCCTACTACTTCCTGCCCCGGTATCTGAAAATGGGAGCCATGACCATCCCCTCCCTGATGGAGGTCCGCTACGGCAAGGGGACCAAGACCATGTTTTCCCTGGTCATCGTGGTGATGTACTCCATCCTGAACCTGCCGGTCATCCTGTACTCCGGCGCGGTGGTGTTCGAGCAGATCTTCGGCATCTCCGACATGCTGGGGGTCAGCAAGTTCCAGTCCGTGGCGGTTCTCTGCCTCATCATCGGCATCATCGGCGGCTGCTACGCCATCTTCGGCGGGCTGAAAGCCGTGGCGGTGTCGGACACCATCAACGGCATCGGATTGATCATCGGCGGGCTGATGGTCCCCTTCCTGGGCTTCGCGGTGCTGGCCTCCCAGACCGGGGGCAGCGGGATTCTCGACGGCATCAAGTACATTGTGGAAGCGGACCCGGCGAAAATGAACGCCGTCAACGCCTGGAACGCGGCGGAGCCGGAGGTCCCCTGGCCCCTGATCATCACCGGTATGTTCTTTAACAACCTCTACTGGTGGTGCACAAACCAGTCCTTCGTCCAGCGGGCCCTGGCGGCCAAGTCCCTGAAGGAGGGCCAGAAGGGCGCCATCTTCTGCGGCTTCCTGAAGTGCCTGGGCCCCCTGTACCTGGTCATCCCCGGCATCATCGCCTTCTACCTGCCCTCCATCCAGGACGCCATCGCCGCCGCCGGTGAAAAGGCCATTGACTTCGCCTACCCGGCCCTGATCTCCGCCATTATCCCCAAGCCGGTGATGGGCTTCTTTGCCGCCGTCATGTTCGGCGCGATCCTGTCTTCCTTTAACTCGGTGCTGAATTCCGCCTCCACCATGTTCACCCTGGACCTGTACCGCTCCGCCTTCAAGCCCGACGCCTCCGACGCCCACTGCGTCAAGGTGGGAAAAATCTACGGGACCATCGCGGGCTGCGTGTCCATCGTCATCGCCCCCTTTGTGATGAACGCCCAGGGCATCACCACCTTCCTGAACTCCATGAGCCAGTTCGTGTCCCTGCCGGTGCTGTGCGCCGTCCTGGGGGTGTTCCTGTTCAAGCGCCTGCCTGCTTACACGCCGAAGGTCATCACCATCTTCCACGTGGCCTGCTACGGCGCGTTCCTCCTCATCGCCCCCTGCTACCCCGGCACGGACAACCCCATCCACTACCTCTACGCCATGGCGGTGCTGTTCCCCGTGGAGCTGTTCATCATGTGGGCCCTGAACAAATACCGGCCCGCCGAGGAGTATGTGCCCCAGGACGTGGGCGCGGTGGACCTGACCCCCTGGAAATACCGGCACGCGGTCTCCATCGTCGGCCTGATCCTGGCGGTGGCCATCTATGTCCTGTTCTCCCCCTTGGGCATCGCCGCCTGATCCGTTCACGCGCTCCGGCTGTCCGGCGGTTTACTTGGCCGAAGCGGCGGCAGCCCAGCATCTTCTTGGAAAACGCTCTGTGGGTATCTCCCACAGAGCGTTTCTTCTGTCTTGGGGAAGAATGCGTGCAGAACGCAAAGAAGGCCGCCCATCTTTGTACACCTTCTTCAAAAACAGCGGCCGCTCTATGGCGGTGACAGAGGATTCCACAATTTTTAGCCCGGATTATTGTGGATAATACGCCGATATTTTGCTTGCGTTCTCGTGAACGCTTTGCTATAATCGGGATTAGAGAAAAGGAAACGAAACGCAGGCAAAGGCACGCATCGGAAAGGCGTCTCCTCCGGCGGCTCCGGCAAGAGCCCGCCGGGCGCAAGGCAAATGAATCCGGGACAGCTTCGTAAAACCAACTTATTTTTATAGGAGGAAATCGTTATGGAACTCAACATCTGCTTAATCGGCTGCGGCATGATTGGAAAGGAACACATCGAGCGCATCCAGAACCGCATCCGGGGCGCCAAGGTCGTGGCGGTCTGCGATGTGTTTGAAGAGGGCGTGAAGAAGGGCGCGGAGCTGGCGGGCCCCGGAACCAAGACCTACACGGATTTCAACGAGGCCATCAACGACCCCGAGGTCAACGCCGTGGTGGTCACCACCCCCGGCCAGTTCCATAAGGACCCCGTCCTGGCCGCCATCAAGGCCGGAAAGCCCGTCTTCTGCGAGAAGCCCCTGGCCAACACCGCCGCGGACTGCAAGGCCGTGGTGGACGCGGAGATGGCCTCCGGCAAGCACCTAGTTCAAATCGGCTTCATGCGCCGCTATGACCGGGGCTACAACCAGGTGAAGGAGCTGCTGGACTCCGGCAAGTTCGGCGCGCCCCTGATTGTGAAGTGCACCCACCGGGCCGACGGCGTGGCCCCCAGCTACACCACCTCCATGGCCGTCACGGACACGGCCATCCATGAGATCGACTGCCTGCCCTGGCTGGTGAACGACGAGTGGGACGAGGTCCAGTGCATCCTCCCCAAGGTCTCCGGCAAGGCCCATGAGGGACTCCGGGATCCCCAGGTCATGATTATGAAGACCAAGGGCGGAATCGTGGTCATGCTGGAAGTCAATGTAAACTGCGGCTTCGGCTATGACATCAACTGCGAAGTGGTCTGCGAAAACGGCGTGGTGAATCTGCCCTGCCCGTCCTTCCCCACGGTGCGCTATGCCAACCAGGTCTCCACCAAGATCGAAGACAACTGGATTCTGCGCTTTATCGACTCCTACGACGTGGAGATCCAGGACTGGGTGGACCACGCCCTCAAGGGCGAGACCGGCGGCTCCTCCGCTTGGGACGGATACGTCGCCTCCATCACCGCTGACGCTCTGGTGAAGTCCCAGACCTCCGGCCAGGCGGAGAAGGTCGTCACCGGCGGCACCCCTGATTTTTATAAGAAGTGATTTAGAAAGGAGCGCCCTCTATGAAAATCGCATTTGACGTCGACGTCTTAGCCAAGCAGATGCCCATTAAGGATTACGTCCGCAAGGTGGCCGACTGGGGCTATAAATACATCGAGCAATCCCCCCATCCCCGCATCAATCCCTTTTACAAGCACCCCCTGTTCTCCAAGGAGTGCGAGGAGGAGTACCGCAAGGCCCTCAAAGAGACCGGCGTGGAGATTTCCTCCTTCATCGTGGTCTACCGCTGGTCCGGCCCCACCGAGGAGCAGCGCCGGCACGCCGTGGCCAACTGGAAGCGGATGATCCAGATCGCCGTGGACATGGGGGTGCCCGTCATCAACACCGAGTTCTCCGGGGACCCCAACCAGCAGGAAATCTGCAACGGCATGTTCTTCCGCTCCATGGAGGAGCTGCTGCCCATCATCGAGCGGGAAGGGCTCCGGGTGGAGATTCAGTCCCACCCCTATGACTTCTGCGAGCTGAACGACGAGACCTGCGATATTGTGAAGTCCTTCCGCTCCAAGAATCTGGGCTACGTCTACTCCGCCTCCCACGGCTTCTTCTACGACCAGGGCAAGGGCGACGTGCGGCACATGCTGAAATACGCCGGCGACGAGCTGACCCACGTTCTGCTGGCGGACACCTGGAACCAGACGAAGGACTGCCGGTACATCCTGAATCCCCCCTGGCTGAACCAGCGGGGCCGGGCGGATGTGACCATCCACCAGCACACCGCCATGGGCGAGGGCGAAGTGGACTTCGACGGCATCTTTGAGACCCTGCGGGAGATGGATTTCGCCAATAAGCAGCTGAAACCCGACGCGCCCAAGGCGGGCGGGGACAACATCATCTGCGTGAGCTATTTCGGCTTCCCGGAGAAGATGGACAAACAGGCCCCCGAGGCCCTGGAGCGCATCCAGAGCGAGCTTTTGAACAAGTAAGACGGGAGCTCCCGCTTACATACTTCTTTTCTCCGCGGGACGCCCAATCGGAAACGGCTGGGCGTTCCCGCACACTTGAAAAATCCCGCCGCCGGGTATACAATTTATGGAACGATTAAGGAACGATAAGGAGAATGAGCCATGAAAATCGGATTCAACGAAGGCTGCAACCGCTTCTGCGAGAACCACTCCGTGCTGGAGGACCTGGCCCTGTGCGAGAAGTACGGCTTTGACTACATCGACGTCCAGTCCGAGTGCCTGGACCGGGAGCTGGCCGCCGGGAAGTACACCCTGGAGCAGATGGGGGACTTCTTCCGGAGCCACAAGCTGAAGATGCTGTCCTATAACGCCCTGATTTTCTTCAACATGAAAAAGACCCAGGCGGAGAAGGACGCCGTCATGGCCCAGCTGGACGAGATCATTCGCCGCTGCCAAATTCTGGACTGCAGGATGATCGTCGTAGTGCCCTCCATGGACCTGACGGTCCCCGCCACCGTGGACGAAATCAAGGACGACGCCGTGGCTGTCCTCAAGGAGATGGTTAAAAAGGTGGAGCCCCACGGCATCAAGCTGTCCCTGGAGTTCTGCGGCGCGCCGACCATGTCCATCAACCGCTTTGAGTACGCCTACGCCATTGTGGAGGAGGTGAACTCCCCCCTGGTGGGCGTGACCCTGGACCAGTTCCACTTCAACGCCATGGCCTCCGGCTGGGATGCCCTGGAGAAGGCCGACGGAAAGAAAATCTTCGTCTGGCACCTGAACGGCACGGAAAACATGCCCTGCGGCGCGTCCTACAACAACGACGAAAAGCGAATCTGGCCCGGCGAGCCCGGCGATTGCCTGGACCACAAGCGTTTTGCCGATACCCTGAAAAAAATCGGCTTCGAGGGGGATGTCTGCACCATCGAGGTTTTCCGGCCCGACTACTACAAGCTCTCCAGCGAGGAAAACATCAAGAAGGCCGCCGAGGTCACCCGGGCCCATGTGGAGAAGTACTGGTAAAACTACATCTAAAGCCGTCCGAACGGCCCCGGCAATGCCGGGGCTTTCGGCCTGATTTGAAACAGCAAAAAGGAGCATTATGATGAGCAAGGTATTCGGCTATCCCAAGTTTGACGGACGCGGTGAAATGGTCCTTACCACCTACGAGGGGGACTACGCCGCCATGCTGATGGACGTACGGGTCTATCAAATGAAGGCGGGGGAGACCCGCAGCTTCTGCCGTCCCGGCGAGGAAATCGCGGTGCTGCTGCTCAGCGGCAGAGTGACCTATACCTGGGAGACCCAGCGGGCCGAGGCCGCCCGGCGGAACGTCTTCACCGAGGGCCCCTGGTGCGTCCACGCCTCCGGCGGGGTGGAGATCGCCGTCACCGCGGAGACGGGAGCGGAAATTCTGGTCCAGTGCACGAAGAACGAGAGGAGCTTCCCCAGCCGCCTCTACCAGCCGGAGGACGCTCCCTGGAAATACTCCTGTGTGGGCAAGTTCGGGGATGTTGCAAAACGGCGGGTCAACACCATTTTCGACCACGACGTCTGCCCGGACTCCAACATGGTCCTGGGAGAGGTGCTGAACGACCGGGGCAATTGGTCCGGGTATCTGCCCCACCGGCACCCCCAGCCGGAGACCTACTTCTTCCTCTTTGACCGGCCCGAGGGCTTCGGGGCCAGCTTTGTAGGGGACGAGGTGTTCAAGAGCGTGGACCACAGCTTCTCCGCCATCCCCGGCGGGGCGCTCCACCCCCAGGCCGTGGCTCCGGGCTTCCAGATGTACACGGCCTGGATGATCCGCCACCTGGACGGCAATCCCTGGCTTCAGACCGACCGCTGCGAGGACGAGCGCTACACCTGGCTCCACGAGGTCTGATTTCGCCTGCGCCGAAAGCGGAGGCGAGCAAAAAAGAATGTCGTTAGCGGGAAACGCGGTTTCGTTTCAGCGTCCCGGATGAACCGGCAGGGCCTGTCGCGGCAGCGGCGGGCCCCGCCGGTTTGCCTGTCGGCGGAAGCGGCTTGACGATTTGAACATCCAATTGTTTCCTGTTTCAGAAAAGTGCGGCGGCGTGTTTCATCCGAAACGCGCGAAACAAAATGTTTCAATTGTTTCAAATTATGTTTCATACTTTTCTTAGGCCCTCCCGCGCTGTATAATTTGCCTGGAACTCTCCTGGAAAACAGCGCCGGTCTTGTCAGTTTCCCCCTGGTGACTTTGCCGAAATCTTGACAATTCATTCACACATAATTCACAAAAAGAAAGCCCTCCTAAACCGGGAACAGCGAAAGCTATAGTTTTGGCATGAATTTTGCTATATTATCTGCCGAAGCGAGTTCGCGGAAACCGGAGGCATTTCGCGGATAAAAGATGATTTGTGGAGGTATGATTTATGAGTGAAAAGCCTATCCTCGGCGTCCTTCTGGGCAACTCCGCCGGCGTTGGCCCGGAGCTGGTGGCTATGCTGGCCGTGAAGGATTACTACAAGGACTACTGCCGCCCCGTCATCATTGGAGACCTGCGCATGTTCGAGCACGGGCTGAAGGTTGTGGGGGGCGACGTGCCCCACTACGTGGTAAACGACCTCGGCGAGTGCGACTGGTCCAAGGGCTTTCCCGTGCTGGACTTGAAGGACCAGGATCCCGCCCAGGTGGTCTACGGCGAGGCCAGCGCCTACTGCGGGGCCGGCGACCTCAGGCAGCTGGACACCGGCATCGAGCTCTGCAAGGCCGGGAAGATCGAGGGTTTCGTCTTCGGCCCCTTCCACAAAGGCGCCATGAAGATGGCGGGGCTCCACGACGAAAGCGAGCACACCTATCTGGCCCACGCGTTCAACCTCACCACCCCCTTCTGTGAGGTCAATATGATGGACGACCTCATGACCGTCCGGACCACCAGCCATGTGCCCATCAGCGAGGTCAGCTCCATCATCAACGAGACCACCCTGCGGGAAGCCATCGAGCTGGGCGAGATCACCGGCGAGAGCCTGGGCCACAAGCCCCGCATCGCCGTGGCGGCCCTGAATCCCCACTGCGGCGAGTTCGGCCTGTGCGGCCGGGAGGAAGTGGACGTCATCGAGCCCACTATTAAAAAAGTGGTGGAGGAGACCGGCTGGAACGTCACCGGCCCCTATTCCGCCGACACGCTGTTCATCAGCGCCTTGGCGGGGGACTTCGACGTGGTGGTCACCATGTACCACGACCAGGGGCAGATCGCCCTGAAGCTGGTGGGCTTCCAGCGCTGCATCACCGTGGCGGGAGGCCAGCCCTATCCCATCGCCACCTGCGCCCACGGTACCGCCTTCGACAAGGTGGGCAAGGCCAGCGTTACCACCGATTCCTTCGAGCGGGCCGTCCGCACCACCGCGAAAATGGCCCTGGCGAAGCGTGAGAAGGTCTCCGGCTGAGGCCGCTGAAAGGAGAGAGATCTGCTTTGGAGAAGAAAAAATTCAACCTGCGTACCGTGATTCCCCTGGCCACCATCGTGTTCTCCCTGGTGTTCATCCTGGTAGGCTTGAAGGACTACGGCTTCTGGAAGGGCCAGCCCACCCCCGGCTTTTTCCCCATCATCATCGCCGTGGTGCTGCTGGTTTCCAGCGTGGCCTGCTTTTTCCAGATTGCCCGGGACAAGGACAGCGAGGCGGTCCGCTACAACCGCAATGAGCTGATGGTCATGCTGGGCGCGGCGGCCATCATCCTCTGCACCTTTATCATCGGCCTGGTGCCCAGCTGCCTCATCTACATTTTGCTCTGGCTGAAATTCGTGGAGCGCGCCTCCTGGAAGGTCATCGTGATCATTGAGCTCATCATGGCCGCCATCATCCTGGGCGTGTTCACCTTCTGGCTCCAGATCCGCTTCCCCATGGGTCTGCTGCTGGACATGATTCTGTAAAAGGGAGGGACGTTGGAATATGGAAAACTTTGCGTCTCTGCTGGCGGGCTTCCAGGTGGCCCTGGCCCCTGAGAACATCGGCGTATGCCTCCTGGGCGCCGTCCTGGGCCTGGTGGTGGGCGCCATGCCCGGCATCGGCTCCCTGGCGGGCTGCGCGCTGCTGCTGCCCCTGACCTACAAGTTCAACCCCACCACCGCCATCATCATGCTGGGCGCTCTCTACTACGCCAATATGTACGGCGGCTCCTTCAGCGCCATATTGCTGAACATCCCCGGCGACTCCCCGGCCATCACCACCGCCCTGGACGGCTATCCCATGGCCCGGAAGGGCCGCCCCGGCCAGGCGCTGATGACCGCCAACCTGGCCAGCTTCATCGGCGGCACCATCGGCATCCTGATTTTGACCGTCACCGCCTCCGGCCTGGCCACCATCGGCTTGATGTTCGGCTACGCGGAAATGACCATCATCCTGCTGATCGCCATGACCTCCATCAGCTGGCTCATCGGAGAGAATCCCATCAAGGGCATCGTGATTACCATGCTGGGCATCCTGGTGGCCTCCATCGGCATGGACACCCTCTCCGGCGCGCCCCGGTACGAGTTCGGCAACATGTACCTCTTGGGCGGCATCCCCTTCACCCCCTTCATCATCGGCTGCGTGGGCTTCGCCCAGGTCATCAAGCTCATCAACGAGCGGGAGGCCGACGAGCAAAAACGGGCCGGCGACGACAGCAAGCAAAAGCTCTCCATCAAGGACTCCATGCCCACGGGCCATGACCTGAAGCGCATGCTGCCGCCCGTCCTCCGTTCCGGCTTTGTGGGAACCTTTGTGGGCGTGCTCCCCGGCTCCGGCGCGACGACGGGGTCCATGGTGGGCTACGCCATGCAGAAGAAGTTCAAAAGCGAGGAACCCATGGGCACCGGCGCCATCGAGGGCATCGCGGCCTCCGAGGCGGCCAACAACGCGGCGGCGGCGGGCGCGTTCGCCCCTCTGCTGGCCCTGGGCATCCCGGGCTCCGGCACCGGCGCGGTGCTGCTGGGCGGATTGATGATGTGGGGATTGAACCCCGGTCCCCTGCTGTTCGACACGAATCCGGACTTCTGCTGGGGCCTGATTTCCTCCATGTACGTGGCCAACATCTTTACGCTCCTGGTGGCCATCCTGGTGATTCCGTTCCTGATTAAAATTCTCAGCGTCCCCGTGAAGTACATGATCCCCATCATCACCTGTGTGTGCATCGTGGGAGCCTACTCCACCTCCAATTCCATGTACGGCGTGATGGTCATGTTTGTCTCCGGCATCGTGGGCTACCTGCTGGACAAGAACGGCTTCCCCACGGCGCCCATGCTGCTGGCTTTCGTGCTGGCTCCCATGCTGGAGGAGAACATGCGCAAGGCGTTCATCGCCTCCCGGGGCAGTCTGGGCATCTTTGCCGACTCCCCGCTGAAGCTGGTGCTTCTGGCGGTGTTCCTGGTGCTGATCCTGACCCCGACGGTGAAGGCCGTCCGCAAAAAGCTGGGCGCGAAGAAGAAGACCCCGGTGTAACGCCCAAATTTGTTTGATTTCCAATCCCAATGGAAATATAATTGAAAAGAAGGAGATTATTTACCATGAAAAAACGAATGGCTCTGACTCTTGCAGCCCTGATGCTCCTGGCCCTGACCGCCTGCGGCGGCGGCTCCGGCGGCGGAAAGTCCGGCGGCGGCGACGGCACGTTCACCCCCACCAAGACCGTTACCTGGACCTGCACCTCCTCCGCCGGCGGCGGATCCGACATCTTCTCCCGGAAGATCAGCGAAATCATGACCAACGAGGGACTGGTAAACGGCCAGACCATCGTGGTGTCCAATGAGACCGACGGCGCGGGCGAAATCGGCCGGAACAAAATCGCCACGATGAAAGCCGGCGACGCGGACTACAACCTGCTGACCTTCAACTCCGGCGACCTGATGCCCATGGTCCAGAATACCAAGAACCGGGCGGCCAACTTCCGGATCCTCGCCATCATGGCGGTGGATAAGCAGCTGCTGTTCTCCTGCCCCGGCTCCGACTCCAAGACCGACTACGCCAAAGCCGGCGGAAGCCAGGACGATTTCGCCGCCGCCATTGAGGCCGCGAAAAACGGGACCTTCGTGGTCATCGGCGGATCCAAGGGAGACGACATCACCACCTACAACAAGCTCCTGGCCGAGGTGGGCCTGACCGACGCGCAAATGAGCTACATCACCTACGACTCCACCGGCGACGCCATCACCGCGGCCCTGGGCGGCAATGTGGACTTTGTCATCTCCAAGCCCGCCGCCGCCTCCCAGTACGTGGAGTCCGGCGATCTGACCCCCGTCCTGGCTCTGGCCACCGAGCGCTACAGCGGCAACCTGGCCGACGCGCCCACTCTCTCCGAAATCGGCGACTATGAGAACGTGGAGGTCCCCGTGTGGCGCGGCGTGGCCGCTCCCGCCTCCATGAGCGACGCCGCCGTGGCCTTCTGGTCCGACGTCCTGGGCAAGGTCGCCGGCACCGACGCCTGGCACAAGGAGTACCTGGAACTCAACCAGCTGCTGGACCAGTATATGGATACCGCGGCTGCCACCACCTACGTCACGGATTACGAAGCCGATTACATGGCGGAGAACGGCATCAGCTGAGTCTCTTCTCAGGCGGGCCTGTTTTCAGGCCCGCCTGGACCCGTTGGACGCGGCGAAGCTCCTGCGCCTTGTGAAGAAAGGGAAGTGCTATGGTCAATGTCATTGTGTTTGCGCCCTCCCCGGACCAGCTGGGCTATATCGGAGACCTGCTGCGGAGATTACAGACCGACGAGGTACGCATTGACGCGATTCACCATTTCGGAAGCCCCGAGATTTTAAACCACCTGAACCACTACGACGTCATCATCGCCCGGGGCATCACCTACCGGATGCTCTGCGGGCTGTATCCCGGCAAGCATATCACCCACCTGGGCTTCGACGGGACGGATATCCTGTCCGCCCTGCTGGAGTGCCGGGAGTCCTTCCACCCGAAAAAAATCGGCCTGTGCCTCCACCACGATGGCCTGAAGGCCGTGCTTCCGGGGCTCAGCGAGCTTTGCCGGGCGGAGCTGAAGCTCTACGAGGTGCTGGATGAGCAGAGCGCCTATGACGCGGTGGAGGCATGCCGCCGGGACGGCATGGAGGCCATCGTCAGCGGAGGCACCGTCAGCAACATCTGCCGGGAGCAGGGCTTTCCCTGCACCTATATCCACATCCGGCCCGCCACCCTGGAGCGGGCCATCCAGGAGGCGCTGAATACCGCCCGGCTCATCAACACCGAGCGGACGAAAACCAATATCATCCGTATGATTCTGGACAACAGCGACGACGCGGTACTGGCGGTAGACGAGACCGGCCACATCCTGGAAGCCAACGACCAGGCCTATCAGCTCTATGGGCTGGCTTTTATCCCCGGCTGGAAGGGCGGCTCCGTCCAGCGGCTGAACGCCGGGCTGACCTTTATCGGCAGCCGGGAGGAGTCCTGCCGGGACGGAGAGGAAAAGCTGGTGACCATCGGCGGCCAGAGGTACTATGTCCGCTATAAGCTCATTTCCGGGGAGGACTCCGGGGTGGGCACCCTGATCACCACCAGCGCCGCCTCCAAGATTCTTCAGGAGGAGCGCCGGATTCGGAAGAGCCTTGTGCAGAAAGGCCCCGCCGCCAAGTACACCTTCCGCAGCATCATCGCGGTCAATCCGGAGATGCGGAAGAAGGTGGAGATTGCCAAGAAATTCAGCCGGGCGGACTCCGACGTGCTGATTACCGGGGAGACCGGCACCGGCAAGGAGCTGTTCGCCCACAGCATCCACTCCGCCAGCGGGCGGATGTCCCAGCCCTTTGTGGCCATCAACTGCGCCACGCTGCCGGAAAATCTCCTGGAGAGCGAGCTGTTCGGCTATGAGCCCGGCTCCTTTTCCGGCGCGTCCCGGGAGGGACGGATGGGCCTTTTTGAGCTGGCCCACCGGGGGACCATCTTCCTGGACGAAATCGGGGAGATTCCCGTGGCCCTCCAGGCGAAGCTGCTGCGGGTCCTCCAGGAGAAAGAGATCCGCCGCATCGGAAGCGCGTCGGTCATCCCCATCGACGTGCGGGTCATCGCCGCCACCAATGTGAACATCCGGGAGCAGATTGCCCTGGGAAAATTTCGGAGCGACCTTTTGTACCGGCTCAACGCCCTGGAAATCTCGATTCCGCCCCTGCGGGAGCGGCCCGACGACGTAATCCCCCTGATGGAGGGCCAGCTCCGCATTCTGGCGGCGGGCCTGGGCAAGCAGGTCCCAAAGCTGACCCCGGAGGCCCAGGAGCTGCTGTGCCGCTACGCCTGGCCCGGCAACGTCCGGGAGCTGCGCAACATCTGCGAGCGGCTGGTGGTCCTGTCCGACGCGGCGGACGTGACGGTGGAGGACCTCAACGAGCTTCACAGCTTTTCCGGCGCCGCCCCCGCCCACTTGCCGGATTCCGAGCCTCCTTCCATCCTTCCGGCTTCTTTTCCGGCCAAGACGAAAACGGAGCTGGCCAGGGAGCTGGGGGTCAGCCGGACTACCCTTTGGCGGATGAGCAAGCGGCAGGAGGGGCTCAAATAATAAATCATCGACATCAAGGGGGGCTTGGATGCTCCAGACGCTTTTGACGCTGGCGCTTTGCACCGCCGCGGGACTTCTCCTTTACCGGAAGCATGTCCCGGCGGGAATGCTGATCGGCGCGGCGGCGGCCTCGGCGGTTTTGGCCGCCGGCTTTCAAATGGAAGGCGTGCCTTCCGTCTCCAAGCATATCGCGCAGGTGATCGCGGGGGTCTTCATCGGCTGTTCCGCCGGCCGGGAGGATTTCCGGCGGCTGAAAACCTTTTATAAGCCGGTTGTCATGATCACCGGTTCCCTGCTGCTGGTGAATGTGGTCATCGGGGGACTGCTGTTTTTCACCGGGTACTCCGATCTGCTGAGCTGCCTTATCTGCGCGGTGCCCGGAGGCATCTCCGACGTGACGCTGATCGCCGTGGATTTCGGCGCGGACGCGTCCAAGGTGCTGCTGGTGCATTTCTGCCGCCTGGTGGTGGGCGTGGCGGTGTTTCCCTCGGTGGTGCAGCGCATCACGCCCCCCATGCCGGAGGGGACGGGGGACGCCGCCGTCCGGAAGAAACCGGCGATGGACCGCCGGGGCTGGGCCCGGCTGTCTCTGGCGCTGGCGGCCGCCTCCGCCGGGGCCTGGCTTGGAAACCGGCTGGAGGTTCCCGCCGCCTCGATTCTCTTTCCCCTGTTTATCGCCTTCGCCCTGAATCTTTCCGGCTTTTCCATTCCCTTTCCCGGTTGGCTCCGGCAAGCCGCGCAGGTGGTTTCCGGCGCTTACATAGGGGGTCTTCTGGACCCCGGCAAGTTTGGAAATCCGGTGACGGTGCTCTCCGCCGTCGTCATTACCATCGCTGTGCTGCTGGCCAACGCTTACTTTTTTGGCAGGCGGATGGAGCGGCGGTTTCAGGTGCCCCTGCGGGAGGGAATGCTGATGCTCACTCCCGCCGGAGCCGGCGACATGGCCCTGATTTCCGCCGACATCGGCGTCAGCAGCCCCCGGCTGATTCTGGTGCAGGTTTACCGGCTGCTGATTGCCACCGCGATTTTTCCCCACCTGTGCCTGCTGCTGGCCCGGGCCTTCGGCGGGTGAGTCCTGAAACCTTCTGAGAGGAGTCTTTTCATGGAAACCATTACCGATTTGATCAAGAACCAACCCATTCCGAAAATGGTGCGCATCCGTCAGAACTTCGACCGGACCCATATCCCCGTGGAGGACATCGCCGCCACCGTCCGAAGGGAGCTGGACCGGGAGGACCTGGGCGGGAAAATCAAACCCGGCATGAAAATCGCCGTCACCTGCGGCAGCCGGGGCATGACCAACAACGCCCTTATGGCCCGGGCCATGGTGGACTTCGTCAAGTCCAAGGGGGCGGAGCCCTATATCGTGGCCGCCATGGGCAGCCACGGCGGCGCCACCGCCGAAGGCCAGACCCAGATTCTCAAGGACTACGGCATTACGGAGGAGGCCATGGGCTGCCCCGTCAAAAGCTCCATGGAGACGGTGCAGATTGGCCTCTCCGGCGTGCGGAAGCAGCCGGTCTTCATTGACAAGAACGCCTCCGAGGCCGACGGCATTCTGCTCTTTAACCGCATCAAGCCCCACACCTCCTTCCGGGGGCCCTACGAAAGCGGCCTGATGAAGATGATGGCCATCGGCCTGGGCAAGCAGAAGGGGGCGGAGTCCATCCACCACCAGAGCCCCGCCATCATGCACGAGCTGGTGGAGGAATACGGCCGGACCATTCTGGAGAACTGCCCTGTGCTGGGGGGAATCGCCGTCATTGAAAACGCCTATGACGACACCTATCTCATCAAGGGCCTTACTCCCCGGGAGATCCTTGACGAGGAGCCCAAGCTGAAGGAAATCTCCTACCGGACCATCGCGAAGCTTCTCTTTGACGAGTGCGACGTGCTGGTGGTGGACAAAATCGGGAAGAACATCTCCGGCGACGGCATGGACCCCAATATCTCCGGCCGCTTCGTCCTGCCGCAGTACTGCTCCGGCGGCATCGACGCGGAAAAGGTGGTCGTCCTGGACATCACCGACGAGACCCACGGCAACGCCCAGGGCATCGGCCTGGCGGAGGTAACCACCCGGCGGCTGGTGAACCGGATGAAGCTGGAGATGACCTATCCCACCGGCGTGACCAACACCTTCCTGCACCTGATGAAGATTCCCATGATTATGGACAACGACCGGGAGGCCCTCCAGCTGGCCCTGATGTGCTGCCCCGAGGCGGAGGATCACGACCGCATGAAGCTGATCCGGATTCCCAACACCGCCCACATCGGCGAAATTGAGATTTCCGAGGGCCTGCTGCCCCAGGCGAAGGCCAACCCCAACATTGAGATTCTCACGGATCTCTACGACCTGCCCTTTGACGCGCAGGGCAATCTGTTCTAAAAGGAGGAGCCCTCATGAAAAACGCCATGCGCATCGACCCCGCCGACAACGTGGTGGTGGCCATCGAGCCCATCGCCAAGGGGGAGCCGGTGGAATACGACTGCGGCGGGGAGAGCCGCAGCCTCACCGCCCTGGAAGACATCACCATTTACCACAAGCTGGCCTGCCGGGACATCCCCCAGGGGGAGCCGGTCGTCAAATACGGACAGCACATCGGCTCCGCCGTCACGGACATCAAAGCCGGGCAGCACGTCCACGTCCACAACGTGGAGAGCCACTCCACCAACGTCTGAGGAGGGAATTGAATGACATTCTATGGCTATGAACGGCCCGACGGCCGGGTGGGCGTCCGCAACTACGTGCTGATTCTGCCCGCCAGCGTCTGCGCCTCCGACACCACCCGCATCGTTGCCCAGCAGGTCAACGGCGCGGTGACTTTCAACAACCAGCAGGGCTGCTCCCAGGTGGAGTCGGACCAGCAGCTGACCATGGACGTGATGGCGGGCTACGCCGCCAACCCCAATGTCTACGGCACCGTGGTGGTTTCCCTGGGCTGTGAGAACTGCCAGATGGACCTGGTGGTGAAGGCCATCCGGGAGCGGACCAACAAGCCCCTCAAGCAGGTGATCATCCAGGAAGTGGGCGGCACCTTAAAGGCGGTGGACGTCGCCGTGCGCTATGCCAAGGAGATGGCGGCGGAGGCGGCCATGCTTCAGAAGAAGGAGTTCCCCATGTCGGAGCTGATTCTGGGCACGGAGTGCGGCGGCAGCGACCCCACCAGCGGCCTGGCGGCCAACCCCGTTATCGGCGAGCTCAGCGACCGGCTGGTGAAGGACGGGGGCTGCTCCATCCTCAGCGAGACCACCGAATTCATCGGCGCGGAGCACATCCTGGCCAAGCGGGCCGCCACGCCGGAGGTCCACGACCGCATCCTGGAGATTGTCCGCCGCTATGAGAAGGCCCTGCGGCTGGTGGGGGAAGAGGTCCGGGAGGGCAACCCCTCTCCCGGCAATAAGGCGGGGGGTATCACTACCCTGGAGGAGAAGTCCCTGGGCTGCATCCACAAGGGAGGACACAGCCCCGTCATGGCGGTCTATGACTACGCCAAGCAGGTGAAAGCCAAGAGCGGCCTGGTCATCATGGACACCCCGGGCAACGACCCTTCCTCGGTTGCCGCCATGGCGGCGGGGGGAGCCCAGGTGGTGGTGTTCTCCAGCGGCCGGGGGTCTCCCACGGGCAACCCCATCGTCCCCGTCATCAAAATTACGGGCAACAAGCTGACCTTTGCCAAGATGGAGGACAACATCGACCTGGACGCCTCTCCCCTCATCTACGGAGAGAAGACCCTGGAGGAGCTGGGCGGCGAGCTGTACGAGGTGGTGCGGCAGGTGGCCAGCGGCCGCCAGACGAAGGCGGAGGCCCTGGGCTTTACGGAAATGGCCATCGCCCGGGTCTGCAATTACGTGTAAATCGTGTAAGTAAGGAGCGC
>VSMY01000051.1 GCA_009773995.1 Oscillibacter sp. | reverse complement strand
AAATTTTGTCAGATAACTCAAGAAAAAAATCATTCGCAATTTGAAAATCAATTGGTGGCAGCGTTTCAAACGCCGTTTTATATCTACATAGTGCATCGGGAAAAGGTATCTTCTTGATTCCGAGAAGAATATCGCTAAGCATAGTAATAGATATAGGTGCCATTGTCCTATTCTTTTTATCAAAGGATAACAGCAAGAGTTTCTCATCTGGTTGTTTTGACTTCAGAGTGATTCCGCCTACATGTTTTCTCGAATTAGTCTGAATAACCCACTGATTAAATGTTGTATATTCTACATTATCAATGACAAAGCTCTTTTGAAAAACCTCAAAATCAAATACATCCTCCATTTCCTTCCCTCCATTAACCATGGCAGTTTTTATTCTACCTCAAGTCATGTTGAAACACTCGATACCACCGCACCAGTTCCAGCATAAACTCTATAAACAGCCATGCCCGAAACATCTCCGCAATTTCTGGATGCAATTTTCATTTGCTCACGCCATCAACCTTGTCTTACAGCTACTTCATAGTACTCTGATTAAAATTATATCCTAACCATCAACTGGAGGCAAGAGTATAGCTACTTTTTTGCTTAGGTTGATTCTGTTTTGATGATAACACCCCATTCCATGTGATAAACTCAGTACATCACGATAAGAAAGGGGCGTAGTCCATGAATTATTCAGATTCAGAGAAAGTCGTCATTGTAACCAAGTATAAGCAAGGGATTCCGGTTCAGGAGTTAAGCACCGAATATGGAATATCGGAACGCACAATCTACCGTTGGGTAAAACAATATTCTACTATAGACGAAGAACTGTTTTTCACTCCGAAGGAACATAGGCTATTGTTACGCCGGGTTGAAAAACTAGAAAATATTGTTACTATCTTAAAAACTGTCAACTGTACAGTCCATGCTCCACTAAAAGAAAAGCTGACAGAATTGGAACTGCTCTACGGGCAATATGATGTCCACACTCTTTGTGAGGCGCTGGATGTCTCAAGAGGCACCTTTTACAATCATATCCTCCGAAATAAACGTGACAACGCATGGTTTGAGAAACGGAGGGCTGAGTATCGAGTCATAGTCCGAGATGTTTTCGATGAATTCCGCCAAGTATTTGGGGCTGAGAAGATCCGCACCATATTAGTTCAGAGAGGGCACCAGGTAAGTACAAAATATATTGCAAGTCTCATGTCGGAAATGGGCCTGTCCAGTGTCCGAACTACGGCAAAGCAGGACTATCTGAAACAAAGTACCAAAGAGAAGAAAAAGGACATAGTTAGACAACAATTTCATGCGGATAGACCCAACCAAATTTGGGTCAGTGATGTTACCTACTTTAAACTTGAGCAGAACCATTTCTATGTTTGCGTAATCATAGACCTGTTTTCAAGAAAAGTAATTTCGTACAAGATTTCGAAAAAGAACAGCACACAGCTCATCACGTCTACTTTCAAAATCGCCTGTGAATCCCGCCAGCCAGGCTCGGGACTTATTTTTCACAGCGACCGTGGTTCGCAGTACACTTCTCATCGTTTTCAGCAGTTGCTTCATGAGCATGGAATAATCCAGTCATTCTCAAATTCGGGGAGACCTCATGATAATGCGGTTGCCGAATCCTTTTTTGCATCTTTCAAAAAAGAGGAACTGTATCGAAAGAATTATTCATCCGAAAAGGAATTCAAACAAGGAGTTGATTCTTACATAGTATTCTATAATCAGCAACGTCCTCATCGAACATTGAAAAATCAAACACCCGAGCAGGTGGAATTTGAATTTGCAATCCAACAGCCTGACATGTGAGGAGTTCGAATCCCTTCATTTACACGTTTTGCACTCGGATTTTGAGCTGTTTGCTTTTAACCAGTGACAGATTGTAGGCAAATAGAAAAGCCCCAAAACCTTGACATGTCAAGGTTTTGGGATGAAAAACGACCCTACCTAATCTGACAACTGACAACAGTCTGTTCAGATCAGATAGGGTCGTTCAATACCAGCTGACTGCCAAGGCGGAGAACGTACACAAGGCCGAGGCCAAGCGCACCTGACCAATGAGCATCGGCGGCGATTGTCCCCCCTGGCGGGGAGGCTCAACCTCCCCAGCCAGACCAGGGGGACAAGCCCCGGCGATGCAGGGTGTAAAGGTGTAATCTGTTCCTCTTACCCTGCGCCCCCAATGGGGCCCCTACCCCTACCGACCCCCGAGCGGCGTCCAGGGGGTCGGTGTAAAGGGTGTAAGAAGTGTAAAAAATCAGAAGAAAGGAGCTTAAATGGCCAAACATTTAGACGTAGAAATCTATCCAGAGGACGGCTGGACAGACGCAAAAATCGAAGAGATTTTGCAGAGCAAGAAATCCGTTAAGCAGTATGCCTATATCTTGCATGACCTGGATGTGGATGAAGATGGAAACCTCAAGAAGCCCCATTACCACATCTACATGAATTTCGGAAACGCCAATGTGCAGTATGAGCACGTGGCAAAGTGGTTCAACACCCGCCCGAGCATGGTCCAGAAAATCAAGAGCAACAAACTGCGGACCCTGCAATACTATCTGCACCAGAATGAACCGAACAAGCACCATTACCCATTGGAAAACCTTCACTCGAACTTTGACGTTGCCGCTTTCTTTGCTACGGAAACCCAAAAGGCATCCCTGAACAAAATCATAGAACAGTGCGCGGATGGGACCATTACCCCCTATAACTACGAAGCCTACATTGACCCGCTTATCTACGCCAAGCACGGGCAGAGAATAAGCCGCGCCTGGGAATACGCTGACCATGCCCGGACCAAGGCGGCCAACGGGCAGAGGAACTGCACCATTATCTGGGCCTATGGGAAATCGGGCGTGGGCAAGACCACGGCCTGCCGCCTCTTTGCGGAGAAGCTGGGCCTTGCCGTGTATCTGACCGCCACGGGCGCGGACCCACTGTCCCATTACTGCGGACAGCCCGCCGTCATCCTGGACGATTTGCGGGCCGATACCTTCACCTATGACGCGCTCCTGAAAACCCTGGACCCCCATTACAGCGCACCCGTCCATAGCCGCTACCGCGACAAGACCCTGCAATGCTCCTTCATTTTTATTACAACGATTGAGCATCCCCGCGAGTTTGTCACCCGCTACAAGCTCTCCGGCAAAGACAGCGCGGAACAGCTTTACCGCCGCATCGGTGAGGTTTGGGAGGTAACAGAGAACACGATTGAGGTCGAGGCGTACAGCCTTGGAAAAAAAGAATTTGTGTTTCTATACTCCACTAAAAACCCGGTTAAGTTCTACCTGTGCGAACAGTATGCAGATCAGCGCATGAGCGTTGACAGTTTGAATATTTTCAGCCAGATTACGGAAGAACATCGAACCCAGCAGATACTTCCCGAATTTGATGATGACAGCTATGACGGGGAATTGCCCTTTTAATCAATATCAACCCTAATTCAAAAAGGAGGAATTTCTGTGAAAAAGAATTATAAAGATACACATAACGAGCTGGCTCTTGAAAGTCAGCTCCGCACCGCAAAGGTCCGCCTCCGGGCCGGGTTTGCCGCCATGTCGCGGCACCCCGCCCGTATCGCGGCAAGCGTCCTGTACTTTTTTCTGCTCCTGCTGTTCCTGCGGAGATACCCCATGCTCCTGGGCCTGGAACCGCTGATTGCAAAGCTTACCGCGCCCTTGATTTGGATTTTCGTGCCGCCCCTGGCACTGGTCCTGTGCTTACTGCTTGTTATCATCAGCGTAACCCCTCGCTACGCACGGGAGCTGTCCCACGATATGTACCGGGCCGGGCTGGTGAACCGGGCAGGGGAGCCGCCCGCGGTAGTCTCTGATGATGACGGCAAGCTCCTGCTTCTCTCCGGGGGAATCCCCTCGGAGGAGTTCTCTGATAATCAGAGCAAACTGGAAGCCGCCATGAACCGCCGTATCACCCGCATAGAGGAAGGACCGGACAAGCGGTATATCCTGCTCCATACGGCCCCAGGCAATACCAAACTCCCCACAAGGGCCGTGCTGAAAAAACTGCCGGACGGAAACTCCCTGATTGTCCTGGGCCAGACCTTGAACGGTCCCCTTATCGCGGACATTGCCGTTACGCCCCATTTCCTAATCGGAGGCACCACGGGGAGCGGCAAGACCTGGGAGGTCAAGTTCATCATTGCCCAGGGGTTAGCCAAGGGTTATGAGGTCTATTTGATAGACCTGAAGGGCGGCGTGGACTTCCCCCGCGAGTGGCAGGGGGACAAGTGCAGTTATGCCGACAACCGGGAGAGCGCCCTTTCGATGCTGTCCTATCTGGTTCGAGTGCTGGAATCCCGGAAGAGCACCTTCCAGGACCGGGCGGAACCCTGTTCCTCCCTGGACGAGTTTAACCGCCGCTATCCTGACGAGGCTATGCCCCGTATCATGGTGGCCTGTGACGAGATTGCCGAGCTGACGGACGCAACGGGCCTTGACAAGCCTAACAAGGAGCTGGTGACCGCCATTATCGGGCATTTGGGCACCCTGGCCCGCCTGGGCCGCGCTTTTGGGATTCATCTGGTCCTGGCTACCCAGCGCCCGGATGCCAACGTCCTCCCAGGGCAAATCAAGAACAATATTGATGTTCGGATTTGCGGACGGTCTGACCTGGTTCTCTCCCAAATCATCCTGGACAACGGTGATGCCGCCGCGCTCCCTAAAGATATTCCGGGCCGCTTCCTCTGCAACCTGGACGGCGGCACCATTTTCCAGGGGTACTCTCTTGAATCTACACTTTCAAAAAAGGAGGATGGTCTTTTGTGAGCTTCAAATCCCTTGAAGAGCTTCCCGCGCTTATGACTGTGACTGACCTTGCGGACGTTCTGCAAATCAGCCAGCACAAAGCCTACAACCTGACCCGCGCAGGATCGCTTCGCGTCCTGCGCGTATACGGTCAAATCCGCGTTGAGAAACAATCCTTCCTGGACTATCTCGAAACTCTGCAGCAGACAGCCTGACAACACTTGACGATACTCCACGCGGGGGATATAATCAAGATGCAGTTAAATCCCCCGCGTGGCATTTTAAGGAGGTTTTAGAATATATGCCGCGCACAAAAACCATGGGCCGCGCCGCCAACGGCAACGGGTCCATTCGCAAGAAAACCGTTACGAGAAACGGCAAGGAATATACTTATTGGGAAGCCCGTGTTACCACGGGTTATGACCCCGGCACCGGAAAGCAAATTCAGGAATCCATCACGGGCAAGACCCAGAAAGACGTTGCCCAAAAGATGCGGGAAATGGCTCTGGACGTAGCCAATGGCACCTATCAGCCCCCGTCTAAAAAGACGGTAGGCGAGTGGCTGGACGAATGGCTGGAAACCTACCTGGGAAGCGTGAGGCCGTACACCGCTCTGAACTACACCCAGCACGTCAACAACCATATCAAGCCCGCCCTGGGAAAAGTAAGGCTTGATAAGCTGGACACCCCCACAATTCAGAGGTTCTATAATGACCTTGGAACGGCTCACGGAGATAAGCCCGGACTGTCGCCTAAGACGATTAAGTGCGTTCACGGGATTTTCCATAAGGCTCTGCAACAGGCGATTGCGCTAGGCTATCTGCGCTCTAATCCCACCACCGCCTGTAAACTGCCCAAGGTGGAACCGAAGGAAATCAAGCCTCTGGATGATGAAGCGATTCGGGCCTTTATGGAAGCGATTCAGGGGCACCGTTTTGAGGTCATCTATCTGGTGACACTCTTCACCGGCTTGCGGCGGGGCGAGGTCTGCGGCCTGACCTGGGACTGTGTGGACCTGGAACGTGGAACTATCTTCATCAATAAGCAACTTCAGCAGGTTCCGGGGCACTCCGGGGAGTTTCGGCTTACGCCTACGAAGAACGGCAAGGGCCGCACGATTACCGCCGCCGCCTTTGTCGTAGACGCTTTGAAGCGGCACAAGGTCCGCCAGACGGAAGCCCGGTTGAAGGCTGGTCCTCGCTGGCAAGAGGAAGGGCTTGTGTTCACGGATGAAGTGGGACACCGCCTTTCCCCGAACACGGTCTACCACAATTACAAGCGGCTGGTGGCCTCTATCGGCTTGCCGGAAGCCCGTCTGCACGACCTCCGCCATAGCTACGCTGTGGCCTCGCTCCGGGCTGGAGACGATATTAAGACGGTTCAAAGCAACCTGGGACACCATACCGCCGCCTTTACCCTGGACGTGTATGGGCACGTCACGGAGGAAATGAAGCGGGCTAGCGCTGACCGGATGGAGAAGTTTATTCAAAGCGTTTCCGGGGCCTAAAGGGAATAAGGGAAAAAATAAGGGAAACCGCCGGAAAAATGGGCAGGAAAAAAGCCTGTAACCCTTACGGCTACAGGCTTTCCCACTGGTCCGAGTGGCGAGACTTGAACTCACGACCCCTTGACCCCCAGTCAAGTGCGCTACCAACTGCGCTACACCCGGATATTTACGCTCACTCATGTCAGCTTGTATAGATTAGCACACTTCGCTGGAAAATGCAAGACCTATTTTTAAATTTCTTTTGAAAAATTTTCCCCCGTCAAACACAGAAAGTTTCTCGCCCACAGCGGCGGATCCGCCGCCGGAAGGGCCTGCACGGAGGGGGTTATCGGTCGCCTTATCCTGGAATCCGTCCCCCCGATGGCACCCCGGAACCCAGAACGCGCTTGTATCCTCTATTATGAAACTCAGCGCCCGGCGCACACGCGCCAGGCGCTTTAAACGTTTTCTATGGCCCGCGCCTTGCTTACAGGCCGTACCCAATGATATTCTCGGCGCAGAGCACGTCGATACGCCCCTGGGCCCTGGCGGGATCCGGCTGAATTCCCTTTCGCAGCAGGTCCCGCAGCAGCAGCAGGGGCAGCGCTCCTTGCTGTACCATGTCCTGAGGGATGGTGAAATCCACACCGCCCTCCAGCAACAGCCGCCGGATGCCCTCGTTGATATCGTGACAGACCACACGGATTTCTCCCTTTCGGCCCGCCGCCCGGATCGCCTCCACACAGCCGGACACGTTGAGGTTCGCCATGTAGACTCCACCCAGCCCCGGATGGGCCGCGATGGCCTCGCCTACCACGGAAACCGTTGTGCCGTAATCGTTATAGGTCTCCGCAACTACAATCTGTTCCGGGGCGAAGCCCAGCTCCGCCATTCGCTCCTGGAAGCCGCCCAGCCGCTGGCGGTGCCCGTCGAACTTTAAATTGCCCACCGTCGCCAGCACGGCGGCGTTCCGGGACACACATTTGCTCATCAGCTCCGCCGCCACCCGGCCCGCCCGGCGGATGTCCTGGCCCACGAAGCACACCCGGCCGCTTTCAGGAAGATCCGAATTAAACGTGACGCAGGGAATCCCTCGCTCCGTCAGCTCCGTCACCCGGTCCTGAACCGAGCGGTCGTTCAGCGCGCAGACGGCCAGGCCCTTGCATCCCTCTGCCTCCAGCTCATCCAGCAGAGCCAGCGCCTCCTGGGGAATATCGGTTTTACAGTGCCGCACCAGCACACGGACCCGTCCGGCAGACAGCTCCTCCCGGACGCTGTCAACGCCCCGTTCCACGTCCGCCCGAAACTGCCCCTCCTCGCTGGGCAGAAGAACCCCTAATTTCAGCGTTTCCAGGGAAGCGCTCATCTGCCGGGCATGGGCTTCCCGGGGAGACACATACCCCGTCTCGGCAATGGCGGCCAAAACCCGCTCCCGCACGTCCGCCCGCACATAAGAGCGGTTGTTCAGCACCCGGTCCACCGTTCCCCGGGAAACGCCCGCCAGCGCCGCCACCATTTGGATTGTCGCCCTCTTCCCCACGCTTATTCCTCCCCAATATGTGCAGTGCACAGAATATGACGCTTTTATGATAGCACAGCTCTTGTGGATTTGCAAAAGAAATTTTCGGCCTTTTTGTAAAATCCGCTGATTTCTTTTCAATCTTCCCCCAAAATGAAAAAAAGGGTTGACAGCCGGGCGGCGCTTTGTCATAATGTGTGTAAAGGCACATAATAAAAAGCACATAATAAAGCACATATAGGAGGCAGCGCTATGATCTTTCAAAAATCAGCCTGTATCGAGCCGATGTACCGCGAACTTCCCTTCCTGGAACGGTTCCAGGCCGCTAAACAGGACGGCTTCGAGTTCGTCGAGTTCTGGAGCTGGACGGACAAGGACCTAGACGCCGTAAAGGCCGCGGCGGACAAGGCCGGGATCGGCATCTCCGGCTTCAACGGAGACGCGGACCTCTCCCTCGTCGACCCCAGCCAGAAGGAGGCCTATCTGGCCTTCCTCCGCCGGTCCGTAGAGGCGGCGAAGAAGGTGGGGGCCCGGTCCGTCACCATTCACTCCAACGGCCTGGGGGACGGCGGCGCAGTCATCAACCGCTATGACGAACTCAGCGACACGGTAAAGCTCTGCGCCATGTTCGACGCCTTAAAAGAGTGCGCGAAAATCGCGGAGGAATCCGGCATCCTGATGAACCTGGAACCGCTGAACGTCACCACGGACCATGCGGGCAACTTCCTTCAGACCACTCGGATGGCCGCTGAAATGACCCGGCTCATCGGCTCCCCCAAGCTGAAAGTGCTCTATGACGCCTATCACATGCAGCTCAACGAGGGCAGCCTCTGCGACAACATCCGGGCCTATGGAGACCAGTTCGGGCACATCCACGCGGCGGACGCTCCGGGCCGCCACGAGCCCGGCACCGGCGAAATCAACTACGCGGGCGTCTTCGCCTGTTTGGAGGAAACCGGCTACAAGGGCCTGGTCGGCTTCGAGCTTATCCCGAAGACCGCCACCGCCGAAGCGGTGAAGGCCATCATGAGCCTGTAATCTGATATTTTTAGAAGGAGAGACGTACATGAAAACCATCAAAATCGGCATCATCGGAGCGGGCCGCATCGGCCGGGTCCACGCGGAGAACATTGCCAAGTTCGTTCCCGAAATGGAAATCAAGACCATCGCCGACCCTTACATGAGCGAGGAGACCGTGGAATTCCTCCGGCGCCTGCGGATCCCCAACATCGTCAAGGACGCGGACGTGATCCTGAAGGACCCGGAGATCCGGGCGGTCGTCGTCTGCTCTCCCACAGACCTCCACGCGGAATACGCCATCAAGGTGGCCGAGGCCGGGAAGGACGTATTCGTGGAGAAGCCCGTGGACTACCGCATTGAGCGGGTGCGGGAGGTCATCGCCGCGGCCAAAAAGGCCGGGGTCAAGCTCCAGGTGGGCTTCAACCGCCGCTTCGACCACAACCACCGGGCCGTCTACGAGGCCGTCCGGGCCGGCAAAGTGGGCAAAGTGAACCTGGTAAAGATCAGCTCCCGGGACCCCGAGCCCCCCACCATCGACTATGTGAAGGTCTCCGGCGGCATCTTCTACGACATGATGGTCCACGACTTCGACATGGCCCGGTTCCTGGCAGGGTCCGAGGTCACGGAGGTCTTCGCCTACGGCGGCGTGCTGGTGGACCCGGCCATCGGCGAAGCGGGGGACGTGGACACCGCCGTGGTGTCCCTGAAATTCGAGAGCGGGGCCATGGGCGTCATCGACAACAGCCGGAAAGCCGTCTACGGCTACGACCAGCGGGTGGAGGTCTTCGGGTCCCAGGGCGCGGTCATGGATGAAAACGACGCTCCCCACAACGCCACCTGCTACGGAGCGGACGGCACATCCTCCAGCCCCTGCTACAAGATCATGTGGGACCGCTACACCATGGCCTTTGCCGCCGAGCAGAGGGCCTTCGCCGAGGCGGTCATCAACAATACGGAGACCCAGGTCACCGGAGAGGACGGCCTGGCCCCCATCCTCATCGCCGCCGCCGCCGCGAAGTCCCTCAAGGAGGGACGGCCCGTCAAGCTCAGCGAAATCACGGAGTGAGTCTCCTCACCAAGAAAGGAACGAGGTTTGTTATGATGAAACAGCGTATAGTCTCCCTGCTCCTGGCCGGTTTGATGCTCCTCTCCCTCTCCGCCTGCGGCGGCGGAGGAGGCGATTCCGCCGCAGGCGGCTCCTCCGGGAACAAGGAGGGGGCCTACAAAATGAGCGTTATTTTGAAGACCACCGCCTCCGAACACTGGCAGCTCATCATGGCCGGATGCCGGAAATTCGAGTCCGAGCACCCGGACGTGGTCATCGACATCACGGGACCGGCCAACGAAACCTCCTATGACGACCAGCAAAATATGATCGAAACCACCCTGAACAACAGCGAGGTAGACGCGATCATCATCGCCCCTCTCCAGTCGGAGACCGCCGCCACCCTCATCGCCGGAGAGACCCGCCCGGTCTTCGCCCTGGACACCAACATCGACGCGCCGGAAATCGTCTCCTTCATCGGCACCGGAAACGAGGCCGCCGCCAAGCTGGGAGCCACCGAGGCCGTCAAGGCCGCGAAAGCCGCGGGATGGGAGACCGTAGAGTGCATCGAAATCGCCGGAGTCAAAGGAGACGCCACCAACACGGCCCGGATGAACGGGTACACCGCCGGAGTCAATGAAAACGGCGGGACCTTCCTGGCCGACGAAATCCAATACGCCAACGCCGTGGCGGACCAGGCGGTCACCTGCATGGAAGCCATCATCCAAACGCACCCGGATGGAATCGCGATTGTCTGCGCCAACAACGACGACATGGCGGTGGGAGCCGTCCGGGCCGCAGAGGGCAATCCCAGCTTTGCCGACACCATCTTCCTGGGCTTCGACGGCTCCACCGGCGCGTGCCAGGCCATCCTGGACGGACTTCTGACCATGTCCGTGGCCCAGCAGCCCTATGAGATGGGCTACCTGGCCTGCCAGACCGCCTACAACAAGCTCCAGGGCAAGGACGTGGACGCCGTAGTGGACCCCGGCATCGAGGTCATTTCCCCGGAAAACGCCCAGGCCCGCATCGACAAGGTCAACGGATACCTCGCCGGTCAGAATTGACCGGAGCGCCCCCGCGCAGAGCTGCGCGGGGGCGGCTTTTTTACAGGCAAACGAGCAGCCGCATGACGCTTACGCGCCATGCGGCTGTTTTGCTGTTCCGATCTGCGGGCCTCTTCCGGCCGCTCAGACCGCAAGACCCCAAAGGTCGTCGAAGAGTCCCCCGCCGCCGGGTTCCGTGGTTCCCGGCTCCTGAGGCTCGCTGGGCGCCGTCGGGGGCGGATCCGGCTCCGGCGTGGGCTCCGGCTCCGGCGTGGGAGTCGTGGGCTTGGGCGAGGGGCCGTAGCCCTCGTGGCTCTCGCCGGGGCCGGGGACATAGGGCTCGCTGGGCACCGTCGTGGTTCCGCCGCCGGGGTTGTTGGGGTCCACGGGATTCAGCGGGTCCAGCGGGTCCACCGGGGGCAGGCCGTTGTGGGCGGGACAGCCGCCGATGGGATTTGTCTCCGAAACCTCGGTGAGCTTCTCCAGGCTGCTGATGAGATAGGCGTCGTCCTCCGCCTTGATGCTGGGGCCGTAGTCCTCCCGGACGTAGTCCAGGTAGGCCCGCTCCTCCACCGCCTCCAGGGGGCAGGACTCCGTGGCCAGGCAGTGGCCCTCGGTGCAGTAGGAGACCACCTTGTGCATGGTGCACTCCTCCGTGGGCCCGGTGCCCGCCGCCGCCGTAAACTTGCCGATTCGGCCGCCCCGGGGGTCCGCCCGGCAGGCATCCGTGGGCTTCATGCCGCTGTCCAGGCAGACCTCGATGCTGGTCAGCCCCGTGGAGGGCTTGTTCTCAAAGTCCTTGTCCGGCAGCTCCATGTGCAGGGGCTCCATGACCTTTTTCCACATGGTGATGGCGGGGTTCCCGTTGTAGCTGATGCGCTCCGGGTCCTCGTAGCCCGTCCAGACCGCCGCCACGTAGTAGGGGGTGAAACCCACGAAGTAGCGGTCCTTGTTGTCGTTGGTGGTTCCGGTTTTTCCGGCGATGTGCATGCCGCCGAATTTCGCCGAGCTGCCCGTACCGGCGGCCACGGCGTTTTTCAGCATATCCGTCATGAGGTAGGCCGTGGTCTCCTTCATGGCCACATGGCTCTCGCTCTCGTTTTCCAGCACCGTGACCTCCTGGCCGGTGGTCTTGTCCACCCGGGTGACCCGGACATAGGTCCGGGGCTCGTTGTACACGCCGTTGTTGACAAAGCAGGCGTAGGCCGCCGCCATTTCCACGGTGTTCAGGCCGTGGGACAAGCCGCCCATGGCCAGGGGGCTGATGGCCATATCGTCCACCACCAGCTCTAAGTTCAGGTTTTCCGTGGCAAAGCGGTACGCCTCCTCCACCCCCACGGACTGGAGGGCCTGGACGGCGATGGTGTTGATGGACCGCTGGATACCATAGCGGACCGTGCACATGCCCGTGTAGCCGATGCCCGAGTTCTTGGGCCAGGGATTCCCGTTGAGCTCCTGAACCGGGTAGTTGTCAAAGACGGAGCCCTGGGTGATCACCCCCGCGTCCAGGGCCGGGGCATAGGCCGTCAGGGGCTTCATGGAGGAGCCCACCTGCCGCTTGGCGGTGGCGCAGTTCCAGCCCAGGTTTTCCTGCTTCTCCCCCACCTTGCCCACCATGGCCACGATATCTGCCGTATAGGGGTCCAGGATGGTGATGGCCGACTGGAGCTGCTGGCCGTTCCGGGAGGTCACATCCAGGTTGCTCCGGTCCTCATAGATGCTCTCCGCCAGGGCCTGGATGTCCGGGTCCAGGGTGGTGTAAATCCGGTAGCCGCTGTTGTAGAGGCGCTTCATGGCCTCCTTTTTCTCAATGCCATGAAAGTCGGCCAGATCCGCCGAGACATCGTTGATCACCTGGTCCACAAACCAGGAGTTGATTTCAATTTTTCCCGTGGCCTTCTCCACAATCTCGTCGGCGGAGGTGGACCCGTCGGCGAACTGGAGGACCTCCGCCTTGGCGGCCTCGGCCTGGGCCTTGGTGATATAGGGCAAACCTGTCTCCGGGTTGATCACGTCCTCCGAGGCCATCCGGTCCAGGATGACCTCCTGGCGCTCCTTGTTTTTCTCCCGGGGGGTGACCTTGGTCCCGTCCTCCCGGGTATAGGTGATGTCGTACAGGGGTCCGTAGATGGAGGGGTTGTTGGTAATGGCGATGATACAGGCGCTCTCCGCCAGGTCCAGGTCCTTGGCGTCCTTGCCGAAGTAGAACTGGGCCGCCGTCTGCACGCCGTAGCAGCCCTGGCCCAGGTAGATGTCGTTCAAGTACTGGTTCAGGATAAATTCCTTTGTATAATTCTTCTCAAACTCCAGGGCCCGGAAAATCTCCCGGACCTTCCGGTTGACATAGGGCTTGTTGTCCTCCGTCATGTTTTTCAGCACCTGCTGGGTCAGGGTGGACCCGCCGTAGCTGCCGTCTCCGGTAATCAGCTCTTTCACGGCGCCTAGGGTCCGCCGCCAGTCCACGCCCTCGTGCTGGAAAAACCGGTGGTCCTCAATGGCCACGGCGGCCTGCCACAGATAGGGGGACATCTGGTCAAAGTCCACCAGGATGCGGTTCTCCGGGCCGTGGATGCTCTGGAGCTCCTTCCAGGCCCCCGTCTCCTTGTCCTGGTAGTAGATGAAGGAGCTGAGCTGCATGGTGTAGTCCTCCGCCCGGACCTCCACGTTGGGGACCACCACGGTCTCGATATACTCCTTAAAGAAATGCAGGCCGATCAGCGCCGTGCAGACGCCGACGATCAAAACCGTCCACAGCGTGATAAAGGTCCACTTCAAGACGCCCAGAACGACGCCCAGGGCGGTGGGCCGCCTGCGCTTTCTGCGCCGCTGGGGCTGCTGCTGCGGCTGTTCTCTTCTTCCGTGCTGCTCCAAAGTAACGAATACCTCCTTTAGCCGGGGTCATCGCCGCCGCCCGCTTCCGGGGCGGAGGACGTCAAAGCCAGTCCCTGCCAGGGCTTCCAGAAACTGCTGGAGCCCCTTGTTTTCTATTGTACCATCCCCTGTCAATATTGAAAATGTCGGATTTCGCCGAAAAAAAGTTGCCGCGCCGCATGGATTTATGGATTTTGGGCAGACTAACTCCCATCGGCGCTGTCAACTTTCCGTCTTTTTCACGAATTATTCTCTTGCAATTGCCGGAGTTTCCGTGTAAAATACAGTTGAGCCCAGAAAAGGAGGCCCTGTATGAGTGAAGATTTCGGCCCCACCTTCCTGACCGTCACCGACGAGGAGGGACGGGAGCTGGTCCTGGAGTTCATGGACGCCCTGGAGTACAACGGACAGCTCTACCAAGCCTTCTTCCCCGCCGAGACCGAGGGGGAGGAGGAGGATCCGGACGCCGGGCTGGTGATTTTGAAGGTCCTCCACGAGGACGGCGAGGACATCCTCTCCACCCTGGACTCCGACGAGGAGCTGGAGGCGGTGTACGACCTCTTCATGGAGTCCCTGTTCGACGGCGAGGAATAACCCAACATACGGAAAGTACCCTGCGGGGTGCGTGATAGATCTTTTTTTAACCCACATTTCGTTATAAGGGACGCTGGATCAGCCCGTGGTTCGCAGGCCTCCCGGCTGCCGTTCGCGGCTGGAAGTTGGAAGCGGTAAAGCGCGCTGGAGGCGACCCACCTGTCCTTGAAGGTGCAGGTTATAACGGGGTCTACACGGCTCTCGCGGGGTACTATTATACCCTGAGGGCCGTTTTCTTTCCCGCTTTCAGGAAATTTTCAGCTGGGCATGTTATGATTATGTTACCATTCGCGTGTTATTTTAGCGGACTGGCCCAGGGATTTGATGAAAAAACCGTGAATTCTGGCGTTTTCTTTCCCGAAAAGGGATTTTAGGCTTGCACTTTGGCCCGCATTCCGCTATAATAGGCAAGTGCGTAAAATCCAGCTCATAAAAGTGGGCGCAAAAATTGCAACTGAAAACTTGAGAGGACTGAAACACAAATGAGCGCATCGAGAGAAAAGCAAAACCGTCAGGCCGCCGGCCGGACCGACCCCAAGACCGCCCGGGAGGCGCAGCAGCGCAAGGATGAAAAGCGGACCAACCTCCTTTACGGCGTCATCGCCACCGCCGTTTTGATCGCGGTCGTCGTCTCCTTCGTCTGGCGCAGCGACTTCATCCCCAAGACGACCACCGCCGCCACCATCGACGGGGAGAAGTACACCGCCGCCGAGGTGGAATACTACTACCAGACGGCCTATCGCAATTTCATGAACCAGTATTCCTACTTCGCCAGCTATCTGGGACTGAACACCAACGCCACCCTGCGGAGCCAGGCCATCAGCTCCGCCGCCGCCGAGATGCTGGGTATCGAGCTGCCCGGCGCGGACGCCGAAAGCTCCGGCGATGAAAGCGCGGAAGCTTCCGCCGGCATGACCTGGCACGACTACTTCCTGGACCAGGCCCTGAACAACATGAGCGTTATCCAGGCCTCTCTAAAGGCCGCCGACGCCGAGGGCTTCCAGTATCCCGCCGGGGTCCAGGCCGAGTATGACGACAATATGGACGCCCTGAAATCCGTGGCCGCGGCCAGCGGCGTTTCCGTCAGCCAGTACCTGAAGGGCAACTTCGGCGCGGGCGTCACGGAAAAAGTCTACGGCGAGCAGCTGATGCGGGTTCTCCGTTACGGCGCCTATGCCGACGCCTATCAGAACAGCCTGTCCTACTCCGACAGCGATCTGGAAGCCGCCTATGACGCGGACCGGAACCGCTACGATCACGCGTCCTACGAGGTCGTTTCCTTCTCCGGCGCGGCGGAGAGCACCACCGACGAGGAAGGAAACACCGTGGAGCCCACGGAGGAGGAAGCCGCCGCCGCCCTGGAAGCCGCCTCTGAAAAGGCCAACGCCGTTATCTCCGGCCTGGAGGATGGGAAAACGCTGGAGGACCTGGCCGACGAGCACGAAGGGACCTATACCAACTTTGACGACAGCACCTACTCCGCGGGCTCCGCCCTCAGCGAATGGGTCTTCAAGGACGGCCGCAAGGATGGCGATTCCGCCGTGGTCACCGAAGGGACCACCCTTTACGCCGTGGTCTTCCACAACCGCTTCCGGGATGAGAATCCCACCATCGACATTCGCCACATCCTGGTCTCCCTGGGAACCGGCTCCATCGCCGAGGGCGAGGAGGGCTATGAGGATGAACAGGCCCAGCTGAAGGCCGACGCCCACGCCAAAGCCGAGGAACTGCTGGCTCAGTGGCAGTCCGGCGAAGCCACCGAGGACTCCTTCGCCGCCCTGGCGCTGAAGGAATCCGCCGACGGCTCCAAATACGACGGCGGTTTGTACACCGAGGTCTATCAGGGCCAAATGGTGACGGAGTTCAACGACTGGTGCTTCGACGCCGCCCGCCAGAGCGGCGACACCGGCGTAGTGGATACCCAGTATGGCTCCCACGTCATGTACTTCTCCGGCGTGAACATGGCCCGCTGGCAGTCTCAGGTAGCATCCAATCTGCGGAGCGAGGCTTATACCGCCTGGGAGGCGGACCTGACCAAGGACGTTACCGTTCAGCGCAATGAATCCGGCTTGAAGCACATCGGCTGACAGCACGCGACGCCCAGGGGCCGGCAGATGCCGGCCCCTTTTCCCGATATATACATTCGAACTTTAAAGGAAGAAAGAAGGAAATCTGCATGCTGGTTGGCACGCTGGTCAACACCGGCGCGGTGATTGCCGGAGCCCTAATCGGCCTCCTGCTGGGCAACATTCTGCCGGAGCGGCTGCGGGACACGGTGATGAAGGGCCTGGGGCTCTGCACCCTGTTCGTGGGCATTGACGGAATGCTGGGAGGCAGCAACGCTTTGATAGCCATTATCTCTGTGGCCGTAGGCGCCGTCATCGGTGAGCTCTGCGACCTGGACGGGCATTTGAACCGCTTTGCGGAGGGCTTGGAGAAACGTTTCAAAAAGGGCCGGGAAGGAGGCCCCTCCCTGGCGGAGGGCTTCGTGACGGCCTCCCTGGTCTTCTGCGTGGGAGCCATGACCATTGTAGGCGCCTTGAACGACGGCCTCACCGGGAATCATGAAATGCTGTTCACCAAGGCCACCCTGGACTTTGTGTCCTCCATCATTTTCGCCTCCTCCCTGGGCCTGGGCGTGATGCTTTCGGCGGCGGCAATACTTACCATTGAGGGCGGTATCGCCTGCCTGGCCAGCCTGGTGGCCCCTATCCTCCAGCAGAACCCCAATACAGTCCCGGAGATGACGGTGGTAGGTTCCATCCTGATTGTGGGCATTAGCCTAAACCTGCTGGGCGTTACGAAACTGAAAGTTATGAACTACGTCCCGGCCATCTTCCTGCCTATCCTGCTCTGTTATTTCATGTGATTGCAAGCCTGTCAAAGAGCGCGCCTTCGCTGGTAGCGAAGGCGCGCTTTTCCTGTCTCGAAACATATTGTCAGGCATCCCCAGCCATGGTACAATAGGGGCGAACACTTAGCACTGGGGGAATACTCAATGCCCATATATCTGATTCTGATTCTATCGGTGCCTCTCACAGGCACCTTGTTCTATCTGCTGTACCGTCAGGGCTTCGCAGTAACAAAGAGCATTGCCGCCGTCCTGTTTATCTTCCGCCCGGGCAAGCAAGCCGACAGCGCTTCCCTGAATTCCTGTACCGGCTGGGTCCGGCATGCGGGCCGCTTCCGGCGAAGCGGCGTATATGCGTTCTGCCTTGACTGCCGATTGTCAAGCGGAAGCGCAGCCGTATCCCTGTTGGACGACCATAAGCGGGAGCTGCTGCGCCTAAGCCGGGAGAACTCTGTGGGAGAAATCGAATTGAACGGGGCCGCCCGGTACTATCTGCGCTGGGACTTCCAACACGCCACAGGGACCTGCGAGCTGCGCTGGTAAGGCTTCAGCTTCAGAAGCAAAAAAACAGGACAGGCTGTCGAAACAACCTGTCCTGTGTTGGCGCCACCTATCTTCCCGGGCCGTCGCCAGCCAAGTATTGTGGGCAGAAACGAGCTTAACTACCGTGT
>VSMY01000050.1 GCA_009773995.1 Oscillibacter sp. | reverse complement strand
CCTTTGACGATCTCATGCAGATGAGCTGGCCGGAAATCGAGGAGGCCGCCAAGGCCGAGGGCGAGGTCACCCTCTCCGTCTGGTACAACGAGGTGGGCTTCACCGAGATGCTGAAGAAGTTCGAGGAAACCTACGGCATCAAGACTTCCTTGGTTGTCTCCGAGCAGAAGGCTTTCACCCAGAAGGCCCTGGCGGAGAAGGACGGCCCCGTGGGAACCATCGACGTCACTGTGGCTGGAGGCGAAATGGTGAAAACCATTCTGGACGCCAAGCTGATGGCTGGTCCCCTGCTGGACAAGATGGAGCAGAAGGACAAACTGGATCCTGGCCTCTCCGAGTATATCGAGGGCATGGCCACCGGCGGGTATCTGGTGCCCCTGTACCTGAACCAGACCGGATTCCTGTATAACTCCGACAAGCTGTCCGAGGCCGACCTCCCCCAGACCTGGGAAGATCTGGAGAACTACATCCAGGCCAACCCCAAGAAGTTCGGCGTCTGCCCCGCAGATAAGGGCGGCAGCGGCCAGGCCTTCACCATGCTGGCCATCCAGGAGCTGGTGGGCGGACTGGAGGACTGCTTCGGCGACGGCGATGTGGTGGAAAGCAAAATCACCAACTGGGAAACCGTGTGGGAATGGTTCCGGAACAACTCGGATAACATCACCTTCACCACTTCCAACAACGACTCCGCCTCCCGCCTGAACCAGGGCGAGCTGGACCTGACCGTGACTTGGAGCGATGACACCTCCGTGGCCCGGAAGGCCGGAGAGCTGGGTAACAACGCCAAACTCTACATCCCCGAAATGGGCCTGCCTGGCGGCGGCGACTCCATCGGCATCATGGCCAACGCGAAGCACAAGGCCGCTTCCCTCCTGCTGGTAAACTGGTTCACCAGCGACGAGGCCCAGATCATGCTCTCCGAGCAGCTGAACGCCATCCCGGCCCGGGTGGACATCCCGGCCACCAACTCCGAGCTGACGCCGGAGGACATGGAGCACCGCTTCTCCTGGCTCCCCGTTGCCTATAAGACGCGGTTTACCCAGGACTTCACGCCCAACGTGTTCAAGTAATCAAGCCTAAAAAAGCAAAAAGAATCAACCGGGGGATGCCGGTCAGGCGGGAACCATCCTGGCCTGCCCGGTATCCCTCAAACTTTCAAATTTGAAAACCCTCCGGCGGACAGAACTCGTCGGTTATTTGTGTAGAAATGAAGGAGGAAGCATCATGGAGAAAAACCTTTTGCTAAAAGACATAGTAAAAGATTTCGGGGACTACAGAGCTTTGGACCATGTCAGCATCGAGATTCCGGCGGGGAAATTTGTGACCCTTTTGGGGCCGTCCGGGTGCGGAAAGACCACGCTGCTGCGCATCATCGCCGGGTTCTTGACACCGGACGAGGGCGAGGTGATTTTTGGGGACCGGGTGATGAACGAGGTCCCCGCCAACAAGCGCAACACCGCCATGTGCTTCCAGTCCTACGCCCTGTTCCCCCACAAGAGCGTCTATGAAAACATCCGCTTCGGCCTGCGGATGCACAAGGTGCCCCAGGACCAGCAGCCGGACATCATCAAGCACGCCATGGAAATCGTGAACCTCCTGGGCCTGGAGAACCGGAAGCCCTATGAGCTCTCCGGCGGCCAGCAGCAGCGGGTAGCCCTGGCCCGGTGTATCGTGGTCCGGCCCGACATCCTATTGTTCGACGAGCCGCTCAGCAACCTGGACGCCAAGCTCCGAGAATCCGTCCGGGTGGAGATCCGGAATTTGCAGCGGGACTTGGGCATCACCACCATCTACGTGACCCACGACCAGGCGGAGGCCCTGGCCATCTCGGACCAGATCGTCTCCATGAGCGCGGGCCACATCCAGCAGATCGCCTCCCCCAAGGAAATCTATGAGCGCCCGGCCAACAAATTCGTGGCGGACTTCATCGGCACGGCCAACATCGTCCAGTGTACCAGCGGCCACCCCCAGGGGGAGAGCTGGGTTTACGAGACGGACATCGGAACCATGGTGGCGGGAAGCTACGGAAACGCGGCGGAGGACCAGGCGGAGTACTCCCTCTGCTGGCGTCCGGAGGACATGGTCCTTCTGGGAGAGCAGGACCACCCGGAGAACATGAACCGCGTCCAGGCCCACATCACCCACTCGGTCTATATGGGCAACCTGGTGGACATCTTCCTGGAGGTGGGCCAGCATACCTTCCGCACCACGCTGCCCAAAGAGCAGATGCTTCAGGAGAACAGCACCGCCTACTTCGGCATCCCCTATCACAGGACCCATGTCCTGCGCGGGTGAGGAGGGGCCGCTATGAAAAAACGGAAATTTGAATGGGGCTATCTGCTGATTCTGCCAGGCATCGGCTATATCCTTTTCATGATTTTTATGGCCATCTACATGATGGTGATGCAGAGCTTCGGGTTCTATAACTACATTGGCGAATCCTCGTTCTCCCTAGAGTTCTGGCAGCACGTGATCAACCAGCAGTTTATTGACTCCCTGTTTTTCTCTCTGAAGATCGGTGTGCTGAGCTCCCTGTGCAGTATTTTGATCTGCTATGTCCTAGCCAACTATCTGCAAAACGCCTGGGGCGGGAAAACCCTTCTGACCATCATCCGGATCCCCTATTTCATCCCCGCTCTGGTGGCCGCGTTTCTGATTGCCAACGTCATCGACTATCACGGCATCCTGAACCAGTTCCTGATGGGGATCCACCTGATTGACGAGCCGCTCCGGCTGCGGAATGACGACTGGGGCCTGGGGGTGCTGTTCATCCAAATCTGGAAAAACGTGCCCTTCCAGATGATCATCATGTACTCCGCCATCGAGTCCATCCGGAAAGACGTGCTGGACGCCGCCCGGAACCTGGGTGCTGGCCGGGTGGTCCTAATGAAGGACATCATCATCCCCATCACCCTCCCCTCCGCCTTTATCGCGGTGATTATGGTGTTCATCGGGACCTTTAATGACTTTGCCATCTCCTCCACGGCAGGGCCGATGTACCCGGTCTCCCTGGCGGCCCTGATGCACAGCTATGCCTATGTGTACTATGACTGGAACACGTCAGCCTGTATTGGTGTGCTGATGCTGTTGATAACGGTGCTGGGCGTCATTGGATATACCTGGCTTCAGAAAAAACTGGAAAGGATGCTGTGACGACATGAAAAATCGAAACCGGTCCCCCCGGTCTTTAATGAAACGTCTGCTGTCCTATTTGGTGCCGTCCGCCATCGGGCTGATTGCCTTCGCCTGGGTGGCCGTCCCCATCGCCATGGCCGTTTTGTGGTCTCTGGTAAACCCGGACTGCCCCTGGACCTATCCGGACCTGCTGCCGAGAGAGGTGGGCCTTTTCCAGTGGCAGAGAATCTTCCAGTACACGAATATTGTGGATGCCATCAAAAACAGCGTGTCTATCGCCCTATGCACCACGCTGCTGTGCATCCTCATCTCCATTCCCACGGCCTATGCTATCGCCCGGCGGGACATCAAGTGCAAGCCCGCTCTGAAAATTGTCATGCTGCTGCCCATGGTATTCCCGGGCATGGCGCTGTCTTTGTTCCTGGGGCGGTTCTTTTATATGAACGGCCTGTCCCAGCGGTACGCGGGCGTGATTCTGGCCCACACGCTGGTGTGCCTGCCCTTCATGCTCCGGATTCTGACGGCCAGCTTTGAGTCCATGCCCCAAGATCTGATTGACGCGGCGTCGAACCTGGGCGCCGGGAACCGGGTGAAGCTGATGGAGCTGTATATCCCCATGGTCATGCCCGCGATTGTCTCCGGCTCCATCTTCACCTTCATCGAGAGTATGCAGGAGTTCAACCTGGCATACATCATCGGCTCCCCCAGCATCCAGACCATTCCCACCATCCTGTATTCCTATATGGGAGCCAACTTCCTGCGGACCTCCGCGTCGGTGGTGACGCTGATTCTGCTGGTGCCGAATCTGTGTCTGCTGCTGATTACAGAGCGCTTCGTCAAGACGGAATACCTGGGCGCCGCCCTGGGCAAGATGTGAGGTGGCCCATGGAACAGTGGAAATTTGGCATGGAGCTGCCGGAGGGGCGGCACCCCTGGCAGGTGGCCCAGTCCCTGGAGTGGATCCGCTCCTGCGGATATGACTTCTTTGAGATGAGCCTCACCGGCTTCCCGCTGATCGTGCACGGTGAGGTCAACCAAGCCTATGTAAAGTACTTAAAACCCATTTTCGCCCAGTCCGGCCTGTCCGCTACCCTCCATATCGGCACGGGTCTGGATCTGCGCTCCGCCTCAGAGTACGCCCTGCACCAGAAGGTTCTCCACTCCTCCATCACCATTACGGCGGCGCTGGGGGCCCGGGTGCTGACCGTACACTTCGAGCAGGCCTCCCCCCGCCAGAACCTGGAGGCCCAGTTTGAGAGGGCTTATCGGGAGGCCGCCGCCTTCGCCCAGGAGAAGGGCATCCTCCTGTGCATCGAGAACATCGAGGTCGAGGACTATCGTCTGGTGCCGGAGCTCATCGACCGGGTGAACAACCCGCACTTCCGGATGACGCTGGACCTCGGGCACCTCTACCTCTCTACGCGGTATTTTGGCGGGGATTACTGGGAGGCCATTGACCAAGTGGTCCCCTACGCCGCCCATGTGCACCTGCACGGCAACACCGGGAAATTTGAACCCATGCGGCTGCAGGACTTTGACCGCTATCGGCAGATGGGCCTGAACGAGCGGATCGCCTTCGGCCAGGGGGACATCCACCTTCCGCCCTCCTGGGGGACCCTTCCGGTGAAGGAGTCCCTGGAGCGCCTGCGGGCGGGGCAATTTCAGGGGACCATCCTGCTGGAGTGCGGCGCCGACGCCTACGAGCCGTTTTACAAGGAGATTCTGGCGGATGTGAAGGGCTATGAAATAATAAGAAAGAGCCAGGGGGAATCGAATCATGGTTAAGACAGATGTGCTGATCATTGGAGCCGGAGCGGTTGGCTGCGCTATCGCCCGGGAGCTGAGCAAATATAATCTGAAGGTCTTGGTGGCGGATAAAAACGAGGACGTGGGGGGAGATGCCTCCAAGTCCAACAGTGCCATCATCCACACGGGATACGACGCCTCCCCCGGGACGCTGGAGTCCCAGTTGGTGGTGGCGGCCAACCCGATGTATGAAAAGCTGTGCCAGGATCTGGACGTGCCCTTCCAGAAGGTGGGGGCCATCCTGCCCGCCTTCACAGACGAGCAGTATGAAAAGCTGCCCTCCCTAATGGAGAAGGCCTTCCTCAACCGGGTATACGACGTGGAGTACCGGAGCGGCAAACGGCTGCTGGAGCTGGAGCCTGAGCTGAACCCAGAGGTGAAGGGCGGACTCTATATCCCCCGGGAGAGCATCGTGGATCCCTTCCTGCTGGTGACGGCCTACGCCGAAAACGCCCAGCAGAACGGGGGGTCCTTCCTGCTGAGCACCAAGGTCACTGGCATCCACACGGAAAACGGCCGCGTCACTGGGGCGGACACCTCCGGAGGTGAAATCCAGGCGAACTGGATCATCAACGCGGCGGGGCTGTTCTGCGACGAGATCGCCGCCATGGTGGGAAAAAACACCTATACCGTGATCCCCCGGAAGGGCCAGTTCTATATTCTGGACCGTAACACCGCCTGCAAGGTACAGCGGATTGTCCTGCCCATTCCCACTAAGACCACCAAGGGCAAGCTGATGTGCCCCACCATCCACGGGAATATGCTGGTGGGCCCCACAGCAGAGGATCTGACGGACAAGCATGACAAGTCCACGGACACGGCGGGGCTGGACAGCATAGTCCGGGACGTGCGGTCGCTGGTGCCCAACGTGCAGCTGCGGGATACCATCACCCAGTACGCGGGTCTCCGCCCCCAGCGGAACCCGGAGGGCCTGTATGTGGACACCTATGAGGATCTGGCGGGCTATATCAACCTCTCCGGCATCCGCTCCACGGGGCTGACGGCCTCTGCAGCCCTGGGCAAATATGTGGCCCAGCTGCTGAAAACCCAGGGTCTCGCCATGGAGCCGAAGCAGGACTTCCAGGAAAAGCGCCAGGGCATTCGCCTGTTCCGGGACATGACGGACGAGGAGCGGGAGAAGGCCATCGCGGAAAACCCGCTGTATGGCAGGGTTGTCTGCCGTTGCGAGACGGTGACGGAGGGCGAAATCGTGGCCGCCATCCACAGCCCCATCCCAGCCCGGTCTGTGGACGCGGTGAAGCGCCGCCTCCGGGCGGGCATGGGACGGTGCCAGGGCGGCTTCTGCGGGAGCCGGGTTCTGGAAATCCTGAGCCGGGAGCTTCAGCTTCCGGTGGAAGAAATCTGCAAGAACCAGAAGGGGTCCTATATGGTCTGCGGGGAGGCCCGGAAGTGAGTGGACTTCCCGACTATGGGCGACTTAATATTCGACAGAAGGAGTGGGAATATGTATCATCTTTCTTGTGATGTGGCGGTGAGTGGCGGCGGGCCGGCAGGTCTGGCTGCGGCTGCCGCCGCAAAAAAGCAGGGTGCCGGGCGCGTGGTCATCATCGAGCGGGACACGGCTCTGGGCGGCATCCTGCAGCAGTGCATCCACCCCGGCTTCGGCCTGAAATACTACGGGGAGGAATTGACGGGACCCGAATACGCCGGACGCTTCATCGACCAGGTGGCGGACAGCGGCATCGAGCTTCTTTTGGACACGATGGTGCTGGAGATCCGGCCGGACCGGAGCATCCTCTGCGCCAGTGCCAGCCGGGGCATGATCGGGGTGCGGACCAAAAGCCTCGTCCTGGCCATGGGCTGCCGGGAGCGGACCCGGGCCAGCATCCAGATCCCCGGCACCCGACCCGCCGGCGTTTATACGGCTGGAGCGGCCCAGCGTCTTTTGAACCGGCAGAACACGCTGGTGGGAAAAAAGATTGTGATTCTCGGTTCCGGCGACATTGGCATGATTATGGCCCGGCGTATGTCCCTGGAAGGGGCCAAGGTGGAGGCCATCGTGGAGATCATGCCCTATCTGGCCGGGCTGACCCGGAACCGGGTCCAGTGCGTGGATGACTTTGGCATCCCGCTGCTCCTCTCCCACACCATCGCCAAAATCAGCGGCAACGAACGGGTGGAAAGCGTCACCATCCAGAAGGTGGACGAGCGCCGCCAGCTGATCCCCGGCACGGAGCAGGTGATCCCCTGCGACACGCTGCTGCTGTCTGTGGGACTGATTCCGGAAAACGAGCTGACCCAGGCCATGGGCATCGTCATGGATCCCATCACCAACGGCCCCCAGGTCAACCAGCTGATGCAGACCTCTGTTCCCTGGGTGTTCGCCTGCGGAAACGTACTGCACGTCAACGATCTGGTGGACAACGTCACCGGGGAGAGCGAGCACGCCGGACGGCAGGCCGCCCGGCTGGCCATGGGCGAGTTCCCGGAGGAGGCGGGTACCCTGCGGTGCCTCCCGGGCAGCCGGGTGCGGTACATCTGCCCTCAGTTCCTGCGTCGGTCCTCCCCGGAGGAGGAGGTCACCCTGTACTTCCGGGTGACGGAGCCCATGCGGAACGTGGAGCTGCGGGTCCGACAGGGTGAGCGGGAGCTCGCCCGGCGGAAAGCCCTCCGGGTCAGCCCTGGTGAAATGGAGCATTTTACGCTCTCCTGCGGAGATATCTCCGGAGAGGACTTGACCGTTGAGGTTATAAAAGAGGGGGTCCAGGCATGAAACAGATTGTATGCACCGTGTGTCCCAGAGGATGCGAGATGGAGGCCCAGGAGGTCAACGGCGTCATCCAGGTGAAAAACAACGGCTGCGCCCGGGGAGAGACCTATGCCAGGACGGAATATGTCCGTCCCGTGCGGCTGTTCACCTCCTTCCTCCGGGTGAAGGGCGGAACGGAGCCCCTGGTTCCCGTCCGCTCCACCAGCCCCATCCCCCGGGAGCAGCACTTTGACTGTGTGGCCGCCCTGCGGAAGATCACCTTGCAGGCCCCGGTGGAGCGCTATCACATGATTCTCCCGGACGTGTTCGGCTCCGGGGCGGACATCGTGACCAGCGGTCAGGTGGAACAGGAGACGGTATGAAACTGAAAATTTGGGGCTCCGGCGGCGGCGAGGGCGTTCCCTCCATGTTCTGCAGCTGCGCCACCTGCCAAAAGGCCCGGGAATTAAAGGGCCGGGACGTGCGGACCCGGAGCTGCTCCATGCTGAACGACCGTGTGATGCTGGACTTCGGGCAGGATGTCTTTCTCAACGCCGTCCGTTATGGCGCGAACCTGAGCGAGCTGTCCGCCATTGTATTCACCCACGCCCACATTGACCATCTGGCCAGCGAGGAGCTGTGCATGAAGGCCCCGGACTACTGTGACATCCCGGAGGGGAAGCGCCTGCCAATCTACGGGAACAGCACCTGCATTTCCGAGATCCGGCGGGAGCTGGTGTATGACCTGGGCCGGGTACCGGACATTTTCGACTTCCACGTCCTCCGGGCCTGGGAAACGGTCCAGGTGGGAACGCTGCGGATTACGCCCCTGTCCGCCCGGCACACGGTGCTGGAGGAGGCCTTCCTCCTTTTGATCGAGGAGGGGGACGTGCGGTATCTCCACTGCATGGACACCTCGACGCCGGGGGAGGAGACGATGAAGTACCTGGCCGGGAAACGGCTGGACGGGATCACCATGGACTGCACCTACGGGGATTCTCGGGAGCAGAGCGACGGGCACATGGGACTTCCCGCCAATATCCGGCTGAAGGAGCGGCTGCTGGCCCAGGGGAGCGCCGACGAGCACACCCAGTTCCTGCTCTCCCACATCGCCCACCACTCCACCCTGATGCACGAGGACCTGGCGGCCCTGGCCGCCAAGAGCGGATTGACGGCGGCATACGACGGGTTTGAAACCTGGTTCTGAGACCGCAGTCCACTACCCCGGAGGGGAGGTATCCTTATGAGACGCAGTTTGCCGCAGGTCCGGCGGAAGCGGGACGCGGTGCTCCTGTCGGTTCTGTGCTTTTCCGTGTACATGGTCAGCTATATCGGGCGGCTGAATTACTCCGCCGCCCTGACGGAGATGACCGCCGCCGGGGTCCTCAGCAAGACCCAGGGCGGTGCCATCGCCACCGCCTATTTCCTGTGCTATGGCGCGGGGCAGATGTTCAACGGCTTCCTGGCGGACCGGAGCTGGCCCGTGTGGCAGGTTACGGCGGGCATCGCCGGATCCGTTGCGCTGAACCTGCTGATGCCCTTTGCCAGGAGCTGGCGGCTGATGGTCATTTTATGGGGGGCCAACGGGTATTCCCAGTCCCTCATCTGGGCGCCGTCTTTCCGGATGATCTCCCAGAGCATCTCCTTCGTCTGGCGGGCCAAGGCACTGCTGCTTTTGAACATGGCGTCCCCGGCGGGGACGGTGGCGGCTTATCTCTTCTCCAGCCTGGTTCTGGCGTCGGGGGACTGGCGGCAGGTGTTCAACGGGGCGGCGGTTTGCATGGGGCTGTTCGCCCTGCTCTGGGTGCTGGTGAGCCGCCGGATTTACCGGGGAGCGGAGGCGCCTGTCCCCAGCGAGATGGAGATGCCTGCCCCGGAGCAGGGCGGCAAGGGAGAACCCATCTTCCCCCTGCTCATTGGATCCTGCGCCATTTACCTGGTGTTGCCCTCGGTGATTCACGGGATGCTGAAAGACGGCATCACCAACTGGCTGCCCGTCTATATGAGCGAGGTCTTTTCCCTGTCCTCCCAGCGGGCGGTGGCGTGGTCCATCTTTCTGCCCATCATCAATATGCTGGGAGCCGTGGTCGCCTATTTCCTCATGCGCCGCACCCGGAACGAGGTCCTTTCGGCGGCCATCGTGTTCACCGGGTCCACAGCCAGTCTGGCGCTGCTGTGGCTGTTCGGATCCCACAGCCCCATGTTCACGGTGCTGCTGTTCTCCCTGGTCACCATGGGCATGACGGCGGCCAACGTGCTTTTTTGCAGCGAGGTGCCCTCCCGGTTTTCCTACGCAGGGCGGGCCGCCGCTGTCTCCGGCTTTTTCAACTCCAGCGCCTACATCGGCAGCGCTGCTTCCATGTACGCCGTGGCCTGGATCTCCCAGCGGTACGGCTGGACGGTGACCCAGCTGATCTGGATCGGCGTGTGCGCCCTGGGCATCTTGTGCTGCGCTCGGGCAATCCCCGGCTGGGAGCGCTTTCTGGACGCCCGGCAGGTGCTGATGCGCCAGAAGTAACATCGTTCTTTCACTTTCATAGAACAGCACTCCCCACGGAGCGGCGCTTTGGCCGCTTCCGTGGGGAGTGTTTCTGACCTGGGGGGTGTCAGGAGAAGGGGTTCTCCGTGGGATAGGGCAGGGTTTTGGGCTGGTTATAGGCGATGTCCTGGATATTCAGGAAGCGGAACACCCGGAACAGATCCTTGCCATAGTGGCCGAAGGCCACGGCCCCGTGGTGGGGGTAGCGCTTTTGCAGGAGGACATGACGGTAGAACCGCCCCATCTCCGGGATGGCGAATACGCCGATGCCGCCAAAGCTCCCCGTAGCCACGGGCAGCACCTCGCCCTGGGCGATGTAGGCCCGGAGGTTCCCGTTGCTGTCGCACTGGAGCCGGTAGAAGGTGATGTCGCTGGCGGCGATGTCCCCCTCCAGCGTGCCCCGGGTGAAGTCCGGCGTCCCGCCGTTCTCCAGCAGGCGGTTTTGAATGAGCTGGTACTTGACGGCCCGATCCGCGCAGAGCTTGCAGACGGGGGTGTTGCCGCAGTGGAAGCCCATGAAGGTGTCCGTGAGGGCATAGTCAAACTTGCCCTGGATCTGCTTGCTCCACAGCTGGACGGGGACAGAGTTGTTGATGTCCAGCAGGGTCACTGCGTCGCCGGAGACACAGGCCCCGATGTACTCGGACAGCGCGCCGTAGATGTCCACCTCACAGGCCACGGGGATGCCTCGGGCGGCCAGCCGGGAGTTCACATAGCAGGGCTCGAAGCCGAACTGGCTGGGGAAAGCGGGCCAGCACTTGTTAGCGAAGGCCACGTATTTCCTGGCCCCCTTGTGGGTCTCCGCCCAGTCCAGCAGGGTCAGCTCGAATTGGGCCATGCGCTCCCCCAGGTCGGGGTAATAGCGGCCCTCGCCCATCTCGGCGGCCATCTCGGCGCACAGAGCCTGGATGCGAGCGTCCCCGGCATGCTCCCGATAGCTCACCAGCAGGTCCAGCTCAGAGTTTTCCTCCACCTCGACTCCCAGCTCATACAGCCCCTTGATGGGAGCGTTACAAGCGAAGAAGTCCTGGGGCCGGGGACCGAAGGTGATAATCTTCAGGTTTCGCAGGCCAATGACGGCCCGGGCCACGGGTGCGAACTCCTGGATCATCCGGGCCAGGTCCTGGGCGGTGCCCACGGGGTAGTCGGGGATATAGCCCTGCAAATGCCGCATCCCCAGGTTATAGGAGCAGTTCAGCATCCCGCAATAGGCGTCGCCCCGGCCGTTGATCAGATCGCCGTCCCCTTCGGCGGCGGCAACGAACATACAGGGTCCGTCGAAATATTTGGCAATCAGTGTCTCCGGCGTCTCCGAGCCGAAGTTGCCCAGGAACACCACCAGAGCGTTGCAGCCGTGGGCGGTTACATCCGCCACCGCTTTTTGCGTATCTGCCTCGTTTTCCACGGTGACGGGACACTCATACAGTTCGCCGGGATAAGCGGCTTTGACAGCGGCCCGACGCTTCTCGCTCAGGCTGATGGGGAAGCAGTCCCGGGAGACGGCGATAAGTCCCAGGTGAACCTGGGGAAGATTGGTCTGTGACATGGATGGTTCCTCCTCTTTTTAAATCGTCCAGAATGTCGAGATTTTCGCCTGTCAGGCCCGCGTGGGTGCCCTGCCCGGCCTCGTCGGAGGCGGGATGGGCCAGCAGTCACTTGTTCCTGGCCCACAGGCGGCGGTTTTCCTCGTTGCGGGGGGTGGGAGCGGGCATTTATTTCCTCGTTGGTACCCCGGGGCAGGACAACCGCCACACGAAATCTGCCCGCCCGCTCCGCCCGACAGGAGACGTAGTGCAGAGTGGTGGCATAGATCTCCACCGCTGTCCCGGTGGGGACATGGAAGACCCGGCGGTATCCAGTTTGCCGTCCACGATCTCCTCCTGCTTGGCCAGGAGGAGGATGAAGTCCGAGATGCCGATGTTGACCTCGCTGTCCCGGTGGTACTCCAGGCAGTTCAGCTTTGTGTTCCGGCTCCAGCACAGCCCGGTCTGGATGGGCATACCGCCATACGCATTGTCCCACAGCTGGCCGAACACGGCGCATTTTTCCAGGGCTGGGATGGAGGGCTGATAGGCCGTCCCCGTCTCGGGGAGGGGGATTTCCTCCATGGCCCGGACCAGCGCCGCCGTGTCATACCCGGCGAGTACCTGGCCGTATGGCCAGAAGGAGGGGTCGAAAACCGATTCTATTTTCATGGGGGGACACTTCCTGATTTGTCAACGTATTACATGAGCTTGGGAAACAGCGCCTTGCAAGCGGGATAGATGTTCCGGAACTGCTGATAGCGAGCCTCATAGAGGGCGGTCAGCTCCTCGTCCGGCTCCACTGTGTCCGTCACCTGGACCAGAGCCTTCGCCGCCTCCTGCACGGAGGGGAAGCGCCCGGCGGCAGCCATGGCCAGGATAGCCCCGCCATAGCCCGGGCCCTGCTCCGTGGCGGCGGAATCCAGGGGGATGCTCAGCACGTTGGCCAGGATGGTTTTCCACAGCCCGGACTGGCTCCCGCCGCCACAGATGCCGGAGCGGGGAATGTCCAGCCCAAGGCCCCGGGCCACCTCGAAGCTGTCCCGGATGGCGAAGGCTACCCCCTCCAGCACCGCCTGAAGCAGGTCCGCCCGGGTAGTGTCCATGGTCATGCCCAGGAAGCAGCCCCGGGCGTTGGTGTCGTTGATGGGGCTCCGCTCCCCCATGAGATAGGGGAGAAAGAACACATGGTTTTTCCCCAGCTTCTCCGGCGGAATGGCCGCCTGCTCCCCGGCGTAATCCCGGGCGTTCAGGATGTCCTCCATCCACCATTTGTTGCAGCTGGCGGCGGAGAGCATACAGCCCATCAGATGGTAGCCCCCGTCGGCGTGGGCGAAGGCGTGCAGGGCACCGCCGGGATCCCCCCGGAAGCGATCCGAGGAGATGAAGATGGTACCGGAGGTGCCTAGGCTGATGTTGCAGCTCCCGTTCCCCACGGTGCCGGAACCCACGGCGGCGGCGGCGTTATCCCCGGCCCCGGCGCAGATCAGCACGTCCGGCCGCAGCCCTAGGGCCTCCGCCGCCTCCGGACGAAGGGGGCCCACGACCTGGCCGCTTTCGTAAATTCTGGCCATCTGGGTCTCCCGCAGGCCGCAGAGCTCCAGCATCTCCGGACTCCAGCACTTGCGTTCCACGTCGAACAGCAAGGTGCCGGAGGCATCGGAGACATCCGTGCAGTGGATGCCTGTGAGCTTGTAATTCAGGTAATCCTTGGGCAACATCACCTTGTCGATCCGGGCGAACAGCTCCGGCTCGTTCCGGCGCATCCAGAGGAGCTTGGGAGCGGTGAAGCCTGCGAAGGCGATGTTGGCGGTGCGGCGGATCAGGGTATCCCGGCCCACCTCTTGGTTCAGGTAGTCCACCTCCCGGGCGGTGCGCCCGTCGTTCCAGAGGATGGCGGGGCGGAGGACGGCATCGTCTTTATCCAGGGCCACCAGGCCGTGCATCTGCCCACCGCAGCCGATGGCGGCGATCTGGGACGGGTCGTAGTCTGCCGTCAGCTCCTGGATGCCCGCCGCGGTCTCCCGGATCCAATCCGCCGGGTCCTGTTCGGACCAGCCGGGCTGGGGGAAGGACAGGGGATAGGATCGGGAAACGGTTTTCAAAATCTGCCCCGCCTCGTCCACCAGCAGCAACTTCACGGCGGAGGTGCCCAGGTCAATTCCGATGAACAGCATACGCGTCCTCCTTTCAGTTCTCCGCCGGGCGGCGGATGGAAACCCTGGCGGCGGTTTTGCCAGTGAGCGTTTCAGTGCGTCGGTCCGGCTGGCCCACGTGAGCGTAAAGGGTCCAGTTCCCGCTGCCGGGGGCCCGCTCTCCGGCAGCGTTCACCACAGTGAAGGCAGCAGGCTCCACGGGAATCTCCAGGGTTTTTCGCTCCCCGGCCTCCAGAAACACCCGGGCGAAGCCGCAGAGGATGGGGTTGGGCGGCGCGTCGGGGGATTCCTCGTCCTTCAGATACAGCTGCACCACCTCCTGGGTGGCCCGGCCGCCCCGGTTTTCCACCGTCACCTGGGCGGTGTTCCTCCGGATGGTGACGGCGGTGACCACAGCGTCGCCATAGGTCAGGCCGTATCCGAAGGGATAGAGGGGCTCCCCCTGGTAATACCGATAGGTCCGGTTGGTCATGGTGTAGTCGGTGAAGGCGGGCATCTCCTCCAGGGCCTCGTTCCGATAGAAGGTGACGGGCAGCTTGCCGGAGGGGGACTCCTTGCCAAAGATCAGATCCGCCATGGCCCGGCCGCCTCCGGCGCCGGGATACCAGCCCAGCAGCACGGCGTTCGCTTGGGCCTCGGCCTCACTGAGGTCCACGGCGCTTCCCGCCAGGAGGATTACCAGCGTGGGCTTCCCCACCGCCAGGACCTGCCGCAGCAGCGCCCGCTGGGTGGAGGGCAGAAGCAGGTCCGGCTTGTCGCCGGATCCGGCGGCGTTGCCCTCGTCGGGCTCCTCCCCCTCCAGGGTCTCGTCCAGGCCCAGCACCAGAATGACGGTGTCACAGCGCTTGGCCACGGTGACGGCCTCCGCCATGCGGTCCCCGGCCTGGGCCAAGGGCTCACTCCGGTCTCGCCAGAGGGCGCAGCCCTCGGCGTACAGCACCCGGCCATGACCTTCCATGGCATCCTGGATGCCCTCCAGCACGGTGACATAACGGGAGGCGGTGCCGTGGTAGTTGCCCACCAAGGCCGCCCGGCTGTTGGCGTTGGGACCGATAACCCCGATGCTCCCTGCCCGGTCCGGGTCCAGGGGCAGTAAACCGTTGTTTTTCAGCAGCACGCAGGATTCCAGCGCCGCCTGATGGGCCAGGGCCAAGTGTTCCGGGCACTCCACCACCTCATAGGGGATGGCGTCGTACTCGCTGCCCTCCCCCAGGATGCCTAGGCGGAAGCGGGTGGTAAACAGCCGCTCGGCAGCGGTAGTGATGTCCTCCTCGGTGATTAGCCCCTCCTGGAAGGACTGGAGCAGGCAGCGATAGCAGTCGCCGCAGTTCAGGTCACAGCCGTTTTTCAGCGCCATGGCCACGGATTGGGTGGTGCTGTTGGTGACCATGTGGCCCGAGTGGAAATCCCGGATGGCCCAGCAGTCGGAGACCACGTGGCCTTGGAATCCCCAGCGTCCGCGGAGGATCTCGGTCAGCAGCGTCCGGCTGCCGCAGCAGGGCTCCCCGTTGACCCGGTTGTACGCGCCCATGACGGCCTCCACCTCCACCTCCCGGACGCAGGCCTCAAAGGCGGGGAGATACGTCTCCTCCAGATCCTTTGGCGAAGCGGTGGCGTTGAACTTGTGGCGCAGACCCTCCGGCCCGCTGTGGACGGCAAAATGCTTGACGCAGGCGGCGGCTTTCATGGTCTCGCCTTGGCCCTGGAGCCCCCGGACATAGGCCTTGCCCATCCGGGCGGTGAGATAGGGGTCCTCGCCATAGGTCTCGTGGCCCCGGCCCCAGCGGGGATCCCGGAAGATGTTCACATTGGGGGACCAGAAGGTCAGCCCCTTGTAAATGCCCCGGTCACCCTGGGCGGAGATGGCGTTGTACTTGGCCCTCCCCTCGGTGGCGGCGGTGTCCCCCAGGCGCTGGAGCAGCGCCTCGTCAAACATAGCCGCCAGGCTGATGGCCTGGGGGAAGCTGGTGGCGGTACCCGCCCGGGCCACGCCGTGAAGGGCCTCGTTCCACCAGTTATAGGCCGGGATGCCCAGGCGGGGAATGGGCGGCGCGTCATAGCACAGCTGGCCCGCCTTTTCCTCCAGGGTCATCTGGGCCACCAGGGCCTTGGCCCGCTGCCGCGCGGTTGATCGATCCATGGTACCTTCTCCTTTCGCCCTCCGTCTGGAGTGTTCTTTATGTTCGTCTATAAAATTTACTAACATAGGTCAAACAGCCCGAAAACACTGGACAGCTTCTTTTGTTCAGTGTACTGAAAGCCCAGGAAAATGTCAACAGAAATCGAAGCGCTTTTCCTGCATTTGTACAGTTTGTGCGCAAATCATGTCTGCTTTTGTGGGAGATGTTCAATGCCGTTTCCATCCGGGCCCAACGTTTGAAAAAAATCTATCTTATCGAGGAGCTTGTTGAAACCCGGACGGTTTTGTGGTAGTATCATACCAGCTGAAAAATCGGTAAGGAGGGAACGCAATGGAGAGGACGGAAGCCCGCCGGGAGAGGGGGCCAGCACCCGCGCTGCCCTCTGCCCTGAAAATCCAGAACCGGAAGATGGTGCTGGCCTGCTTCCGGGACAACCAAGCCCACACCGTGGCGGACGTGGTGCTCCGCACCGGGATCAGCAAGATGACGGTGATGAAGGCCATCCAATTCTTCTGCGGGAAGGGCATTCTGGAGAGCTCCGGAAAGGGGGACTCCACGGAGCTTGGCGGGAAGAAGCCGGAGTTTTTCCGCCTCTCCCGGGGGAAATACCTGCTGACCATCCGGATGTGGCCGGACGACCTGGGGCTGACGCTGTTCGACACCCGCATGAATCCCGTTGCCGGAACGGTCCTGGCTTGGATCATCCCAGACACGCCGGAGGAGGCGTTTCAGCAGATCGCCCGCTGTGTCTTGTCCCTGCTGGAGGAGGCCGACGTTTCCCGGGAAGAGCTGTATGGCGTGAGCCTCTCCTCCTCCGGCATCGTGGACTATGATCGGGTGTGGCTGAAATACAGCGTCCACACGCCCAACTGGGGCACTAACGTCCCCATCGGGGACTGGCTTCGGAAGATCTTCGGCCCCGGCCCGGCCCTGTTCGAGGAGAACGCCGGGAAGTCCATCAGCCGGGCCATCCTGCGGGAGCAGGCGGACCCCAGCCGCCCCCTCCTGGTCCTGTTCACCTCCTGGGGCCTCTCCGGGGCGCTGATCCAGGACGGGTGCATCCTGAATGGCCGGAACTCCCTGGTGGGGGAGATCGGGCACATGATCCTGGACCAGAACGACCCGGAGCTTTGCAGCTGCGGCAGCCGGGGCTGCGCCGAGCGGCTGGTCTCCGTGGCCCGGATGCGCCGGAAGATGGCCGCTGACCCGCCTCCGGGGGAGTCCCCCCTGTCCCAGGTGTCTCCGGAGGCGTTGGAGCTGCGGCACTTGTTCGCCGCCTCCCGGCAGGAGGACGCCTACGCCCGGAAGTGCGTGGCCTATATGGCGGACCGCTTTGCCGCCCTGCTGCGCAACGTTTCCCTGGCCTTCAGTCCAGAGAAGGTGGTGTTCGTGGGGGACTACGCCGTGGCGGATGACTACTTCGACCAGCGGATGCGCCAGCAGCTGGACGCCTTCCGCTACCTGTCCCTGGGCCAGCCCATGGAAATCGTCTATGACCCCCGGTCCCTGACGGACCTGGACGCCCAGGGCAGCGCCGCCGCCTTGCTGGACCATTACTTCTCCCGCCCGGAGCTCTATGAGGAGGAACCCTGAGGCAGTTCTTGTCTTCGTAAGGAAGGGGGGTGTTTGCGGGGGAACCATTGCGGGTTCCCCCTGCACGATTTGGATCAGCCCACCGCAGCGGCCCGCCACTTGCCTGCGGCAAGCGACGGGATGCCAAAAAGGCCGGGACAGGCAACGCTTGTCTCTTTTCCCTCATTCCCCGTCCCTCTCTACCGCGAATCCAGCGAAGCGAGTCGTGGTGGAAAGCGAAGAAATTCCCACCAGAGTGCAGTTTTCGACGATGCCGGAAACGGAGCGGTGGAGGGAATTTCTGAGTTGCAATAAGCGGCCAGAATCGATTTCCCCATAAAGTGATTTTCAGCTATTTGCAGCTTTCTCGTAAGACTTTTCAATTTGATGCATTCGCTCTAAAAACATTTCCATAGTAAGTGATAAGTCTAATATAAAAGATATTTTAAAGAAAGCAAGCGCAAAAATAAAGGAGGTCGTTTCCATTGCTGAAAAACTTGAACCAGTGAG
>VSMY01000005.1 GCA_009773995.1 Oscillibacter sp. | reverse complement strand
TGTAGCGCGACAAAATTTTTGAGAAACTCGGACAGCGAAAATGAGAAAAAATAGCGGGTTTCTAAGAAGTAATTCTAAGCCCGCCCGCTTGCGGCGACGGCCCCCAGAACGGGGAGCAGCCCCCGCAGGAGGGCGGGCGTTTATAGGCCCCCGGAGAAGCGGCACACGCCGCCCTCCGGGGCCGTTTTCGTTGTAGGTGGCCGGTTACTCGCCCTGGAGCTCCCCGGGCCCGTCCTGAGCCTCCTGGGGGGCTTCCTGAGCCGGTTCCGGCTCCTGGTACTCATCCCAGCCATAGACGCCCGGCTCCCAGACGTTTCCGTCCGCACCAGAGACCCACCTCTTGCCGTTGTGGGTCACTTTCGCCCCCTGGTCGTAGGCGTCGTGGGCTCCGATAGGCTGAATCCACTCCGGGAACTCCTCCAGGGGATTGCCGATGCGCGTCCACATGGAGGGGGTGGCCGAAGGCTTGGTATTCTGGCCAGCGTCCTTGACGTCGTGGATGGAGCGATAGAGCTGCCCCTCGTCCTGCACGATGTCGCCCGCCTTGCCCCGCCAGTTTTCATCCCACTGGACGAAAAGGTCGGGATACTCAGAGATCGTCGTCTCGTCGAGCTGCTGCTCCTGGGCCATCTTGACAAACATGATCTCCGCGACGGCCTGGGCGGAGCTGCTCCGGCGAGCTGCCCGGTTCAATTCCCCGACAGACTTCTTCGGGGTCAAATACTGCACACTGCTCATTCGTAGGCACCTCCAAACCCAGATACAGAAACTTCGCCCTCGTAGCCCTCGTTCTTGGTGATGGTGAAGCGGATGTTGACGCCCCACTTGTCCGCCGTTTTGGTCTTGTTGGTAAAGTTATAGACCCGGTTGATTGCGACCATGGCGGTGATGTCCTCCCAGGTGGGCTCCGCGTCGAAGGCGTTGTTGCAAGCCTCCACCAGAGCGGTCGCGCCCTCAATGTGCCAAGTCGGAGTGACCAGCACCTTGGATGCGGCCTCGTCCGTTTCCTCCGGCTCATTGAGCTGGAACGAGATAACGCTCTCCGTCTTGGAGAATGTCCAGACCCGCACCGAGGTGGCAAAGTTGCCGCCCACGGCCTCAACCCGGAGCTGGTGGTTGCCATTGGTGAGCGTGAGCCACTTTTCCCGGGTGAGCACGATGGTTTCCTCCTGGCCCAGCGTTGCCTGATAGCTCCTGATCTGCACGTCGTCCACGAACTCGGTGACGACCACGTTGTCGCCCTCAATATCGGTGACGGTGTACTTCTCAGCGAAGCTGCCGGTCTTATGCCCCAGGGCAGTGTCCTGGCCGGAAATGCTCGGCGCGGAGTTGGTGCGCTTGAAGGTCAGCCTCCGGTAGCTGGTGCCGCCCTTGCCGTCCGAGACCATGATCGTGATGGTGTTGACGGAATTGAGGCTGAGAGTGTAGAGCTTCTCCGAGGTGATCGTCACGCCGAGGGTCTCTCCCTTGGGGGCGTTGTTGATCGTGCGGATGGTCTCGTCGTTGAGCTGCTCCGTCACGGTGAGGGTGTCGCCGTCCGCGTCGTTGACGGTGTAGTCGTAGGTGAAGCCCAGGTTTTTATCTCCCAGGTTGCCGTCGACGCCGCTGATGGTGGGTGCGCTGTTGGTTCTGGTAAATGTCCACGTCCTGGTGGCCGTCCCGCCCTTGCCATCGGTGACCACGACCTTCACGGTGTGCGTCCCAAGGGACAATTCATCGACCGGGACGGTGATGGTATTTACAAAATTTCGCGTCGGGCCAAACGACTTCGTCGTTTGGCCATCAATCGACTCCGTCGCCGTCAAGACGTCGCCGGAGTCGGGATCGTCGACGCTGTACTGTATCGTGAAGTTGGTGTTCTTATCACCTAAATTGCGGTCACTGTCAGAGATCAGAGGGTCAGTGTTCAGGATTTCAAGGACGGGGCGAAAACCGACGTTCACGCTCCTATTCGCTGCAAAGTTGTCGAGCCAGATGCGGGCCGACACCCAGCCGCGAACCGCACGATACGACGAATTTCCGGAATATACCTCCTGACACCAGGAGTAGCAGCCCATCCAATTCCAGAATTGATTGTGAGCACTCGTCTTATCGGCAGCGGCAAGGGAGGTGTCCAGGTCGGACGATGTGGGAGCCGGGAGCCCGGTGATGACCTCCTCGCGGGTGACAAACCTGTCCCACTCGTTGTTGGTGGGGGTGCCGCCAGCATACCAATCGCTTGACCGGGGGCCTGTGCCGCCCGTCAGAACGCGGCACTTGTAAGTCGCGCCGTCGATAGTGACGGTCTTGCCGGTGATGTAGCCCTCGGCGTTCAGATCATTCCAGGAGACGGAGATCAGGATGTTCCGGTCGCAGATCAGGAGGGTCTTGTCCCCATCCTTGATCTTATGCCACTGGAGCTTGTTGGCGTCCGCTGCCGGAGTGCTGCCGAGCGTATAGTTTGCCATGCTCCCGCTCATCTGCGGGATGTCGCCGACGCCGCAGCCGCTGTACGGCTCCGAGTCAGGCCGCCAGGGTTTTGTGGGCCTTTTCAGTATCGTACCGTTGTTGTAGAATCCGCCGAGCTTGACGAGACCGAGATATTGCGCCATAAGGTAGCTCTCCTTCCACTTTGATGAAGCGGTAGGGCGCGAATATCTTCTTCGCCAGATTGTAGGCGCTCGCCCAACGAGCAAAGCCGAGCCAGGAGTCAACCTCTTGCTGCATCTCCTTGCGCGTCTTCTTGCCCTCCCGGAGCTTCTCGATCATGGCCTTAACCCTCCGCTTCTCCTTCCGCTTGGACTCAGTGCGAAGCTCGAGGTGGGTCGCCTTGATCTTGTAGCCGTAGGCGTTCACGCCCTGCCGCAAATAGAATATTTTCGTCTTGCTGTTGAGATCGAGGTGCAGATTGTCTTTGACAAACTGCTTGATCTTTGCAAGCCATTCCCTCGCGGTCTCTTTGTTCGGCGCGATGATGACGGCGTCGTCAGCGTATCGCCTATAGAGCTTTGCCCCAAGGAAACGGATGCAGAACTGATCGAGCTCATTGAGGGTGATGTTTGCGAAGTCCTGGGAGCTGACGTTCCCCAGCGGGACGCCCTTCTCTCCTTCAGGGCTGGAGTCGATCACTTTGCAAAGAAGACGATAAAAGCGGAGGAGGTCTTCATAACGCTCCGGGTGCTTCTTTCGCAGCTTCTTGAACCGCTTCGCCAGGAGCTTTTTCAAGACTTGGCGGTCGATAGAGTAGAAGAACTTTTTCACGTCGATCTTTATGACGGCAGCTTCGTCGCCCCACTTCATGCGGGCGACCCTCATGTCATGCTGCACATCCAGCGCGGCCCGGATGGGCCCCTTCCCGTAGAGACACGCATAAGAGCGGTCTACAAATACAGGGCGATAGATGTTCTGCAAAATTTCATGGACGGTAGTCTGTACGATCTTGTCCCGGAGCTTCGGAATGTGGAGGCTGCGCTCCTTTGGCTCCTTAATCATTCTGTGGCGATAGGAGCCAGGAACATACTCCTTCTTCCGCTGGTCTGGGTCTGGCCGTACTTTGATTGCCGTGAGCTCACGCCATAGCTGGACATTATTCACCTCGGAGAGAAGATCGTATAAGACCGCCTCCCGGGTGTACTTCCGCTGGCCTCGGAGCGCGTTTTTATAGCTGGCTCCGATTGTATCCCACCCGACCATCTCCTCATACGGTCTGAGAGGCATGATCGGTGGAATCTGGGGGTGTTTGACCTTCTGCGCTGTCTTTACTAAAATGGGGAATTTCGTCATTGTGGCATCCCTTCCTTTTGAGAACGGCTTGGCACCTATGACGCGGGTTGTTACCCACATTGTAGACCTCCCACCACCTTCCCAATACGAGAGGGCCGGGCGGAGCTTGGTCACTGTTTTTACGCCGTCAAAGACAAGGCGAAGGATTACCTCTCCCTTGAAGTATAACAAGGACTCGCCAGTAAAGCCGTAGCCGTACCAGACGAAATAAACCTACAAGGCGGGGCGAAAACCGACGTTCACGTTCCTATTCGTTGCATTGTTGTTGTTCCAGTTGCGGGCCGACACCCAGCCGCGAACCGCACGATTCGACGCCATACAGAGATAACCCTAAGTAGGTGCTTTTACTTTTTGGCTTGCGGAGCGTTGCCGCTGTTGATGAAATACTTCTGCAAGCCTCCGATGATGCGCCCGATCTCGTTGAGCTTCCCTTGCAATTCAAAGAGCTTCTTCTGCGTGATATACTTCTGGTTCTTCGCTATGCCGAACAGGACGAGGAGCAGGGTCTTTTCTGCGTCCGCCTCGTCCAGCCACTCCAGCCGCTTTTTGACGACAGTGAGGTTGTTCGCCATAACGGTGGCCCGGATGAGCTTGTAGCACGACTGCTTGATCTCTTGATTGAGGGAGAACTTTTCCGCGACGGGGAAGTTTTTGAGCAAGGGGTAGACGTCCCTTTCCAGGAATATCTCAGCCTTCTTCTGCAGGGTAGACGGTTCCGCCATAGCCGACGCACCTTCCTTTCCTGATGCGCTCGATCTCGGCGATGTCCCCGTAAAACTCGAAGCCGTAGTCAGTGAGCTTGACCGTTGCCGGTTCGCCCGTGATGGAGCTGCGGCCCTCTATGGTCAGGCTGGCCTCGCCGGTGAGCTTCAGGCCATCCCTGGTGATGAGGGCCAGCTCGTCCCGGGGACGCCGCTGGCAATTTTCGCATACCTGGGAGAGCCCACTGAAGAAATTCCCGAGGATGCAGCTCGCTTCTTTACGGGTACAAGCGACCCTATACATAGATTTTCCGCGCCACGGGGTCATAGATGCCGGACGCGATTGCCACGGACGTTACAGAGACAAAATTGATGAGAAAGACGTTGTTGACCATGTTGTTCAGGGTCGCGTCCTTCAGCACCTTGATCTCACGCTGCGCGTCCGCGATCTGGCTGTCATGCAGGATAATGGTCTCCCGGTTCTGCCAGATACCGTCGTCCATGTGGTTCATGTTCGTCTGGCTCACGGGCGTCCCTTCCTGGATGACCTCCTCGGTGATGATGTCGACCACGTGGTCGAGCCATCCTATGCGCTCATAAGACTCCATCGCTGCTTTCGACCTCCATTTCTTTGACATTATATTTGAAGGCTACATAGAGCCCCTTGCCCGGTGTTTTTGTGAAGACCCGGTCGTCGGCCTTGGCGACGATGTCGCCGTCCTTGTCCACCAGCTCCACGTTGGCCACGTCCCCGATGACGGTGTCGTTGAAATAGATATAGACCCGCACGTCGGAGCCGTTGACCATGGTGCGGAACGGAGGGACGGTTTTCGGCTCCCCGTTCAGGGTGTAATTCGCGTGGTCGATGGAATCGACAAAGCGTCGACCGATCTTCTGGATGCCGAGGTCAGTGAGTGTTTTCGCCATTTAGCGTCCGCCTCCTCTGGAATGTGTTGTGGATGAGCAGCGGGACGATCTGGAGCACCTCAAGTATTCCTTGACGCCCTGCTGCGCCTTGGAGCCCGCTGCGAGCTCGGAGGCCAGTCCCTTGTAGATGGTGTTCTCTCCGAAGCAGTAGCACCTCTGGGATGCCGCGAAGGTGCCGATCTGCGGGAAGGTGACGTCGCTGGACTCCGCCCGGCCCTGGGGCGCGATGGTCGAGGCGATGATGCTGCCCACGCCGCCGTTGATGTCGGTGGTGGGAGAACAGCGGGTCGGCTCGGCGCACCTGAGATATATCTTGATGCCGCGCTGCTCTTGGGACGCCGCTGCAAGAACGGAGCCGAGCCCGGCATATAGGGTGTACTCGCCATAGTGATAGAACTCCTCCGAGGCCGCGATGGTACCGGCCCTCGGGATGTTGACGTCGCCGGACTCCGCCCGGTCACCGATCACAATGTCCGACTTCAGGAGATAGCCAATGTTGGCCACATGAGGCCACACGCCGCAGACGATCTGGTTACAGCGGGGATAGTCGGAAACGCCCCGCTCCAGCCGGGAGAGCAGCAGGATGGTGTTTCCGCTTTCCGTCCCATAGAACGGTCTGCTGCTGCCCTCTTTGACCTTGCGAACTTCGGCGTCAATGACAGCGAGGTTATTGACGCCGCTCTGCTTGCGCCCCTTCAGGAAGATGATGAACTCCGCCCAGTGCTCCGGGTCTTGCTCATAGACCGGCTCAATGTGGCTCTGTTCATAACCCAGGGCTGCGAGGACGTAGAGGATGCCCTGGCGGGTACCGCTCCACTTTGAAATAATGCCCTTCATGGACAGCCGGGTGCGGTACGCCTCTGCGTCCTCCCCCTCCAGCCTGGGCATATCGCGGTCTTGACCGTGGACGGGGAGCATGACCTCCGACGCGCTGGCGACATTGGCCTCGTCCCTGACCCGCAGGATCACCGCCTTCAGATCATCGAACTCCCGCCCGATGACCCGGAAAAAGATAGCGAACTGGTTGACCGCCCGGCGTCCCTTCTTCAACGGTGCAAACAGGAGGTCGAACATATACTCGCCGAAGGTGTCAAACCGCTTCATCCGGTCACTCCCTTTCAACCGTCACAGAGACAGCTCCGAGGATGATGACCTTGTCCTTGTCCAGCTTGACGTCCTGCTCCGGGGCCGTGACCTTGACGTTGGTCGTGTCACTGTAGCCGCTGCGGATTGCGTGGTTGATGTCCGAGAGGGTCAGCTCGTAGAGCTTGCGGCCCTTACGGACGGCCAGGAGCTCCGCGAGGATGGAATGGACGCGGCCCTTGATCTCCTCGTCGGTCGCTGCGTCTGCGGTTGTGACGGTGACACTGATGTCCTGGGCCACGGTGATGGATGACTTCACCAGGATATTATCATACGGCCCGGCGATATTGTCAACAGCTTCCCGGACAAGTTTAAGCAGACCCTCCGTTGCTTCACCCGCCGTACCTGTGACAATAACGTCCACGGTGCCCTGGCCCCGGGGATGGTCGCAGTCCGCCTGGGCGAACAGGACGCCGGGGACGCCCTCCGCCGTGTTGATAAATGCGTCCTCGATCGCCCGCTGCGCCAGCTCCGACCAGGAGCGAAGGGTGCGCGTCCTTGCGCTTTCGTCGTCCTCGGTGTCACTGCCCTCCCGGGTTATCCAGTCCTCGCCGTTGCTGATCTCCACCTCTCCGATATAGGTGAGGGAGGTGGTGATCTGGCCCTGGGGGACATTGTAACGGGCCCCCTCGATCTCGGCCTCCACCAGCACATCGACCGTCCGAGCCCCTTTCTGGAGGACGGTGGGCTCCAGGGAGAAGAAGCGCAGCTCCTCGCCGTTGATGTCCAGGGCGGTCTTGAATACCTGACCCTTGGCGATCTTGATCGCCTCGCCCTCCATATCCAGGCGGGTGACAGTCACAAGGCCCCGGGCCTTCTGTGCCCGCTTGCGCTTCTTGGAATAGTCCGCCATCTTCAGGTCAAGCCATATCCCGGTGGCATGGGAAACGAACATATTATTCAAAACCAGCCGGAGCAGCTCAATGACCTCAATCTTGATGCGGAGCGCGATCATGAGCATTGTGTGGAAGACGCCGCCCGAGTGAAAATTGGTGATGACGAAGCCCTCGTTCTTCAGCTCCTCCACCTTGGCGTCCCGCAGCTCCTCCAGACTGGGAACCGGGAGAACGGCGTCAAGGGTTTTTTTGTCAATCATGCTGCTGTCACCTCCACACTGACCGCGTCGATGATGATGTTGAGTGCCCTGGCCTCGTTCTCCCCAGCGAAGCGGAAGGTGCAGCGGAGCCGGAAGGTATCGTCGGCGCGGATGATCTTAACGCTGATACTCTCCGGGAGGATGACCTCCCGCTTCTGCAGTTTGCTTTTGACGCGCTGCGTCATTTCCAGGCGGGTGAGCTCGGTGTCCTCCGACTGAATAAAGTCGTAGAGGCCCCAGCCGAACTCCGTGTCGTAGAACAGGTCGCCCGGCTGCGTGATTGCCTCCAGGACGATGTTCTGGTAAAGGCAGTCCAGCCCGGAGCACAGAGGCGCGTCCCCGTCTGCCGCCTGGGTGAGTTGCCAGGAGTCGTCCAGGCGGATGTCGGTATCTTTCAGCCCTGTCACAGCTTCACCTCCCCGATGATTGCCGGGGCCAGCTCTCCATAGGGCAGCGCGATCGCTACCGTCGCCCCCTGCTGGAACTGCTTCTTAGACTTGATCTGAGGGAGGGCTGGGAATGCCTTGTCAGGGCTTCCGAAGCGGTCAAGGACGGTGAGCTTATACTCGTACCAATGGGCCACGATATGCCCCCGGAAGCTGCCCCCCGTGTCGTCGTTGTAAATGACCAGCTCCTTGATCTCATAGGTGTCGAGCTTCTTTACCGAGTCCACCTTTGCGAAGACGACGGTGGGGAGCTTCAGATGCGGGTAGTCCACGGCGATAGATTTCTTAACGATTGACCTGACCATTTCCTCAAGCATTGACGCGCCCCTCCTTTCTGCGGTCAGAAATAGATATAGGTGCGGATGAAGCCGGAGTCGTTGGTGGTGGACACCACCTTCAGCACTTCCTGCTCCCCGCTGATCTGGGGGTGGATGAGGTTAATTTTGTGGGAGTGTTTGACGAAGGGCGCGGAGACCGTTTCCAGCTCCCACACGCCGCCCGCCCGGGTCAGGTTGATAATGTTGACCCCATGCTCGAAGGTGTAGACCTTGCTCTGCTCCGGCTTCTCGTCCCAGTAGAATGTGCCGCCAGAGAAGAAAAAGGGCACCTTGAGCCCCCAGGCCGCATTGACGGTGTTGATTGCCTGAACAACGCTCTGCTCCCGGATGGGGAGCATCTTCCGCTTCGGGTATCCCTTCGAGGCGAGCTTCATCTTAGAGAGTCCCGCCTTGGAGAGAAAGAAGGAGATCATCTCCTGGGGCGTGGTGTTCAGAAATGTGTCGTTGATGATGGTCTCCTCCAGGAGCAGCATCTCGTCCTTCAGGTTGACCTCGTTGATATAGGCCCCGCCGTCATACTCCTTGGCAACAAAGCCGGAGAAAACCTCGTCCAGCGAGCCGTTGTAGCCCATCTGGATGGAACCAGGGGCCTTGCGCGGGAGGGCGATCTTCGGACGGAACTGCTCCGTGAAGCGGATTTTTGCCCAGTCAAAATAAGATGACTTGGCGGAGTATATCTCGACCTCGATGCCCTTGTCGAAGGAGTAGCCTCCGGCCTGGGCCGCGATCTGCGGATAGTAGAGCTCTGTTGTTTCCACGGTGCGCCTCCTCAATATGGCATTTGCGTCATTACCTTGTTTAAGGCGGCGGTCGCCGCGCCGGTGACCATGTCGCTGGCGGGCGACTTGCCCCGCTTGGTTCCTAAGTATTGCTGATAGTCTTGGTTGAGGTTGCTGGTTGCTGCTGCAGCCTGAGAGCTGCCACCGCCAGACAAGCCCCCGGAGCTGCCGGAACCGCCCGAGCTGCTGGTGGCGGTGATGGTCTGGGGGATGTATTCCCACAGCTCCAAGTTTGCCACGAGCTGCGACTTCTTGTTCTCCCCCTTATGGGTGAGCTTTTTGAAGATGACCTTCTCAATGCCGTGGGCCGCTGTGTCCTCGCTGACGATGGGAATGGGCTGGGGAACATTCTGCCCCGGTTTTCGGAAGATCTCACGCAGAACGGCGTACCGTTCATATTTGGTCTGCCCCTCGGTGTCGTCGATAATGAGCTCGATGTTCACCTTGGCGTCTTCGTAGCCGGTGGCCTGTTTGGGCTTGGTCGCGCTGCCCTCTACCTCCTGCTCGTCCACCTTTGCCGTCTCCGTGACCTCGATACTTTTTACAAGGCCAGGGAGGACGACCCCGTTCAGCTTAATGCGCTCGTCCTCAATGAAGATCATGGTCGTCCCCCCCTTCCTTATGCCGGGCTCGGTGTGGCGTCCGGGTCATTGTCGCCGTTGCCTTCGCTGTAGTCCTCGACCTCCTTCAGCAGCGAGAGCAGCATCTGCAAGTCCTTGATCTTCTTCAGGTCAACCTGCATGATGAGCTTCTGAATGATGACCTGCTTGCCGTTGCTGCGAGTGCCGTCGCCCTCGGCGGTATCGGCGTCCTCGCCGCTGTGGTCGCCGCCGATGTTGACCTTTTCGACCGGCTCGCGCCCCAGTGCTGCCTTTGCCTTTTGGAGCCCCTGCTCCATTGCGTCTGCAGGAGCGTCCTGGGCCAAGGCCAGCCCGTGGGCGTAGGTGGTCATGGTGCGCTGGCCCGAGAGGGTCAGGGTAGAGAGCGGGCCCTCCTTCGCGTCTGAGAACGGGAGGAGGTTGCGAATTTTCTGGAGTCCGCCCTTGACCGCGTCCACTGCGCCAGAGAAGGCCGAGCGGATGCCGTTGGCGAATGTGCTGACGATCTTCTTGCCGGAGTCGAAGAACCACGTCACGGCCCCCGTGACTGTGTTTTTGATGTTGCCCAGGCCGGTCATAAAGGCCGACCCAGCCTCAGTGAATTTCTGGCCGATGCCCTGAACGATGCCGCTCATGGCCGTCGTAAATTTGCCGCTGATCTCAGAGAGCTTTCCCCCGGTGAGATTGTCCAGGAAAGTGAAGCCCGCTGTGTAGTAACCCTTGACGCCCTCGATTGCGGCAGCGGCGATGCCTTGGACTCCGCCGCCATGCTGCTCGTAGGCCGTCCGCATATTCCCCAGCTTTTCGCTGACCGTGGCTCCTGCCGCGTCCAGGATGCTGCCGACTGTGCCGGTGATGGGGGATAATTTCTCAGAAAACTTGTCCTTGATCTCGGTCAGTTTCCCGCCTGTCAGGTTGTCCAGGAAATTGTACCCTGCACTGAAGACGCCCTTGACGCCCTCAACCGTAGCCGCTGCTGCGCCTTGGATGCCGCCGCCGTTTTCTTCGTAAACGGCCTTCAGCTCACCCAGCCGTTGCGCTGCTGTGTCCTTGATCTCGGAGAGCTTGCCCCCGGTCAGGCCGTCCAGGAAGGTGAAGCCCGCGCCGAAGATGCCCTTGACGCCCTCGACCGTAGCCGCTGCCACGCCTCGGACGCCGCCGCCGTGTTCCTCGTAGGCGCGTTTCAGGCCGTCCAGCTTGCCCCCGGTCAAATTATTCAGGGTGTTGAATCCGGCCTCTGTGACGCCCCGGATGCCCTCCATGGTGGCCGCTGCCGCGCCCCGGATACCGCCGCCGTTTTCTTCGTAGACGGCCTTCAGCTCGCCCAGCCGCTGCGCTGCTGCGTTCTTCAGCTCGGTGAGCTTGCCTCCGGTGAGATTGTCCAGGAAGGTATACCCAGCAGTGAAGACGCCCTTCACGCCCTCTATCGCAGCTGCTGCCACGCCCCGGATGCCGCCGCCGTGTTCCTCGTAGGCGCGTTTCATGTTGTCCAATTTCTCCTGGACGGTGGCCTTCGCCGCCCCCATGACGCGCCCGATCACGTCGCCGATTGCGCCGAAGATGTTCCTGGCGACCTCCAGGGCCGCGCCCAGCTTCTCCTTGAAGAAACTCAGGATTGCATTGACGCCATTGCGAAACCACTCGCACTTGTTGTAGAGCAGCACCAGGGCCGCTATGAGGGCCACGATGCCTATGACCACCCAGGTCACGGGGTTGGCGAGCAGGGCCGCTGTGAAGCTCCACACGGAGCCTATGAGCGGTGCCAGTGCGCCCTTTGCCAATAGGAACCCGGCCTTGAGTATTTTGAAGGCGGAGACCGTCTTGGTGATGACGAGGCCAACGCCGCCGACGACCGCGATCACGGTGCCCGCCACGGTGAGGAATCCGCCGATCGCCAGCACGATGAGCATGATGATCTTGACGAGCTCCTTGTTCTCCTCTATCCAGGAGGCGACCTTGGTAAGCACTTGCTCCCCCTTTCCCATAAGGTCATTGACCGTGGGGAGGAGGCTGTTGCCTATGGACTCGGTTACATTGTGGATGCGCTGCTGCAGGCGAGCGAACCGCTCCGGCTCGGTCTCCTGGATCGCAGACGCCATCTCCTGGGCGACGCCGGTACCTTGCCCCATCGCGTCGTAAAGATTGAGGATGTTGTCCTGCAAATCCCCAGTCTTGGAATACAACAGATCAATGAGGGCGACGGCTTCGGTGTCCCCAAAAGCCTTCTGCAGCTCCATCTTCTCAGCGGCGTCCATTGTCTCGCCGAACTTGCCCCGAAGCTGTTCGAGGATTTCGGGCATAGACAGGAGCTGGTTGTTGGCGTCAAGGAAGGAGAGGCCCAATGCCTCGCCACCCTTCGCCGCCGAGCGGAGGAAGGCTTTGTACTTTGTACCGGCTTCCGCCCCTCCCATGGTCGCTTGCAGCATACCGAGGATTGCAAGCTGTTCTTCCAGAGGGACGTTGGCGGTGGTGGCCGACGCGCCCAGGCTCTGGATGCCCTGGGCCATGCCGGTGCCGGACGTTTTGAACGCCCGGACGCTTTCCGCTATTCCAGCGGAGAACATTTCCCCGAACTGGATGTCGGTGAGGTCGTCATAGTAGCCCTTATAGATGCCGTAGCCGGTGGCGAACAGGGAGGTCATTTCCGAGGCCGTCGACTTGGTGGCCTTGGCGGTCAGGGCCGCGAGAGCGGTAAACTCGGCGACGCCCTCGTCCGACAGAGATGATATGCCGCTCTTGATGTCATAGGCCGCGCTGATGAAGTCAGCCTTTGTGGTGCCGCTCCACTGGTCGGAGAAGTTTCGGGCCGCGCCCTCCAGCGCGTCCAGGTCTTCCACGCCCAGCGAGGCCAGCTCGCCCAGGGCCCGGCGCGTTTCAAACGTGGCCTCCACGGGTGCGAGCACTGCGCTGGTGATCTGGGAGCCAGCCTCCTGCATCGCGGTACCCGCTTTGACGAACCCGCCGAAGGTCTGGCCCAGCGCGTCCAGCTTGGACACGTCTGCCCCCACGCGGGAGGCGATACCGGCCAGCGGCCCGGAGAGGTGGTCGACCATGTTCATAACAAGCGACAATTTGAAGATGGATTCTAAGCTCACACTGCTCTCACCTCCATTTACGAGGAGAACACTTCGCTGATCGCTCGAGCGAGGATGTCCTTTTCCATCTCCTGGACGACGCGGGCCTTTGCCACATAGTCCAGAAATTCGCCGATGTCGCTGATTGCTTCAGGGTCAAATTGCTCTAAGAGAGGCGGGGGAAGGAAGCGGTATATCTCCAGGAGCCCTGTTTCTATAGCGTTCTCCCTGACCCCCGCGACCTTCTCCCTTAGAGTTTCTTCAAATTTACCGCGTTGGTCAGGCCCAGGATGTCCGTGAGCTTGCCGCCGATCGCGATCGCCACGCCGGGATAGGTCTCGGCGTCGGCGGTGAGCCGGGCCTCGTCCTCCTCCACCACGGCGTCCAGCATGAACCGCTTGCTGGCCTTGGACGCGCCGATCTGGGCCAGCGTCTTGACGTAACGGTCGTAGCTGGCCACGCTGGGCCGCTTGAAGCGGTAAACGAGCTCGATCTCCGTCTCGTCGTCCTCGGAGACCGTCATGCCGATGCGGTAGACCTTGCCGTACTTCGCCTTCAGCTCCTCGTCGCTGGCCAGCTTGGTCGCAGCGGGGAGGGTCGGGGCGGGGTTGCTCTTCATGCCTTCCATGGAAGTGTCCTCCGTTTCTCAGTTATTTTGGGATAACGCTCAGGCGGGCTCCAGGCCGTCTGTCACGATACCGCCGACGATCATCATGTCGATGTCCACGGTCAGGCCCTTGTCGCCTTGAGCGGCCTTGTGGCTGCGCTTGGTGAGCTTGACCGTCTTCAGCTCGTCCATGTGGGTCTTCTCCCCCTCGTTGGCGTAGGAGACAACGATGGAGGGGATGGTCAGCTTGTAGAACGGGACGCCCTGGGCTCTGCACCACGCCAGGAACTCCTCATAATCATCCCGGAGCAGGGAGATTTTCCCGGAAGACTTATAGTTTCCGGTGCCGTAGCCGCGAGGCCGGTGGCCGTAACCGTAAGACTCCTCCATCTCCATCTCGTCGTCGTAGCTGATCTCCTGCACAACGAGGGCCAGCCCGGGGAACTTGACGTCGACGTCGCCCCAGTCGTAGGCTTTGCCGTTTACTTTGAGGCTCATAGGCTTTTATCCTCCTTCCTATGCGGTGATGGGGGCGCGGCCCAGGTCGATCTCCACCTCGCGGATGTAGCCACGGGACAGATACCGGATTTTGACCCGCATGGTCTCGTCCTCCAGGAATGTCTCCTCGTGGCCCTCCTTAACGATGATCTCATAGGAGCTGATCTCCTTTTGCTTCACCATGCGGTCAAGAGGGGTGGCGATGAACTTCGCCCGGGCCTCCAGCTCGCCCTGGATGTCCGTGAGGTCGATGTCGTCGTTCTTGAACAGCAGGGCCTTCTTCCGGGTTTCTCGCACGATCTTGTTTCTGACGCGCACGTCCTCGGCGTAGCGGTAGTCGCTCCCGTCCGGGCACATCATCTTGGGGTGATAGACGTAGAGGTCGTCCAGGCCGTCATATTCCCGGAAGGTCAGGTATCCGGCCACGTCCAGGAACTCGATGATGGTGTTGTCGTAGCCAGCCGGAATCAGCTCCAGGAGCTGCGTCTCCGGGAAGCCGTAGCCCGCCTCGGGCTGGGTCTTGCCAATGGAGACCTGGACGGGGGCCTTGGCGTAGCGGCCCGACACCAGCCCGGCGAGGTTGACATTCTGGGTGGTACCGTCCAGCCGGACGAGTCTGCCCCAGGCCGCGCAGACCTGGATGTCGGTGTTCTTGATCTTCTTCCGGTTCGCTTCCATCTGGAAGGCCCAGTCGTGAAGATCGCCGTCCACGTCTGCCTGGGGGAACGCTGCCTCCAGCAGAATGAAGGCGGGCTTGTGGTAGACGTTCATGAGCTCCTTCTGGGCCTCGCTCATGGCTTGCCAGAGGGGGAGGGTGCTCTCGCCGACGATGTGGATAAACTCAAACTCCTGCGTGAACTCCTTCAGCTTGTCTACCGCCGCCAGGACGTCGCCGTTGGTCATAGCCGGGGCTGTGGAGCTGAAGGTGAAGGTGTCGCCCACCAGGAAGGAGCTGGGCTTCTGGTCGGCGTCCGCTGCCTCGGCGAACTGGACGGTCAGCCCAGTCCCCTCCAGAGCATAGGAGCCGGTCACAGGGACGGTGATTTCATCGGTGAAGCTGTGGCCCCCGTTAATGGAGGCTTTGAAGGCTGCGGTGTTCAGCCCACCCTGGGCGGTGATCTGGATGACCACCTGGAAGGCGTTGGTGGGGGAGCCGTTCACGGTCAAGCTGCCGCCGCCGTCACCCTCCTTCACCACGGGGGCCAGGGTGCCCGCCGTAGTCGCGGCGACCGGGAGGCAGAAGATGCGGGCCGCGCCGCCCTGGACGGCGTCCATGGTGGCGTCCGCCAGCGGGGACAGGCCCAGCCGACCCCTGATCTTGGCGGCGTCCATGTCGCCGGTGACGATGATCGGCGTGTCGGACACCACGGGCGAGGCCCCGATCTTGACACTCAGGCCGTCGCCGGTGGCGGTCGCAAAGCCGAGCAGACCGTCGGAGATAAATGTTGTAACGTCTCTAAGCATTACTTCTTAGCCTCACTTTCCCTGGGGTGCGCCCATGGGAGCCCCGGTAAAATCGGCGACCGCCTGGAGGAACGCCTCCTCGGTCATGGCCCTGCCGGGCTTCCAGTCGTTCGCGGCACATACGCCAGCGAAGATGGGGCGCGTGATCTTGTGCTTCTCCCGGAGCGTGTCGATCGACAGCAGCTCCTGGGGCTGCTCCAGCTGCTGCGCCGCTGCGGGCGCGGCCTCCGGCTTATTCTTGGTTGCCATCTGTATTCTCCTTTCCGTTTATTTTCTCGATCTCGACCACCTTGACGTGGGTCAGCGGCCCGAAGTCCGTGTCCTTATAGACGCCGCCGTTGAAGGTGACCGTCACGCGGACGGCGACCTGGGCCTTGAGGAGCGCGTCCTCGGTATCGACCCACTCCACGCCCTCTATCTCCAGCGGGACAAAATTCCCGTCGACCATGATGCCACGGTCAAGCAGAGAGACAAACTTCTCCAGCATGGTCTCCACGGCGTCGTCCGTATAGTCGCCTATGAGTACAACGAAGGTGACAGCCCGATCGAAAACCTTGCGCCGTTTGTGTTTCGCTCCCTCTTCATCCCTAAAACGCTTTTTGGAGCCGTTTCGGGCGTAGGCTTCCCGTTCAAACAAAACTGCACCGACGTGGGACTCCTGGCTTTTCTGAAGGGCCTTCAGAGCCGTGTATGGCCTTGACTTGAGGCCCGCCTCCGTGAGCTTCTCCAGGAGGTACTGCTTGCTTTGCCCGTAGAGCATGGTCAACCCTCCCTACCGATGAAGTCCTCCACGGTGGCCTTCATCTCCTGCATATCTTCCTCCGACAAGCCCAGGAAGGGCCGGGCCGGGATTTTGACGCGCACCTGCTTCTTGGAGACCCACTTGCCGTTATACTGGAAGCGCAGCACCTTCTTCCTGCGGGCCCGGATAGTGCGCCCCGGCTCGCCGAATTGGTGGGTCGCTGCGTGTTTGGCGTTGGTGCCGACCGCAAAGCCGGAGGCGTCCGATCTCGTGTGGATGGAGTTGCGGAGCTGGCCGGTCTTGACCAGGGTCTTGCCGCCCTCCAATATTGCCCGCTTGGAGCTCTTCCACCGTCGCCCGTCCGGGCCCTTGCTCTGCCGGAAGCGTTCGAGGGTTGACTCCCGGACGCCCTCAGCGAGCGCGGCGTTAATGCTGCGACGGTCGATCTCTGAGAAGCTCCGTATCCTGCGGAGCATGGCCCGGGTGTCCCCCTCCAGGCGGATGTCGTACATGACTCACATCCCCCTCATCTGCCCCCGGCTAAACAGCCGGGGGTTTGACTGGACGGTGAATCCAATCGCAGCTGCGCTGGCGGGGTCTCCGTCAGCATCGGCCCCGAGGGAGACCTTGCCCTCCGCCACCAGCGTGAGGAACTTGACCGCCGCATTGTAGCGGTTGAGGTAGGTCTTCTGGTCTGTCCCCTCGTCGATGCCGATGCGGGAGAACAGGTTATAGACCGCGATGTCCTTGGAAAACTTGTTGATGACCTTGGGGACGGGGGCGAGGGGGACGGCGTACCTCTTGGCGAGGTAGCCGTCAATCTCGCCGTCCGCGTCGGCGATCGCCGCGTCGATGATGGGGGCGACCAGCTCCTCCCGCTTCGCGGGTTCCTCGATAAAAGTGTCCCCGATGATCGCGTTGAGGGCGTCGTCCTTAATCATCTCCCGAACTTCCGCCCTGGTGCTGTAGCTCATGCCGCCCCTCCTTTCCGTCAGTTGGAGGCCCCGGTGCCGTCGGAGCCGAAGGCCATCTGCCAGAAGCCGAAGCCCGCATTGCCCCGGCTGTCCGCGCCATAAAGGAACTGCTTCTTCATGAACACGTTCTCGTCGGTCTCCTGGGTCTTGGACACGAACTTGGCCTTTTTCCGCTGCTGGTAGATCAGAGGCTTCACGGGCCGGTTGGTGCAGAGCAGGAACCACATGGAGTCGTGACCGGCGAGCTGGGGAACGACCACGGGCTTCGCGGTACCCTGCATGGTGTTCTTGGTGCCGTTCACAAAGTCGGCGACCAGGATGTCCCGGGCTTCCTTCTCCAGCGCGGGCGGGACAATCAGCTTATCCGGGACAAGGTTCAGGGCCCGGCCCTTGCTGTTGGTGAGAGACATGAGCGCGGTGCGGGCCTTGATATAGGCGTCCATGCTCAGCTTGGCGTGGCTCATATTGGAGACGGTCTTCTCGCCGATCTTGTGAGCAGCGGAGAAGAACGGCTGGCCGTCGAAACACTTCTCGGTGAAGCCGGAGGCCAGCAGCTTGAAGATCAGCTCGTCCGGGTGCGCCGCCGCCGACTGCGCCAGCATCTGGATGGAGACATTGTAAAGGCCGAGCTTATCGTCCTCGACCGCGTTGCGGTCAACGCCCACGGTCAGCTCGAAGTCCTTGTTGCGGATGACATAACCGCTGGCGGTGAGGTTCTGCACCTCGCGGTCGCCGATCCACTCCCTCATGCCGGGGATGTCGCCCAGCCAGGCGTAGGTCTCCGACTCCGTGGTGGAGGGGATGACGGAGGCGACCTCCGTGTACATCGGCTGCACTTCCGTCAGGGCCTTGTTGAAGATGGTGTTAAACGCGACGTAGATGCCGCGCAGGGTCTGGGGATTGATAACCATAGCGTCTTATCCTCCTTTTGTTTGTTAGCTGCCGCTGGCGGGGGCGGTGGCCGGTACGGTCAGGCCAGTGCCGATCTCCACGGCGACGCCGTTGTCGTCAACCCGGATGACCAGCCCGGCGACCGAGGCTCCGGTGGCCAGGGCGGTCACGGTCTGGTCGTCCTGGATGTAGCAGGGCTTGAGAACGTGGCCCACGCCGACCTTGTTGGCTGCAGTGCCTGTGTTGGCGTAGACGAACACGCCCCGGGTGACCCGGATGACCAGCTCGCCGTCGCTGCCCGTGTTCTCCACAGTCTCCTCGGCCCGGCCCGCCGCCGTCAGGCCCTCCGCCTTCTTCCCGGGGACAGCGTAACCGTCCGCGTCCAGGGCGACCAGGGCCCCCTGGTAGATGGTGGTTTTGGCCTTTACCGGCAGAACGAGCTGCTTGCCGCCGTTCATGACCTCGGCGGTGTCTCTTGCATTAGTCAAAGCTCCCATAGTGACTTACTCCTCCTTCCCGTATTTCTCCAGGTCTTCCTGGCTGACGCCCAGCTGCTTGCAGACCAGCGTGGTCGCCTCATCCGGCGCAGCGGATTTGAGGGCCACGCCACCTCCCAGGTCGATCTCGCCCATGGGGACGACCTGGGGGGCCTTCTCCACGAACGCGCCGAAGCCCTTGGGGTCGGCCAGGGCATAGCTCAGAGCCCAGTCCTTCTGCGCCGGGGTGATCTTGCCCGCTTTCAGGGCCAGGGTGACGGCCTCGTCCGCGTCCCGCTGGGCGTTCTGCTGCTTCAGGGCCTTCAGCTCCGCCAGCACATTGACCCCGTCGATGGTGCCGCCCTTGAGCTCCATGATCTTCGCGGTCACATCCTCGGTGGGAGCCCCGGCCTTCAGGCCCAGCAGCTCGCAGACCGCTTTGTTGGCGACGGTGGCCTCGTCCCCGGGCTGCTTGCCTTCCTTGAGGCTCTTGTTCTCAGCGACCATCGCCTGGAGCGCCTCCATGATCTGCTCCTCGGTGGCGTCCGGGCCGAGCCCCAGTGCCGCTGCCAGCTTCTGCATATCCATGTTTTCATGTCCTCCTTCAAAATTGTCTGAGTTGACGATCGGGGTCATGTTCTCGATCGCGGGGGTGTTGGTCAGGGCCAGGGAGTGCAGCCCTATGGCTTTATTGTCCGTCTTGCGGACATTGACCACGGGGGAGAGATAGCGGTACTCCCGGTTCTTCAGATACTCCGCTCCCCGGGGCGTCCACTCAACGACGGCCACAATGTTGCCGTCCTCCAGCTTCAGCTCCTTCACCCAGCCAGCAGCGGGAGCCTCGACTCCTTTGAGGGTCTGGTGCTCATAGTCCACCACCAGATCAACGCCGCGCTGGGCGATCTGCGCCTTCATCGCCTGGAAGCTGCCCTCGTCCACGTCGAACTCGCCCTTGGAGCTGACGACGTGGCCCAGGGGGAGGACGGTGATGGTCTCCGGGGCTCCCGTGAGCTCCACGCCGCCGCCCTTTAGAATAAAAAAGTCCTTCATTTGCTGGTGTCCTCCTTCATGCTTGCTCCGTTACCCGTTATAACGCCGTTAGTGCGCCCCACAACGGGCCCCGGGCCCCTGCCCCGTAACTTTACCCTCCCGGGCGGTGGCGGCGTTGTATGGGCCCCTGTGCGCCTATTTGGGGGCTCCCTCCTTTTGCCGGGCTTGGTATGCTTTCACCAGCTGCTCCGGGTAGCCCTTCAGGTCGGGCTCAAAGCGCACCTTTGCCGGGTTGGTGCCGAAGTGCGGGTCGGGCGCGACTGCCGGGTATGAGGTCTCCACGGTCAGGCCCCGCTGCTCCACCTGACGCCTGGAGAGTGTTCTCACGGTGCAGCGGCACTTGAATCCGTTGGGCGGGAACCAGGTATTCCAGACGGGGGAATCTGCCGGGAAGACGCGGCCATCCATCTCCAGGTGACTGGGCCGGGTGTGGGAGTCGTTGACCGCGTCATATTGCCAGAAGGGGCGCAGCTCCATGACGGCGGGGTCGGTCATTTGCTGGTAATGGCCCACGTTGTAGGCCGTTTGGATATTGGTGCGGAAAATCAGGTCGGCCTGTTCCGGGTTGAGCCCTTCGTAACCCTCCGACTCCAGGAAGTCGTTCATGTTGGCCTGGAACTCCTGGAGAGTGCTGCCGTCCTCCAACGCGGAGAGCAGCTCGTCGTAGAACTTTTTCAGGATTTGGGCCTTGGTGTAGCCGCTGACGGTGAAGGCCAGGGCTCGGTATTCCTCGGCGATCTTGTAAAAAGTATCTGCCGTGACCGGGACGCGCTCTTTGAAGTAGTCCACGGCCTCCTGAAAGGTCATGTCTTTCCGGCTGAAAATCGTATCAATGCCGTCCATCTTCCAGGGCCCTCCCCTCCAGGTTGGCGTACACCATAACCTTCTGGAGCAGCTCCTCCGCCTGGGTGACGTCCATCGCCTTGTAGAGCTCGGCGACGGCCTTCTCGTCCTCCATCATGGCCCGAAGCTCCTCCAGGCTCCCCGCATTCTCAATTATTTTGAGAACCGGGGCGAAGGCTTTTTTGAAGCAGCCAGCCCCGCGCCTGACGGCGGCGTCGGCCAGCCGGTCGATATGCGCCTGGGTACCGGGCTCTGCGTCGGCTCCGGCCTTCAGCACAATAGATGGTGCGGGCGGTTCCTGTTTGAAGGGGAGGACGCCCGGCCCCGCTGCAGCCCGGGGGGTGGCGACCTCCTCGTCGGCCTCCGGCTCCGGGATGCTGAACTTCTTGTAGATGTAGCTGGTGGGTACCCGCAGCCCGATCTTCCCAATGAGCACGTCCAGGATGTTGGCGGTCTGCTCCAGGTCTTCCCCTTCCTCGCAGTCAAACTGTATCTTGGGGATGCGCTTGTCCTCGCCGAAGTTGAAAATGCAGAGAGGGCGAATGAGGTCGCGCCGGAGGGTGGAGGCCAGGGCCTTGCAGTCGGCCACGGTCAGATCGTGCCGGACGTCGTTGTGAGTCTTGCTCTGGGCGTAGCTGCCGCCGCCCGAGTCTGAGGTGAGGGTCTGGCCCAGGATCGCTTTGCTGATCTGCTCGTCGCAGTAACGGGCCAGCCGTTCATAGAGGTCGGTGGAGCTGGTCTTCTCCGTGGTGATGAAGTCGATGGTGGTGCCGTCCGGGATGATGCCCGCTGCGTCCGCGCCGATCTGGATGAGAGCTTGCATGAGGGCCACCTTGTCGGCCTCGCTCGCTCCTGGCGCATACTTGCCCAGCCGGAGCGGGAGGCCATAGACCTCGGCGAAGCTGACCCAGTCCTTCAGATCGTAATTTTTGAACAGGTACATCCAGGCCACGACCCGGAGGATACCCGCCCGGGAGGTGTGCCCGCTGCGGGCCTTGTACTTGTGGACGATGAACTTGTTCGCCGGGAGCAGCAGCCCCTCGGTGTGTTCTTGGGTGCGTACCTTGAACGAGTCGTCCAGGCTATCCCAGAAGAACCGCTTCTGGTGCCGGGATTTGATCTGGGTGGCGACAACGTGCCCCTCGTCATAGCCCCACATGATCTCCGAAACAGCGAAGCCCTTACCGATCGCGTCCAGCAGATCGTTCTCCACGTCCTCGAAGCCCTCCATGCCGCCGAGCTGCTCCTCGATGAAGGCGGCGATCTCCTTGTCCCGGGGATCGTCGCTGAACGGGATGATCTCGAAGTCCAGGCCGGTGACGGCGTTCTTCCGGGTCTGAAGCTGGCTGGACAGGTGGGGGTCTTTTTCCTCCATTTCCTCAAACAGCTCCATCTGCCGCAGCACGTCGCCCGCGTCGGCTTCCTTGAGTATCTCCGCCAGCTTGATAGGGGTGAGGCCGTTGCTGGGATATTCGCTATATTTGTCCGTCACATGGGCGACGGCGATCTCCTGAATATCAGGACGGCGCAGAGGTGCGGGCGGGGCTTGGGCGTTCTGCCGCCGCTGCTTTCTTCTGCTCATTCCACGGCCTCCTCAACGCGCCGCTGCGCGATCTGGTAGTAGTCGTCGTCCAGCTCCACGCCGATGAACCGCCGTCCGGTCTTCTTGGCAGCGACCAGGGTGGAGCCGCTCCCGGCAAACGGGTCGAGGATGAGGCCGCCGGGCTTGGTGACGCTGGTGATGAGGTTGGCCAGGAGGCCCACGGGCTTCTCGGTCGGGTGTACCATCTGGGAGCTGTTGATCTTCTGGAAGGTGACAAGGTCTTTCGGACGGTGCCCGGGAAAGCTGAATTTCCCCTTGACCGCAAAGATAATGTTCTCGTGGGAGGGGGCGAACGCCGCCTTGGTGTCGCCCATGCCGTGGAATACCTTGTCCCAGATCACCTCGCTCTTGACCTGGAAGCCCGCCAGCTTCATCGCGTCGATGAAGGTCTGCTGCACGTCCCAGCGGGTAAAGCAGACCAGGGAGCCCCGGCCCGACTCCCCGGATTTGAGAACCCGGAAAGCGTCATAGAGGAACCAGATAAAGGGCGACTTGTCGTTCTTGATTTTGGCCCCGGTCTGGGAAACGTAGTTGATGCCGTAGGGCGGGTCGGTGATGATCGCGTCCACGCTCCCGGCCTCCATCTCCCGGAGCACTGTGAGGCTGTCGCCGTGGATGATGGTGTTCTCTTGGATAATAGCTCTCGCCTCCTTAGTAGGCTCCGCGCCGAAAGTCCAGGGCGCGGGCGATGACGCTCTTGTATTCGACCCTCCGCCCGACCTTGATGTCCAGGGCCAGCTTCACGGCCATCTGGAGCCCGTCCGGGGCGTCGTCGTTCTTGCCCATGGGGTACTCGGTCATTTGCTTCAGGAGGGTCTTGTGTTTCTTGCTGAACTTGATGTAGCCATTTTTCACGAAGGGCTGCAGCGACTGGATGCGGGCGTCTTTATTCTGGGTGCTGTTGATCTCCTCGATAGGAAGGTACTCGCCAGCCTCCGCCGCCCGCTGCCGCATGATCTCCGCGAAGTAATACTGGAACTGCACCGTCTCCACGCCGAACTTGTAGTAAGGCCGCTTGAAGTCGCGCTTCAGACGTCGGCTCGCCTCCAGCGCATCCTCAATGATCTGGTCGGGTTTCCGCTTGGCGACGTCCGCGATCACGACGTAGAGGTAGCCGGTGAGGGTATCCTTGGCCAGCGCAAAAATGGAGCTGGTGTCCGACTTCTTGTTCTTGCCCAGGGAGGGGTCGTTGGCCCCAATGAACAGGAAGCGCGGGTCGGAGAAGTCCGGCTGCTGCTTCCCGTCGTCGTCCCAGAAGTCAAACCACTCCTCCTGGAAGGTGCAGTTTTCCGGGTCAATGGGGTCGTTCTGGATTTCACTGTTGAAGCTGGCCTCGCCCTCGGAAATGCGGATCACCATGAGGTCGTAGTAGGACAGCTTTTCTTCCCAGAGGACTGCGGTGCCCTCCAGCATCGCCTCCCGGTTCGCCTCATAGAAGGCCCGGGCCTCATCCTGCCGGTTCTCGTTGGCGAGGTCGGTGAAGATGCTCTCCCAGGCGTCCCAGAGCTCGCTGTTGGTGGCGAAGCTGATGACGCCCCGGTACTTGACGGCCTTGTAGCTGGGGTTCTTGGCGACGTTGGCCAGCAGCGCGTCAAAGTGCAGCAGCGTCCCGATGTAGACGATGTCCGTGTAGGTGTCGCCCGCCTTGGAGACCGCCTTGTAAAACCAGTCCCGGAGCTTCTTACGCTGCTCCGGCGTGTTGACGTTCTCGTCGTTCTCCAGATCGTCGCAGACGATGAGGTCTGGCCTCCACTGCTTGTGGCGGCGTCCGCGGATTTTCTTGCCGGAGCCGATCGCCTCGATCTTGACCCCGTTGGCGGTCAGAATGACCGACGATTTCCAGACCTTCCCCTCCAGCTCCCCGAAGTCCTCCCGGAGAGCTGCGTTTTCCTCGAACTCGGTCTTGATGTCCGCCAGGAAGCCCTCGGCCTGTTCGGAGCTGTCGGAGAGGATGATCTCATAGTGCTTGTAGGCATAGACCGCCGCGTGGATGGAGTCCTTGAAAGTAAAGGTCGTGCTCTTGGCGTGGCCACGGGGGGCTTCAATCGCCCTCCTGCAGCCGTCCGCCCGGCTGATCTCCTTCGCGGCGACGGTTGGGTCAAGCCCCTTCAGGACGCCCTCCCGCCAGATGCGGTCGAGCTCGCCGTGGAACGCGGGGGATTTTCGGACGAAGTAGTGCGCGAGGTAGGCCCGCCCAAAATACTCCAGGTCGATCGCCCCGAGCTTCCGGCGCAGTCCCTTCGGCCCGGTCAGCTCCTTCCCGGCCTTGAAGTCCCGGAGGAGCTCCGCCCGACGCTCGGGGAAATTGCTGTCGCGGACAACATATTCAAGAAAAAGCTCCCGCTGGTAGTCGCGGTTGGCGACCGCTTCCCGGTCTTCCGGCTCCTCCAGCCGCTCCAGGTATTCCTTCAGGTCAATCTTCGCCATCGGTCAGCACCTTCTCCCGCGCCCTGGCCAGAACGTCGTGCAGCTCGCCCGCCAGCTCCGGGTGCTGTTTGATTGCCGACATAAGCTCCGCCTCCATCTGGTCAAAGGCCAGCTCCGCCTTCTTCTTCAGGTCAGCCCGGACGCGCTTTTCATAGGTGGCGTTCCGGGCCAGGGATGCAATCAGGCGACCGGCCTTGTCCAGCGGCATTTCGTCAAATTCCTCCTCGGCGGTGCTGACCCGCTGCATGAGGCCGTCCATGAGTACCAGCTCCGCCGCCTTGGTGTAGTCCAGGTCAGGGTGCGCTTCCACAGCCTGGGCGATTGCCTGGGTGCGCTGGAGGGTTTCGGCCACGCGCTGCGCGGCCTCCCTCGTCCGTACTGCGTACCGTCCGATCGCCGACTTGCTGATGGAGTAGCCCTCGCCCTTCAGCCATTCGGAGAGCTCGTTGTAGGTGTTCGCCGGGTTTGCCAGCTTCACCTCGAACTGTGACTTGAGAGGCTCCGGGAGGTCGTCTACGGTGGAGTGTATCCGACCCCTCCGGCGTTTCTTCTCAGACATTGACCCCACCGTCCTGGATGGTGTCCTCCACCAAGTCGATGCCCTTCTTGGTGAGCTGCACCACGGCGTCCTTCCGGTAGGCGTTGTAGGCGTTGACGGAGCGGTTGGTGAACTCGACATAACCGCCGTCCTCCAGGTACTTGAGATATTTGCCGATGTCCGGGGTCATGATGAGGTTGTCCGCCATAAGCGCATTGACGATCTGGCGAACCAGCAGGGCCCCATTGTTGCCCCGGGCCAGGGCCCGCACGATATAGCCCCGGATCGCTTTGTTCTTCTCCACCTCCAGCTCGGTGTTTTCATCCAAAAAGGTCATAATTTACCCCTCCTTTCCGAAGGATGTGATGAGACGGAGAATCTGGTCGACCTTCTGGTCGAGCCCGCTGATATTGTGGTCGACGCTGTTCATGCTGCGGATGAAGTCCTCCCGCAAAGTGTAGACCAGCGGCAGATCGCTCTTCAGGTCGCTGAGCTGGCCGTTCAGCTCCTTCAGCTCCTGCTCCCGCTTGCTGGCCTCCGCCTGGATTGCGGCAGCATTCCGCTTGTCCGCGTCCTCCAGGGAGGTCAGCGTTTTCTTGATGAAGTAGGTCAGAGCCCCCACGACCAGGGTGCAGAGCAGCGACGCCGCCGCGCCGATAACGGCAGTGATCTGGGTGATGTCCATGAGGGCCTCCTTACTCGGCGGCAGCTCCGGGGGCGTCCTCCTTCGCCGTGGCCTCGCCGATGCCGTCCAGCAGCTCCCCGGAGATCGTCAGGTAGGGGTCGTCCCGCTTGACCTTGAGGACGGCGTCCTCGATGCACTTGGTCAGGTAGTCGTCGAAGCTGCCCAGGTTCTCGGTGATGACCCGCTGCGCCTCCGGTGCGATTGCGGCCTTCACCTCGCAGAAGACCTTCTTGCCCAGGATGACCAGCTCCTCCTTGCTGTTGAGCCCGGCCTTGACGCCGTCCCTGATCGCCTTGGCGGTGGTCTGCTCCATGGCATTGACCGAAACTGTCGCCAGATTGACCACGTCGTCCAGAGCGTTCTCCAGCAGCTCGCGGGCCGTCTTGTCCTCGATCTGCTTCGTCTGCGCCTTCACCTGGGCCCCGGCCAGCCGGATGTAGTAGACCGCATAGGCCCCGGCCAGGGCGATGACGGCGAGGACGATGTTGGCGAGCACGTTGCCCGCCGCGCTGGTGATGACTTCCATGTTCATGTTTTCTGCCTCCTTCGAGCATAAAAATAAGACTACGAGCGAAGCTCGTAGTCTTAGGGTATCTTGTTTTCCCGGAAGTGTCCTTATGAAGCAATTCTTAGATTTGATTCTAAGAAGCCCCGTCCTGCCCGCCGAACAGGTCAATCTGCCCCTCCACGATGCCGGGGCCGCACAGCTCCCGAACCCAGCGGTCGGTTACACCATACTTCCGGGCCAGCTCGCTGTGGTTGTAGCCGTTAAACTCGTCCTTGATGTGAGCATCGCGGACAGGGCGCGTGATGCTTTCCGCCTGGGGGATGTAGATGGTCGCCCCGCCGATCACCTCGGCGAGCTTGTAGAAATTCTCGACCCCGATTGCCTCGGCGATCTGACGCCAGAGACCGTCCGGCAGCATCTCAACGGTCAGCTCCTTCAGAAAATTGTCCATGCCCGCGCCTCCTTCCTGTTACTCCTCCGGCTTCTGGCACATCCTGCCCAGAATACCGAAGATCTCACCGACTGTGATCTGCGTCCCATAGCGAGCGGCCCAGACGTCCGGGCTGTTGATGATACCGGCCTCCACGAGCCTCGTCAGACCATCCCGCTGCCACTCGGGGAACTGGGCCAGGGGGTCGGGCTCCGGGGGCTCTGCGGGGCTCTGTGGCGTTTCCTGGGCCATAACTGCGCCCAGCAGCTTGACCACACTGGCCCCGTAGCCTTTGCCCGGTACCGCCCAGCCCTTGCCCTGGGGATTGTCGGAGGCCCCCAGCCATTCCACGAACTCGGCGGAGCCCCGGACGACCAGGGAGAAGCGTGGGTCGACACAGGCGTTCACCAGCGGTTCCTTGGAGGCGTATGCCTTCAGGTGCTGGATTTGGGCCCGGACGCCGGTGCGCGGGTCGGGGAAGGTCGCCGCCTGTCCCTTGGCATTCCCGTTCAGGGCCCCGATGCCCGCGAAGTTGTTCTGCCCCGGCTGGACGATGCCGCCGAACTTGAAGAAGCCGGTCTCATGGAGGCTCTGGGCCCAGGCCACGTCGCCACGGACGCCCTCGGCCTTGCCCTCCTCCAGATACATCTCCGCCAGCTCCTCCAGGGAGCAGCTGGTGATCTTCGGCTCGGCGTTCTTGCTCCGGCAGTAGAGGGCCATCTGCTGGGCCGTAGCCCGGGCCTCGCCCATGATCGCCGTCCTGACCTCCTCGATGGGGGCGTCGGTGCCCGCTTCGTTGAGCTCCGCCAGCTTCGCGGCGACCCTGGCCTTGAACTGCTCCCAGTGCGGGAGGATGTAGAGCGGGCAGTTTTTACGGGCTCCCTGCACGATCGCGTCCGGGTGGCCCATCCAGTGATTGTGAGTGTAGAGCTGCTCCACGGTCAGGCCGTACTTCTTCAGCAGCAGCGCGGCCAGGATGACGCCGTTGGCCTCGGCCCCCAGGTCTTCCTTGCTCCCGGTGCCGTCCATGATGATCTCGATTGCGATGGTCGTCCCGTTCCCTGGGCCGCTGCTGCCGTCTCCGGCGTGCCAGCCCACCTCGGTGTCCTCCAGGTTCTGCCACGCATTGATGTCGTCCACGTAGTAATGGACGCGGGCGTCGTTCATGTTGGCGTTGGGCCATGTCGCCCGGGTGTACTGCTCCGCGTCCTCCTCCACATTCTCCAGGTCGTTGGTGTTGTGGATGGTGATGCCCGCCACCTTGCCGGTGCCCCCGGAGAGTCGCTTGTCCGCCTTGAACTTCTGGCCCTTCTTGTACTTTCCCGAGTCCTTGGGCCACTTGGCCCCCCAGGGAATAATCTTCTCGTTGATGACGAGGCCGCACTCCGTCCTCGTCGCGTCGGGTGTCAGTTTTGCCATGGTGGTTTTACCTCCTATAAGTTGGTGATGGGGAGAATGACCTCGTCAATGAGCTCCCCGTAGTTGTACTTCGTGCGGCCCTCGCTCTCAAGTTTTCTGAGAAAAGCGTTGTACTCAACCGCCAGCTTGAGCAGCTTGAGGACGCCGACCTCCTCCGGCGAGACCTCCTTCATGTCCGGCCCCACCATGAAGCCGATCGCCTTAATGAGCGAGAGCTCTGCCCGGATGGGCTCGGAGGTGTAGAACGCTTCAAACGCCTCGAACGCTTCCCGGGCGAACTTCTTTCGATTGAGCCGGGGTTTGTTGGGCGGGAGGACTCCATCCGCTTGGAGCTGCTTTTTAATGGCCGCTCTCTCGGCCTTCTCGCGCTGCGTGAGCCGCTTCTGCTTCTTTGCCATATCCCAGCCCCCTAACGCTTCGGCGGGCCTTGTGCGGCCCCATAGCCCGCGACATGGAGCTGCTCCGGCGTGTCCTCGGTGATGGATACCACGCGCACATCGCCCAGGGGCTCCAGTCTCATAGCGATGTCCTCCTTGACGCCGATCGCCTGACCGGGCGGAGCTCCCACCTGGAGGGTGATGGTCAGCATGACCGCCGCCTCCTCTCCGGGGGCTTGCCCTGCAATCCGCACCGACTCGGGTCGTTCTGACAGGCCCTTCGGCACTTCCTGGCCTTGCGCCGCCAGCAGTCCGCGCAGCATCGCCGCTCACGAACCTTGTCACAGTAGAAGCGGTCACAATATCGGCCCTTATACACTCTGGCCATGTACGCCCCTTTCTCAGCCGTGGGTGGCGTTGAAATTCTCAATCGCCCACTTGTTGCCTGTGGCGTACACGGCCCTCCTGGTGCGCTCGGCGGGCCCCTCCCGCCTCCGGGGAATGGAGGCCAGGGCCTCCATCATCCCGCAGTCCGGGCAGATGTCCGTGGCATTGTCCGCCCGGGAGAGGGCGGGCCGCTCTGTGTACCTCCTGCCGCAGATCGGGCACACGCGCCCGGCCTGTTCGCTGTTACTCACTGCTGCTGCCTCCTTCCGTCTGCTCTGGTCTGCCGTCCGCCCCCAGGGGGCCGAGGCCCAGCTTCTTGCGGTAGATGTTCGCCGCCCGGATGACCTGGGCAAAGGCCGCGTCGCTCGCCACGCTTGAGGCGATGTTCTTCCGGGCTTTCTCGGAGCCGTTTTGCCCGGTCGCCCCGGGGATAGCCGCCAGCGCGACTGGATTGAGCTCCGTGAGGCGGCGGGCGACGGGCTCCGGGAGCTTCTGGTAATAGATGCGGAGGAACACAAGCCCGGTCTCGGCACAGACCTCCACATCGCTCCGGGCGGTGCGCTGCATCTCAATGATGCCGCTCAGTGCAGCCAGGATGTCCTGGTCGCTTGTCCCCTTCATCCCTCCCCCTCCTTCCGCTCCTGCCGCTTTAAGATCGCCTTGAGTCCCTCGATCACCTTCTCGCACTGGGCCACGTTCAGCCATTCCAGCCGGTCGACGCCGGTCATGCGCTTTACGAAACCCTGGATGCGCTGGGGGTTGTCATTCCAGCCCAGCGACTCGGTCAGGGCGTAGATTTTTCGCCGCTGCTGGACGGTGCGGGCGTCTCCGCCCTCATCGGTGCGCTTGGCGCGGGTGCTGCGGCTGACCCCGTCCTTCATGTTCTGGAGGACGCGGGCCACCTCGCTGATCTGCCCTTGGGTCAGCGCCTTTATGGACTCCTTCCCGGTCTCGCGGTAGACCAGCGCGTGGAGGTCTTCGTCCGTCATGTGCAGCTCCGGCGACTTGGCAATCGCCCAGAGGGTGCGGATGGAGGGCTGCTTGCGCCCTGTTCGTGCTGCTGCCATTCCTTGGGCCCCCTTTCTCAACCGCCCGCCTTGATCTGCTCCAGCTTGGCGATGTTCACCTCGTAACCGAAGACGTCGCTCTGTTTCCATGTGGCCCCGACCGCGTTGACCGTGTCCTCGCCGTACTTCTTCAGGGCCTCCTTGCTGATCTTCTCCTCCACCACGATGCAGTCGTGCATCTGGCGCGACTTCAGTCGGCGGATGATTTCCTCCAGCTTCTCCTTCGCCCGGGGGAGGGAAATGGAGGTGGAGAGTCGGAAACCCACCTCGCCGAAGGTCAGGGTCATGGTCTTGGCCTTCCCCATCTCGTCCCGGTGGTCGGTGACAAACGCCTTGATCTCCCTCTCCAGCCGGGCCTGGGCGTCCTTGATGGGCTTGCTCTGCTCCTCGGCCACCTTCTGGGCCCCGATGATCTGCTTCTGCATATCGCTCTCGATGTCGCCCAGCGCGATCTGGGCCTCCGCGATCTGTCGGAGGGCGTCGTTCACGTCCTCCCAGGACTTGAGGCTCGGCTCCTCAATGACTCGTTTTCTTGCCATGTCTAAGCTCCTTTCGGTTATATGCCCGCGCCGGTCGGCGTCAGGGGTACAAAATATACTGCTCCGTGAAGATCATGTAGAGCCCCAGGGGGAGGAGCAGCACTGCAGCGGTGGCGTCCTGGTCAATGGGGGTTGCCCCGGTCGCGGCCAGAAGCAGAATGAGCCAGGAGAGAACCACCAGGGCCGCGCCCATGTGCCGCTGCTTTCTCATTTTCATTGTCCCGGCCCCCAGTCGTCAGAGCATCATCATGGAGGACGCTTGCTCGATGATCTTCACGGTGACCGTGTTCTCGCCCCGCTCGGCCAGGATGCGCCCTACGTTGGAGAGGGTGCGATCAAGGAGGCGGAAACAGCCCGTCCGCATATTACACGCCCGCTCCTTCAGCTCCAGCAGGGCGTCCGGGGTGATGTTGAAGTCCTCCAGGTAGCCCTCCACCTCGGAGGGGGCCAGCCCCCGGAGCGAGGCGTAGAAGTCGACCCGGTTTGCCATCCGCGCCAGATAGGTCTTGATCTGGGCTTCCAGCTTTGGCTCGCCCGCGATCACCAGCCCCACGTCGCTCTGGTCGAAGATCGCCCGGAGTATCTCCATCTTCTTCTGGGTGTACTTGCTCACCAGCTTGTCGGCCTCGTCGATGATGAGGAGGTAGCCCCGGTTGGTGTTGAAGAACTCCCGGATGCCGTTGACCCTGCGCCAGATCGTGCCGTAGCCGTTGGGGAGCCCGATGCTCCGCTCGATCGCCTCCACCAAGTCCCGGCTGCTCATGGTGTCGTCGCACTCGATGTAGGCGACCCGGGGGAGCTTGGCGTACTCCCGGAGTGCGTAGGTCTTTCCGTAGCCGCTGCGGGCCACTACGATGCCCAGCCCGATATACTCCTGGCTGCTCTGGCACACGCCCAGGACGGCCTTGGCGTCCCGACTCTCATAGAAGCGGGGCTTCTGCCCGCCCTTCTGCCCCGGCTCCGGGGGCGGCGGGAGCTCCACCTCCTCCCCGGTCTGGCCCGCCAGAAACGCGGCGAGCTTGGCCTCGATGCCGGTGGGGTCGCTGTCATACTTGCCAGCCAGATACCGGGAAACGGTGACCCGGCTGTAGCCGATCTCCTTGGCGATCGCGGCGATGCTGGTGCGCTGGGCTACGATGTAGCCGTTGATCTTCGCGGCGAGGCTCTGGGCCTCGGTGTAGGTGGTGGTGCGTTCTGCTGCTGTAACTTCCATGATGTTCCTCCTATTCGTTGATAGCCCGCAGCCTGTCCAGGACGCTCTCGCCCTTCGCCGCCAGGAACTCGTCCCCGGCCCCGCTGCGCTTCTTCCTGCTCTGGGCGGCGACCTCGCCGCGATACTCCTTGTCCGTCGGGAGGGCGATCACCTTGCTGCTGGGTGCGTGTCCGATCATCAGGTCGAGCTTGCCCACAGCGTCGGAGGGTCGGCCTTGTTCAAGCCGCGCCTCGTAGGGGGTGGTGAAGTCCTCCAGGGCCTCCACGCTCTCCCGGTACTGCCGCTTCTGGTCGCGCATGAGCTTCTCCAGCGCGGCCTGGGAGCACTTCTCGCCGAAACCCAGCACCTCGGCGGAGACCGCCTCGCATATCTTGTGGCCTTCCTGGTCGTAGACGTAGAGCTTGGAGACGTCGTCGATGTCCCACTTGATCTTGACCTTCTTGTCCTTCCAGAAGCAGAGCTCGTAGTCGGTGTAGAGGACTCCGAACTTGGTGATGCCCTGGTTGGTCACGCGGGCCGTGTCCGCCTTCATCAGCAGCATTGCCGCATATTCCCTGGGCGGTGCCGCCTTTTCATAGCGGGGGCCGTGGGCGAACAGGTCGCCCGGGGTGACCCACTTCTCCTTGGCGTCTGTCAGGCCCCGGTGCTTCCGGGTGCGGTAGTGCTGCTCCTTCCACTCTGTCCATACCTCGTAGAACTCCTCCATCGTCAGCAGCTCCCCGCGCTCCAGCATTCCCTCCACGTCCTTGTTCCGCTTGGCGTCGGTCTTGGAGCCGGTGAGGGTGCCGGTATAAGAGGCGAACCATTTGGAGAACCGGGAGCAAACCGTTCCGAATAAACGCTCCACTGCCTTGACCCACGCCTGATAGGGGAGGGCCCGGTCGACGCCCTGGATGCCGATGCTCTGATAGAAGCCCACAGTCTCGGCGTCGAAGTCGAAGTCGATGTTCCGCTTCTTCCGGCTCTGGCCGGTAAGCTCCTGCTTGGTGTAGTCCTTGCCGTTGTCGATGAGCAGCCGCTTCGGGACGCCCGCCGTGTAGAGCACTTTCACCAGGGATTCTTTCAGGGTGTCGCCGTTGGCCTTCACGCAGATCACGTCGCCCAGGATGTCCCGACTCCGCATATCCATCCAGGCCACCAGTACCGGGCGGACGGCCTTGACCTTGCCGTTGGGGGCCGTGTATTGTACCCAGAGGTCGAAGGTGTGCTCGTCGCCCACCAGGAGCTCCATCACATCCAGGGTGGTGGCGTCCCGTTTGCCCTTGAGCATCATCTTGTTCCGCCACTCCCGCGTCCCGTTGGCGGCGAGGAAATGGGCCGAGGCCGCGCCTCTGGTGCTCATGAGGTAGTTGATATACCGGCCCACCGTCTTGATGGAGGGGTAGTCCTCCCAGCCGCGCTCCCGGGCAATCTCCTCGAACTTCTCGTAGAGCATCTCCCGGGTGCCCAGGTTGGAGGCGAACTGCTTGTCGAACCAGATGTTCTTGATGATCGCCCGCTGCTCCGGGGTCAGGCTGGGGAAGGTGTCCGCCTCCTTTGGCTTCCGGCAGAGGGCCAGGGCCCGGAAGTAGTCCCGGCACTGCCCGTCCTCTCGCTCCAGCTTCAGGGCCCAGGCGTTGGCCTCCAGCACCTGTGTCTGGTAGCGGTAGAAGCTCTGCGGGCTGACCCCCAGCCCCACAGCGAGCCGGGCGGCGAGGTCGGTGCGCTTCTCCGGCCCGGCGTAGTCGATAAACTCCTGAACCACCCGGGCCGCTTCGACGGCCTCGTAGTATGCCTTCTTGTGGCCCTCTATGTAGTGATTCAGGTCGGCGGTCACATACCAGGGAACCGCCTCCGTTGCTCTGCGGTCTATGATTACATCCCTCCCGTCTACTTTCTGGGTAGCCCGCCACGCCTTCCGCGCCTTGGTCGTCAGGGAGGCGACGGAGATCAATACCTGATCTTTGCCGCCGCCCTCGCGGGCCTGGGTCTTGGTGTCGTACTGCTGGGGGCTGCGTTTCACACGCTTCTGAAATGTGTCGTACAAGATACCTTCAAAAGCTGCGGCCTCCTCCAGCGTGATATATGCGTCCTGCACTGCCGTCCCTCCCTTCTGCTGTTATGCGGCCATCGCCTTCTCCACTTTCCGTGGGTCGAGGGCGAGGGCGGCGACGATCGCCGGGATGTGCTTTCCCCCGGGGCGCGTCCCGTGTAGGATACGGCTCAGGTGCTGCGGCGATGTGCCGATCTGGTCGGCCAGCTCCGTCTTGGTCATGTCCTGGTCAACCAGGGCTTTGACCACCAGCTTGCCGAAGGGGGTGAGGGTGTTGCTGCTCTTCATCGCCGTCCTCCTTTCTGCGATGTTGGTCTTAGAACTACTTCCAGGCGATTTTGATCGCCCAGCCCAGGGAGAGGGCGGTGCCGATGACCGCCGACGCCTGGGTGATGGGGTCTGGGGCTCCCACCGTGATGAACACGGCGGTGATGCCCAGTGTGGCCAGCGACGCCAGCCCGAAGGCCAGGGCCACATCCCGGAGCCGGAGGGCCTTGCGCTTCGTCTCCCCCAGCCGCGTCCGAGCGATCTCCCGCTCCAGGGTTTTGAGGATGACGCCCATACTCTGGGAGAGCTCGGTGGCAGCTTCAAACTCCGCCTCGCGGCCCGGGAGGGCCCGGAGGGGGTTGTGCGGGTCGCCGTACTCCTCCCGCTTCTGGCGGAGGGCCTCAAGCCGGGCGTTCCGCGCCCACCACCATGCCGCCTCAAGTTTCTGGGTATTTTCCATGCTGCGCTCCTTTCCTTTTCCTCCCCGGGCTGGTACAATAGAGGTGGGCTCCTGCCCGGGGAGGGGGTGAATGATATGCTAAATTCTGATATGCTGTATACCTATGCGCGTGAGTTGTCGACTGGAAACGCCGTCGCAGATCACCTGAATACGGTCAGGCTTGCGATGGAGCCTGAGTATTGGGCCCTGATTGATTACTTGTCCAGTAAAGGGCTTCTCGATGAGAAGGAGTTTGTGGCGGTTTTGAGCCGACACCTTAACGCGCAAGTAGACGCTGTCGAGCGAGCTACTGCCCGGAAGGATGCTGAGTAGTGTCTGGGCTACAATTTCCGTAGGCACGAAGCATTTCCATGGAGGTACGTCTGATCCGTCTATGCGCCTTGGCGTACATCTCGACGAGGTTGGGATGCAGCCCTTCCTCGTCCGGGGCCGTCTGTTTGTCGGACGGCCCCTTTTCCTTCGGGGGCTCGCCGGTGGCCAGCCATGCCAGCCAGCACTCCCGGCAAGAGAGCTTGTCGCAGTGTTCGGGGGTGACGGGCGGGCAGTGCTCAGAAACGATGTCCGCGATCTGCTCTGCCGTGGTATCGGGGGCTCTGAGAAATTCAAGACCTGTCATTTTTCATCCCCTCCTTGTACTGCTGGACGGCGTGGTTCTTGCTGTACATCTCCCAGAGGTCGCCCAGCCTTTCCGTGAGGGCCGACCGCAGGGCCAGGGCCGGTGCCGTGTTCTCACTGAACACGTCCAGCGCGGCGTCCAGCTCCCGGGCCATGTTGAAGATGTTAAGATAGACCCGGCAGTCATTATCCGGGCACTCCTCGGCGAGTGCGAGCCCCAGGGCGTAGACTTTCTTGGTGTTGTAGTCGCTCCTCACTCCCGAGGGCGCGTTCTGGAAGGTCTCCCGGGGCGGATCGCTATCGCGGGCGGTGTTCAACGCCTCCTGGATAGTCTCCGGCGTAACGTGCCCCGGCAGCTTCATTTCCAGTCGCCGCGCAGTGCGCTTTGCCGTCTCATTTCCCGGTGTCGCGGCCTCGCCGCCGTTGACGTAGTTGTCCACCTCCTTCAGCAGCCCCTTGAGGTTACGCAGCTCCCGCACCTCCTGGGGCGTCAGCGTGGGCGGGGCCCCGGCCCACCTGTCCACCTTGCACTTCGCGCAGATCGCGTCCAGCTCCTCCTGGGTGCGGCCCTCCCGGTACTTGCACACCTCGTCGCAGATGTACGCCAGGGTCTCCTCCTGCCCTGGGGCCGGTTCCTTGCTCCAGGCGAAGCTCTCCATCCCGCAGCGGCGACACTTGAGCGTCTGGACGGTGCAGCCGGTGATGGTCTCCCCCTCCTCGAAGTCGTGGGGGCTCACAATGGCCAGCCCTGCCCGGCTCGGGAGGGCCACGTTGACCCGGTGCCCTTCGTCGGTGTAGAGGTTGCACACCTCGCCGAAGGTGTTGTGCTCAACCAGGAACCGCTCGTCGTGGCCGTCGATCATGCCCAGGTCTTCCAGGGCCCTGGCGTAACCGTGGAGCTCATGGGCTGCGGTGAGGGGGTCAAGGTCGAGGTGCGGCCCATGTTTGAGCTGGGCCTCCAGCGTGGCCCGCTGCCCCTTGAACAAGCTCTCAGGCTCCACGTCCTCCTCGCTGACCTCGGTCTCGCCCTCGATGATGACCGTGATCTTCACCTCCGGCTCCACCACATCCAGCTCGGGCTCCAGGCCCCGGGCCTGATCCAGCGCGATCTCCAGGGTCTCGGCGTCGTCGTACTCCATGACCATCCGGTCGACGTCCAGGATGCCGGTTGTAGAGCTCGGCGTCGATCACGCCGAAGTTGCCCAGGCCGGTGCCCTCATACTCGCGCTTCTCCCGGTCATTGAACCGGACGACCAGATAGCTGTTGATTTTCTTCAGTTTTCTCATTCTGCTTGTCCTTCCTTTCTGTGTGCCCTGCCATCGTCAGGCCGGGTAGGGCTCCCCCCGGCGACGCCCTCGCGGGCGTTTCGGCTTATTCGCTTTTGGGCTCCAGGGCGTCCAGCTCGGCAGCTCGCTGCTCCATCGCCTCGGCCCGGGCCTTCTCTGCGCGGTAGCGGGCGACGGAGTCCTTGAAGAGTACGCAGCCCGGGTTATCTGCGCCCACGGCCATCTTGTCTGCGGCTTCGGCCATCCGAGCCCGGCTCGCCTCGGCCTCGTCGGTGACCATCACCCAGAGGTCGCGCCGGAGCTGCTCCGGGAGCT
>VSMY01000049.1 GCA_009773995.1 Oscillibacter sp. | reverse complement strand
CTGCACCGGGCACATACGATGAAGCCCACCTGGAATAACTTTACCTGCCGCACCTACAAGAAGGAGGGCGCAGAGGTCTGCACCACCCACTACATCCGGGAGTGCGTGCTGGATGAGGTGGTCCTGGAGGACCTGCGGCGGGTAACGGCAATGGCCAGAGAACATACCAGGGAGTTTGCGGAGTACATTGGCGGCAGGCAGTCCGCTGAAATCCAGAGGGAAATCCGCAGGCTGGAACGGGAACTGACCGCCCTGCGGAAGCGCGACAGCGAACTGGATGCCATTTTCAAGAGGCTTTATGAGGACCGGGTTCCTCGCTTTTCCCGCATTTCACACAAGCGGATGCCCTGGCCGCACCGCACCATCTTTTTTCAGCGGCGGGGAAAACCTCAGATTTTTCAAGGCGATATAGACTCCCTCCTCGTCGTTGGAGGCCGTCACGAAGTCCGCCGCCGCCTTGACCTCCTCCGGCGCGTTGCCCATGGCGATCCCAAGTCCCGCGCAGCACAGCATTTCCAGGTCCACGAAGTGGTCCCCACAGGCCACGGACGACTCCCGGCTCAAACGGTAGTGGGCTTGCAGCGTCTCCATGGCGGTGCGCTTGGAAACGCCTCTTGGCAAAATCTCCAGATAGGTCGCGCCGGAGCTCAGCAGTTCCAGCTCCGGGAACATGGGCGCCGCCTCTTTTTGCAGCCTGCCGACCTGGGCAGGCGTTCCCATGCACAGCAGCTTGTGCACATGGTCCATGGCTTGGGAAGCCGTCTCCAGGTTCCCGGCCAGGGGCCGGCATTGGATAACGTCCGCCTCCCGCTGAATGACGGGGTTTTCGGCGTCGTCCACCAGCCAGACATTATATAGGTAGGTGCTGGTGATAAGCTCCGGGAAATGCTCATCCACGAATCGTTTGAACCGGACGGCGGTCTGGATCTCAATCCCTGTGTCCGATAGGATGGAACGGTCCTCGTCCAAAATCAGCGCGCCGCCGTAGCAGACGATGGGACTGTGCAGCTCCGCCTGCCGGACCACAAACTCCACGCCGTCGGGATACCGGGCGGAGCACAGAATCACAGGTATGCCCCGCTTCTCCAGACGGTTCAATAGCCGCTTCGTATTGGGAGAAATGTTATGTCCGGAATCCAACAGCGTCCCGTCGATGTCCAGGAACACAATGGAATAGGTCTGCCGCATAATCTGAGCCCTCCAATCCGCGCCGCCTCTTAAAGATTCTCCTCAAAAAATTTCCGGAGGGCCTCCGCCGCCGTCTCCTCATCCCCGCCCTCGGCGGCGACGGTTACCTCGTCGCCTTTTTTGACGCCCAGGTTCATCAGTTTCATCAGCTGGGACGCTTTGACGGTTTTGTCCCCCTTGGTCAAAGTGACAACCGTGTCCGGGAAGGACTTCGCCAGCTTGCTCAAAAGCCCGGCGGGGCGGGCGTGGATGCCCAGCTCGTCCTCAATGGTATAAGTAAACTCTTTCAAAATCAAACGCTCCTTTTGTATATCACCGGAGGGATTCCAAAATCCGCTCCACGTTGCGGCGCCCGTTGCGGATGCTCAGGTCCACGAGAAAGGTCAGCCCCAGGCTCACAGCCCCAGCAATTGCCGCGACGACGCCTAACACCAGCCAGCCCTCCGTCTGGAACCCGAACATCGCTACTGCCGCCAGGGACGCCGCCAGCAGGAACAAACACCGCCTCCAGCCGCCGATTTTCGTAAGGGCCTCTTTCTGCTTCCGCGCCTCGTCCAGCGCCAGTTCTCTGTTCAGCATGGCCGCGTCCTCCTCAAAATCAAGTGCAGTTCCGCCGGTCGCTCCCGGCCACGGGATTTGACCCGTGGCCGGAAGGCGGCGGTATGGAGAAAGAAGTGAGAGTGGGTATCGTAAGGGAAATCAATAAGCCAGTCTCGGGTCGAAGAAGCCCAGGAGCACGCCCACGAAGGCAACCGCTACAAGAATCAGCATGACCACCACGGGGCTCAGCCGCTTCTTGCTGAGGAGATACCAGCAGATCAGCACGAACACGGCGCTGAGGATGGAGGGATACACGTCGTTCAGGGTCTTCTGGAGGTCCACAATGACGCTTCCGTCGCTGCCCAGCATCTGGAAGGAGGTCGTGATATTGATCCAGCTGGCCGTCACGCCGCCGATGACCATGGTGCCCAGCATGATGATGGAATCCCGTATGGCGTTGGCTTTTTCGCCCACCAGTATCTCCACGGCCTTGCCGCCCAGTTCGTAGCCCTTGAAGTACATGAAGCGCATGATGAGGAACATGCCGATGTTCCACGCCAGGATGTAGAAAACCGCGCCCAAGGGGGAGCCGCCGCCGGAGAGGCCCAGGGCGATGCCCAGCAGGATGGGGAGCAGGGTACCCACAACCAGGGAGTCGCCGATGCCCGCCAGGGGGCCCATGAGGCCCGCCCGGATGCCGTTGATGGTCTCGTCGTCCACGGGTTCGCCGTTGGCCCGGGCCTCTTCCATACCGGCGGTGATGCCCACCACGATGGAGCCCACCTGGGGCTCGGTATTGAAGAATGTGGAGTAGGTCAGGGTCTTCTCGGTCTGTTCCTCGTTGGTGTCATAGAGCTCCTGGATGATGGGAAGCATGGCGGTCATATAGCCGAAGGTCTGCATGTGCTCCTGGGAGAAGCAGGTCAAATGGCCGTAGAACCAGTTGAGGAACGAGTGATTCAGCGTCTTTTTTGAGAGCTTTTTCATGGTCAGATATCCTCCTCATCGTCGTCTCCCGCGCCAATGGCGGCCGTTGCGGCGGCGGGCCGCAGGCTGAGGCACCGGATGTTGTAGTTGATGATGGCGAAGAAGCCGCCGACAATGGCGCAGCCAATCAGGTTCAGGTGCATGCAGGCGCAGAGGGTGAAGCCGAAAAAGAAGGTCAGGAAGTCCACGGGCTTGGACACCACCTGCTTGAGGAGGATGGCCACGCCCACGGCGGGAAGCAGGGAACCCACGGTAAACAGGGTCTTCATGGCCAGGCCGTCCATGGGCAGATAGTCCTTGATGAGCTGGACCATGTTGGAGCCGAAGTAGCACATGATGAAAGTAGGGATGAAGGAGCAGAGGATGTGGGAGATCCAAGGCAGGACCATGTCCACCAGATACAGCTTCTTCAGCTGGCCCTTCTTGACCCACTCCAGGCCCATGTGCTGCCAAATCAGGTTGATGGTGGCGGTGCCGTAGAACAGGACCGTGCCCACGGTGCCGACGGTGGCGGCCATGGAGACGGCGAAGCCCTGGGCCTCGGCCGTGGCGGGGTTCAATCCGGTGGAAGAAACGTACAGCATGGCCAGGGGGATGCCGATGTAGGAGATGGACCGCACGTCGGCGGAGACGGTGCCGCCGGGGGTGACCAGGGCGATGTACACGATCTGCACCGCCGCGCCCAGCATGATGCCCATGGGGACGTTCCCCAGCACCAGGCCGCAAATCAGGCCGCCGATAAGAGGCCGGCCCAAGGTGTAGTTTCCGAAGGTGGTGCCGCCCAGGCCCGGCATGGAGGAAAGGCACGCGCACAGACCCAGGATGGCGGCCTGCACAACATTGATTGTCATGACGATTGTTCCTTTCTGAATCTTAGATTTGCCTCCGTAAGGGCGGATATCATCCGCCCCCTACGGGCAGGTTCAGGGAGAGGGCTTAATTGTTGAAGCCGAACTGGCCCCGGAACTTCTTCCAGTTGCCGATGGCGGCCTCTTTGATCAGGGCAAACTCGATGTTGTACCCCGCCGCCATGAGCTTTTCAAAGGCCTCGGCCTCCTCCTGGGTGATGGACTGGTTGTTCCCCAGCTTCACCGCGCCGGGGCGGTCGTTGCAGGGGCCCACGCAAATCTCCTTGGAGCCGGGGTCAAAGGGCTGGTCCAGCAGGACCTTGGCCATGTCCACGGGGCTCTTGGCAATGAGGAAATACTGATCCTGGCTGGCCAGGACCTTTTCCTTCTTGGCCTGCCAGTCCGCCAGGGTCCAGACGAAGGTCTTTTTGTCGCTGGCGTTTTTATAGGCGGCTTTCAGCACCGGGGTTTCGGCGGCCTTGTCGTTGACGGCAATCAGGCCGGTGCAGGGGTACTCCAGGGACCAGCGGGTGCAGGTCTGGCCGTGGATCATGCGGTCGTCGATGCGGATAAAAGAAATCATAATGCTCTCCCTCCAAAATTTAAATTTCGTCTTCGCTGTCCGCGTTGGTATTGAACTGCTTCACTTCGCCTCTGGCACATTCCTTCATGGCCTCGGCCGCCTCGTCCAGGGGGTCGTCCTCCCCCTCGATGGCCGCCACGGCCATGGGGAGGTTCATGCCGCCCACCGCCCGGACATTGGCCAGGCCCGGGCCCTCCGCCAGCACCGCCATGGTCGTGGTCAAAGGAGACCCGTTCACCAGGTCCGCCAGGACCAGGACCTCGTCCGCCGCCGTGATGGGGGCCGTGACCTGCCGGACCTGCTCCTGGAAGGCGGGGAGGGCCATGCCGTCCCGGAAGGAAACTTGGAGCACGTCCTCCCTCTGCCCCACCAGCATTCCCAGAGCCTCCGCCAATCCCGAGGCAAAGCCGCCGTGGCTGACAATCAAGTGATACCTCATACTGCCCGCGTCCTTTCTGTTGTGTCGTTCAGGATGGGACCATCTTAACGAAAAAGCTTCCTCCGCGCACCTGAGCTTTGTCACAACTTCCGGGTGACAATTGTCATGAATTCACGGCTTGTTCAAATACCCTTGATGGTTTGTTAAAAATCACCCTCCGTCTTTTGGGGAAATTGCGCAAAGAAAGCGCCTGCCTGGAAACCGGAATTCCGGTCCCAGACAGGCGCTTTCTTTATACTTTGAAAAATGTCACTGATTCAGGAAAATGTTAATCTCCCGCTGGGCAATCAGCATCCGGCTCTGCTGGTTCTGCCCGCCGGATTCCGATACGGCGCTCTCCGCCATTATCATGGCCTGGCCTCCGCTCTCGAAACGGGGAGCCGTGGCGGCGGTACTCATAATCTCCCGGATGATCTCCGCCGTGAAGCCGCCGGGTAAATCCAGCGCCGCCAGGGCCTCGCCGTTTTCCGCCACCCGGCTCACGGGAGAAATGCCGTGGGAATAGGTATACAGCTCGCTCTGCACCGCCTCGTCCGCGGACAGCAGCCTCGCCAGCTCCCAGGCCAGCTCCCGGTTTTTGCTCCGGGCGCTGACGCCCAGGAGCATGGTGTGGAGCTCCGACACGTTGCCTCCGTCGGGCCCGGCGGGCATGCACACGCAGTCCCACTCAAAGCCGGAGTACTTCCGTACCCGCCAGGGGTAGGGCTGGTAGGCCCGGTACTCGGAAAACAGGAAGGGGCGGAAGGCCACCCGGCCCAGGTCGAAATCCCGGGCGGTGACGGTATAGCCGCCGTTCAGCTCCTCCAGGCTCCCGGCAAAGCGGACCGCCGCCTGGACCTTCTCGTCCGCCAGATAGCAGGCCGTCCCGTCCTCGGAAAACAGGCTGGCCCCATTGGAATACAGGGCGTTTTGCCAGGTGTAGTCATAGACGCCGAAGGTCCGGCTGTCCGCATCCGTCACCCGGGCGCAGATATCGTAAAAATCCTCCCAGGTCCAGCGGTTGTCCGGCAGGGGAATCCCCCGGCTCTCCAGCAGGGTCTTATTGACAAACATGATGGTGGGGACGCTCTCCTGGGGCAGAGCGTACTGACTGCCGCCAAAGCGTCCGGCCCGGAGACAGGGTTCATAGTAGTCGGCGGCGTCAAAATCCGGGTCGGAGGCCATCAGGCCGTCCAGGTTTGCCAGGGCCCCGGAGGAGGCCAGGAGGTTAAAGTCCTCCGGCAGGACGAAGTAGAGGTCCGGCTCCGCCCCCTTTAAAATCCGCTCCGCCAGCCACTCGCTGTAAGCGCCGGTGGGGATACCGCCGACATACTCCACCCGGACGCCGGGATGTTTTTCCTGAAACAGGGAAATGGCGTCGTCCAGGATTTGATAACAGTCCCCGTTGGGCGTCTCCCAGTAGCTTCCCGCATAAACGCCAACGGTCAGCACCGGCTCCCGTTGGGCCTTCAGTCCCCAGAGGAGCCCCCCGGCCAGCAGGGCGGCGGCCAGGACCGCGATTCCCATTCGGCCCTTCATGAGAACATCCCCTGGTTTACCGCGCCGGTCTGCACGGCCCAGATGGCCAGCTGGGTCCGGTCCCGAAGGTCCAGCTTGCTCAAAATGCCGCTGATGGTGTTCCGCACCGTCCCCTCGGAGAGGCACAGCTCCCCGGCAATTTCCTTGTTGGACAGTCCCCGGCCCACCGCCTGAATCATCTGCCGCTCGCCGCGGCTGAGCTCCGCCTCTCCCCGCCGGTCCACCTGGAGGGAGGCGGTCCCCTTCGCCATGCTGGAAAACTGCCGGATGGCCTTGCTGGCAATCTCCGGGTTCAGCATGGCCCCGCCCTCGTGGACGATTTGAATGGCCTTGGACAGCTCGGAGACGCTGCTGCCCTTGAGGAGATACCCGCTGGCCCCGTTTTTCAATGCGCCGAAGACGTATTCGTCGTCGTCAAAGGTGGTCAGCACGACGACCTTTATATGGGGATACCGCTCCTTGAACAGCCGGGTCCCCTCCACCCCGTCCATGCCGGGCATGCGGATGTCCATCAGCGCCACGTCGGGGCGGCAGGAGGCGGCGCTTTTCAGCGCCTCCTGCACGCCGCTGGCCGCGCCGACAACCTCGATCCCAGGGCTGACGCTGAGGACCACCTTCAGGCTCTCCCGGAACAGCTCCTGATCGTCCACAATCAAGACACGGATCATGCTTCTTCCTCCTTCCCCCGGATGGGCAGGCTCACCACCACGTAAAAGCCCCGCTCTCCGTCCTCCTCCAGCGTCTCCCGGTTTCCGAAGGTCAGGGAGCCGCCCAGCAGCTCCAGCCGTTCCCGCATATGGCGCAGGCCAAAGCCTTCCTCGACGTCCTCCCCGCCGCCCAGGCCGTTGTCCCGCACGTCGATGGTCAGGAGGCTGTCCCGCCGGGTCATGCGGATGGCAATTTCCGTGGCGTGGCCGTGGCGGACGGCGTTGGTCATGCTCTCCTGCACCACCCGGTACAGGGTGTCCTCCTCGTCCTGGGCGAAGACCAGGGGCCCCGCCTGCTGGTCATAGAAGACCTCCGCCGAGGTCGTGGCCTTGAAGTTGGTAATCATGGTTTCCAGGGCCTCCGCCAGGGAGGTGCTCTCCAGCGCGTCGGGCCGCAGGGCCTTGATGGAGCGGCGCACGTCGTTCAGCCCGTCCCGGGCCGCCTGGGCCACGATTTGGATGCGCTTTTTCGCCTCCTCCGGCGCGGCGTCGAAGAGGGCGAGGCCCGCGTCGGAGCCCATGATGATGCCCGTCAGCGTGTGGCCCAGGGTGTCGTGAATCTCCCGGGCCAGGCGGTTCCGCTCCCGGACCTCCGTCATGCGCTCCAGCTCGAAGGCGTAGTCCCGGAGGCGGTCGTTGGCCTGGTTCAGCTGTTTGTTGAGCTTCCGGATACGGCTGTTTTCCGCCTTCTGCCCCGTGAACAGGAGGATCATAAAGAGGACGAACAGCAGCACGTTCAGGCAGACCAGCAGACTTTCCGTCCCGGCGAAAAAGCTGCGGACCGTCTGATGATAGTAGTCCAGGTAGGCGCCGAAAGCGACGCCTCCCGTCAGGGGATAGAGAATCTCATAGCGCCCGAAGGAGAACAGCAGAATCAGCGCCGCCGTGAAGCAGACGCGGTAAAAGCTGTTGCGCACATAGTGGACAAGGTCCGCCAGCACCAGCAGCGCCGCGCCGCTGTAGTAAAACTCCAGGGAGGCGGTGACGCCCAGGCACAGCAGAATCTCCACAAGGCAGACCAGCAGCCGGACCTCGAAACGCTCAATCGCCCAGCGGTTTTTCCCAAAGCTGACGGCGCACAGCAGCAGGTACTGCCCCAGGGCCCACAGGGGCATCCGCCAGGGCGGCGGGGGAATCTGGCGGACTGTGGACAGGAAACTGTAAGCGCCGAAAGACCCGCAGATCCGCAGGGTCGTTGCAAGGCAGACCAGGGAGTAGAAAGCAATGATGGCCAGATTCAGGGCGAACATCAGCCGGGAGAGGCTGGACAAGGTTTTCTCGTTGTCCATCACTGCCACCCTTCCGTCCCATAGCGGCCGACATTGTCCGCCGTCAGAAGCTCTACCGGCACAATGATTTCCCGCCGGTCACAGCCGCCGTCCAGGGCCCGGTAGCCCTGCGCCGCCGCCGCCCTGGCGATCCGGGAGGGAAACTGGGCGCAGGTTCCGGTCATGAGGCCGTCGTTCACCAGGGCCTTGGCCTCCGGGGATCCGTCCACACTGTAAATCAAAAAGCGGCTGGTCAGGCCCGCCCCCTCAATGGCGGCGAGCCCGCCGAAGGCGCTGGGGTCGTTGAGAGCCATGAGCACGTCCGCCTCCGGGGCCTGGCGGAGGAGCTCCTCCATCACCGGCATGGCGTTTTCGATCTGCCCGTCGGACTCGCCGGAGGCCAGGATCGTAAAGCCCTCGTGTTCCTCAATGGTATCCCGGAAGCCCTGGATGCGCTCTACACCGGAGCTGGCGGAGATGTGTTCCAGCAAAATGATCTTGGCCCCGTCCCGGACGGACGTCAGGTGCTCCGCGCAGAGAACGCCCGCCTGATAGTTGTCCGAGAGGATGGAGCAGGCGGCCAGCTCCGCGTCCCGCACCGGCGCGTCCACCACGATCACCGGGACCCCGGCCTCCGCCGCGGCCTCCAGGCCCGCACGGGCGGTATCCCACTCCACGGGCGTCAGGAAAATCACCTGGGCTCCTGCGCTGATGAGCTCCTCAATCTCCCCGTTCTGCCGGTCCTGGTCCATGGCGGCGTCCCGGGTCAGCAGGACGTCCCCGTTGGCCTCAATTTCCGAGCGCAGGCAGTTGTCCAATACCTGGTAATAGGGGTTGTTCATGGTCATATAAGTCGCGCCGAAGACAAGACGGTTTTCCGTCTGCCGGGCGGAGATATCGCCTGGGTAAAAGAGCAGAAAGTAAGCAACCGCTGCCGTCAGCGCCAGAATCAAAAGCATTCCGCCGCCTTCCAGCAGCCTCCTGGTTGGGTTTTGCATGGCAGCCGGCCTCCTTTCTCCGCAGAGGTTTCTCCAGGAAATTCCGGTGATAGTTTATCATAGAAACTGCAATTACTCAACAAGAACGCCGGAATTTTTTGCCTGTGATTGCGGCAACGGAAGGAGAACGGGGTGGAAAATTACGCTTTGCTGTGATACACTGATACAACCGCTGGGATCTAATTAGAGGGCACGGAAAGCGGTCAGGGAATGCCGCCGCGGGAGGTTCGGGGCAATCCCGCTCTTCCGGCTATATTCTAAATGGACAGGCTCCCTGGGACGGCGGCCTTTGGCCGGAGACGTTGGAACGATTTTGCAATCTGGATAAAAAAGAGGAAGGCAGAAATGAAAAAGGAATCTGAAATGACCATATCCGAAATCATGCTTAAAATGATCGCGTACTCCCAGGGAAATCACCACGACATCAACCATTTCCTGAAAGTATACGCCTACGCGAAAACGATTGCGGAATGCGAAGGGGCGTCCCCCTTCCAGCAGCAGACAGTGGAAATCGCATCCATTCTCCATGACATCGCTTGCCCTCTTTGCCGGAAGAAATACGGGAACACCCACGGAAAACGGCAGGAAGCGGAGGGAGTTCCCCTGGCGGAAGAATTTTTAAAAGATTCCGGCGTCTCAAACGATGTGCGGGAACGGGTTGTCTTTTTAGTGGGGCATCATCACACGATTGACGAAGTTGACGGCCTGGACTATCAGATTCTGCTGGAGGCAGACTATTTGGTGAATGCAGAAGAGGCCGGTTACCCGGCGGAAAACGTTCAACATGCGGAAAAAACGCTGTTTAAGACCTCTACCGGCCGATCGCTGCTGCAAGAGGTTTATCAATTGCCTTGTATATGACCGAAATCTTCCCTTGGCCAGTATTTTTTTGAGCGGATAAAACCCGGACTGCGATCTGACTGCCGTTTCTGTAAATCAACCAATATCACGATCCCCAAACTCATTGCGCCGCGGAAGTTTCATCCAGCGTCCCCGTTCTCCTTCTTCAAAGAGAAAAGTATGTATTGAAAAAAGCGGCAGCGGCGGATATAATGGGAAGCGCCGGCCGCTGTGGATAGAGGGGGAGCCCCTTTTTGCTGCCGCGCAATCAAGAGACGCGGTGTTGTTTGAGACGGCGCCAAAAGTTGACGAGGAGGTACGGTTTGATGACATTAGAGGATTTACTGCGCTATGAAGATATTGTAATCCAATGCCATGATGACCCGGATGCGGACGCCATCGCCAGTGGCTACGCGCTGCTGAAATATTTGGAGAGCAAGGGGAAGTCCCCCCGGCTGGTATACAGCGGCGGGCGGAAGGTCACGAAAAACAATCTGCTCTTGATGATTGAGAAGCTGAACATCCCCCTGGAACATGTGCGGGGGACGGACGACGAGGCGGAACTCTTGATTACGGTGGACTGCCGGGCCGGGCAGCGCAATGTTTCGGTGCTGCACTGGCGGAATCTCGCGGTCATTGACCACCACGAGCTGGACATGGGAGAGGTCCTGCCGGAACTGCAGGAGGTGCGGACGGACTGCAGCGCCTGCGTCACCGTGATCTGGGCCATGCTGAAAAAGGCCGGGTTCCCCATTGAGGACCGTCTGCTGTCCACCGCTTTGTACTACGGCCTGTACATGGATACCCAGAAGTTCAAGGGCACCGAGAAGCTGGACCGGGAAATGCTGGACGCCCTGCGGTTCGATTGGGACATCGTTCTCCAGCTCCAGAGCGCGGCTCTGGCCCTGGATGACTTCCGGACCGCGGGCAGCGCTTTTATGAATCTGCGCTACCACCCGGACTACCATTTCGCCCTGGCTCCGGTGAACGCCTCCGAGCCGTATATGCTGGGCATCGTCAGCGACATGATGATGGACGTACACGAGCTGTCCGTGTGCGTCGCCTACTGTCTGCTGGAAAGAGAGCGGTGCGTCAAGGTTTCCGTGCGCTGCTGCAAGCGCAGGGACCGGGCGGATGAGCTGGTGCACTGGCTTGTCCGGGACATGGGGAATGACGGCGGCGGTGACCGGACCAAGGCTGCGGGGCGGCTGCCCCTCGCCCTGCTGGAAAAGAACTGCCCGGACGGCAACCTGCTCTACACCGCCGGAGAGCTGATTTTCCAGCGGCTGACCGACTATTTCCGCACCCCGCTCAAACGTCTTGCCCCCAGGGCGGAGGAGTATGAGCCCGCGCGGGCGGAGGAGTTCTGCAAGGAGAAGGCGGAGCTTTACCGCAAGCAAAAGTCGCCCGCGGGTTATGTGCGGACCGTGGACCTGTTCCCGGAGGGGACGGAGATTCTCCTCCGCACGCCGGAGGGAGATCTCATCAAGAAAGCCGCCCCCGAGCTTTACATCCTGATTGACGCGAGGCGCGAGGTCTCTCACATCACGGAAGAGGAGCTGCGGAGAAATTACGAGCTGACGGATGAGGAATTTCCCATGGACGGAGAACTGCTGTGGCAGCCGAAGGTGTACCACGCGGGCAAAAAAGAGGCGGTGCTGCTGACCCCCTACGCCAAAAAGTGCGTGGCCAAGGACACCCCCCGAATTTGGGCCGCTCAGCTGAACTGCCGGCTGGAGGTCCTTGTGTGGGGAGACTGGCGTTTGGGCGAGATCGGGGACTGGCTGGCCTGCCAGGAGGATGACCACCAGAACGCATACATTATCCCGAGATCGGCTTTTGAACAGACCTACGAGCGGGTGGAGTGAGCCGGAGGCGGAAGGCCGTCCGCGCCCCTTCCAGGCGGCGTCCGGCGGAGTCCCGCGGTTCAAGCGGTTCAAGCGGGAACCGGGGCGGACGCATGGAAACATTTTGAGCAGGCACAGGCAAAGGCCCGTTCCAAAACCGGAACGGGCCTTTGCTTTCATTTTAATAGGAGGCTCCCGGGACGCGGGGAACGCGTCTCCTTCCAGTGAATGCGGTTGAAGAGCGTCCCGCATTCCGCGCTCAATAGAACGCCGCTATATAATCCTTCACATCCTCCCGGCTTCCTTGGAAGGGACCGGGGGTCTCCATTTTCAGGGATACCAGAGCGGTGCAGTACAGCAGGGCTTCCTGAATGCCTGCCCGCCGGCGCTCGGTGATATATCCGGCAAAGGTGGTGTCTCCCCGCCCCGTCCGGCCGGAGAGGTTCCGGGCCTTGATGGGGCAGGTATACAGGTCTTTCCCGTCATAGGCGAGCACTTCCGTGTTGTGGGTAATAAGGACCTCCTTCGCTCCCCAGCTGTGGAGCAGCTTCGCCGCCTCCGCCCGGTCCGTCAGGCCCGTCAGAATCTCCGCTTCGGCAGCATCTGTTTTCAGGTAATCAATATAGGGCAGATATTCCCGCTTCTCCGCCCAGTCATGAAATGCCATGGTCTTGTCCGGTTCCACATGGCGAAGAAGGCACTGTACATCTACAGCCACCTTTCCGTGCTTCGCCGCCTCGGCAAAGAGCGGGCCGTCAAAATCCCCATAGACCAGGCCGGCAAAGTGGTAAATGCCTGCCTCAATGTCCGGAAGCTCCTCAAACCGGAAGGGGTCGCAGACGCCCATGGAGGTGCATGCGCGCTTCTCCTTATCGGCGGTAAAATATTGGTTCCGGATGGAGCAGGTGGCGGCGGAGGGCTTCCAATACAGGTCCGCGCCGGACCCGGCAAAGCGGGCCTCCACATCGGCGTCGGCGGGGTTCAGCTTGGTGAACAGGGCCGTCCTGTTTCCGCTCTTCGCCGCCGCAAAGCCGGAGGCCACCACGGCACCGCCCACTTCTTTCCGCTCGTTGCCTTGGTAGTCAATGTTATGATCCAAAGACACCGGCCCAATGATCAAGACGTCGTATTGCTTTTCCATTTTATCCCTCTTTCTGACCATAGTTCATGTTTTGCAGTAACTGATTATACAACAAGGGAGCGGGATTTTCAACCGCTCCCTTGTTCTTGGGCATGATGGAGAATCGCGGAGAGGCTCCATTTGCAGGAGGAGCTTCGGCGCTGAAGAACGCCTTTTCTTCATCCCGCTCCATAACGCGGGTTCCCCCTGTGCTTATGCTGCTTTGCTGCCCCTAGTCTTATAATTCTTCCATGCGAACAGCAGCACGGAACCTACCGCGATAAGGATGAAAATGCAGCTGATGGGCCGGGTGAAGAAAATCTTAAAGCTGCCCTCGGAGATGACCATGGCCCGCCGGAAGTTTTTCTCCGCCAGGGGGCCCAGGACGATGCCCAGCAGGATGGGTACCAGCTGGAAGTCCATGCGCCGCAGGAAATAGGCCACAATGCCGAAGATCAGGATGATGAAGATATCATAGACCCGGTTATTCGTGGAGTAGGCGCCGGCGATGCAGAAGGTTATGACGATGGGGGCCAGGATCTCATAGGGAATCCGGGTGATATGGGCGTAGAAGCGGGTGAGTACGCTGCCAATGATGTACATGAATACATTCACTACAATCAGGCCCAGCATGATGGCGTAGAGCACGTTCCCCTGCTCTGTAAACAGAGTGGGGCCCGGCACCATGCCGTGCAGCATAAACGCGCCCATCAGAATGGCGGTGACGCCGTCTCCGGGAACGCCCAGGGTCAGCATGGGGATCATGGTCGCGCCGCAGGCACCGTTGTTGGCGGATTCGGAGGCCGCCACACCCTCGATTTCACCGTGGCCGAAGGTCTCCGGGTGACTGGAGGACTGCTTGGTCTGGTTGTAGGCGATGAAGGCCGCCAGGCCCCCGCCGGTGCCGGGGGTGGCGCCGATGATGACGCCGATCAGGGAGCCCAGGGCAATCGGCTTCCGGCAGCGGCGGTATTCGTCCTTGGTAATTTTGTCCTTGGTTATGGCGGAGGCGCTGATGGTTTTGCGGTCCGTTTTGGGGTTGTACTGAGATTTCATCAGAATCTCCGAGATGGCAAACAGGCCAATCAAGGCGATAATCAGGTCGATGCCCGCCATCAGGCGGCGCTGGCCAAAGATGAAGCGGGCGGTGCCGCTGATGCTGTCCACGCCCACAGTGGACATGAACAATCCAATGCACGCGCCGATGAGACCCTTGAAAATGCTTTTGTTGGAAACACCGGCGATGACGGAAAGGCCGAAAACCGCCAGAGCGAAGTACTCCGCCGGGCCGAAGAGCAGGGTGATCTTGGCAATCAGCGGGGCCAGGAACAGCAGGGCGAAGGCGCTGATCAGCCCGCCGATGGTGGAGGCGAACAACGCCATTTGCAGGGCCTTAAAGGCTTTGCCCTTCACCGTCATGGGATAGCCGTCAAAGAGGGTCGCCGCGTTGGCGGAGGTGCCGGGGGTATTGATGAGGATTGCCGTGATGGAGCCGCCGTAGGTGCCGCCGCAGTAGATCGCCAGCAGCACAAGGATGGCCATGGTAGGGTCCATTCCATAGGTAAAGGGGATACAGAGAATGATGCCCAGGTCCGCGGTCAAGCCGGGGATGGCCCCCACCACGATGCCCACGGCTAAGCCCAGGGGAATGATGAGGAAGTTCTGCCACTGGGCCAAAATTTGAAGACCGCCTAAAAATTGTTCCATAAGCTCTCTCCTTTCCGCTCAGGGCAGCGAGACGTGCAGCAGCGCCCGAAAAATGTAGTATACCACGCCAATCATGGCCAGGGGGATGGCATAAAAATACCACTTGCGGGCTCCGTAAAACAGGAGTATCGCCAGCACCAGGAGCACCGTGGAAAGGATGAAGCCCAGGGGCTGGATGATAAAACAGTAAGCCACCAGAAACAGCGCGAAGAGCACGGAGCGCATTTCCTTTTTGAACCCATCGGAGGAGAAGCTCCCGGCCGTGACCACCAGTTCCTTCTTCTCCCGCAGCAGCAGCCCCTCCAGCAGCAATCCAATGGAAAACAGAACCAGGCCGCCAATGGCGATGCGGGGAAGCATCTGGGCGTTGATAGCGGATTTTTCCATGGTTTGAACCTGGGTTGGAATCTGAACCCACAAAATGGTTCCCAGAACTGCAAACACAACTCCAGCGATAATTTCCGCGTTATATTTGATTTTCATCGCGTAACCTCCCTCGAAGTTCACCGCAGGGCCCCGCACGGTCTGCGCGGGGCCCGCGGAACGGATTTACTGAGCCAGGGGAATGTATTTTTCCATGGCCGCAGTCTGATCCGCAATCATGCCTAGAATTTCGTCGGCCTCAGCCTCCCATGCTTCCATACCCAGGCCGGACATGAACTCCTGGAAGGTTGGGTCTGCGTAGACCTTCTGAATGAACTCCTTGAGAACGGCCTGCTTTTCGGGATCCACGCTGGAACGGACTGCGAAGAAATCCATGCCGGTGAACTCCACGTCCACACCCTGGTCCTTAAAGGACTGGATGTGCCCGATGCCTTCTACATCCACGCCCTCGGGTACGAAGGTGCCCAGGCAGTTCAGTTCGCCGTTGATCACATACTCCCGGTAGGTCGGGGGAGAGTTGACGGCCACGTCCACATGTCCGCCAATCAGGGCGTTAAGCGTCTCCTGGCTGCCGTCGTAGGGCACCGGCTCGGAGGGGATGCCCAGCGTTTTAAACAGGGCGGTCACCATGGTGTAGCTGTCGTTGCCGGGTCCTCCGGTGGTGGCGTATTTAACCGTATGCCCGGAGTTTGCATAGTCAATCAGTTCTTGGATATTGGTGATGCCGCTGTCCCCCCGCGTCAGGACCACGAACTCGGTAACGCGGGCGCCGATGAGCGGCGTGATGTCGTCAAGCGAGTAGTCCGTGGCGATAAAATTCGGCGTCAGGGAGAACATGGGGCCGCAGGCGAAAAAGAGGGTATAGCCGTCGTCTTTTGCCTCCAGGAAATCGTTCATACCAATGGTGCCGGAGCCGCCGGTGTGATTTTCCACTACCATGGGCACGCCCAGATACTTGTCGCTGTAGGAGGCAATCTGGCGGGTGATGACGTCGGGGCCGCCGCCTAAAGCCCAGGGCTGAATGAGGGTGATTTCCTTTTCAGGGTATTTGGAGCTTGCGCCGGCGTCCGGCGCGGCCTGCCCGCCGGAGGGGGCTCCGCCGGGAGAAGCGCCGCAGGCCGTCAGGGTCAGTGCCAGAAGGAGGGCGAGCGTCAGATGCAATAGCTTTTTCATACATATTTCTCCTTTTTTTGAATTTTAATAAACTCCACAGAAATCTTTCTGGAATTCACCGCAAGGGTGACGGCCTGAAAACCGCTGGTCTGCGAGAAATAGGGGAAATACTCCCGCTCATCTGTGAAGAGAAACACAGGCTTCTCTCCCGGAGGGCGCATGTCCAAGAGCCGCTGATAAACCTGGGGATGGGCGCTGTTGTTCCGCCGGTCGGAGGCGCTGGTCGTCACAACATAGGCCAAGGGCATATTTTGCATATAATGTTCGCTGATTGAGTCAATTTGTCCGTGATGGGGCAATTTGAGAACGTTTACATTTTCGAGCAAAAAAGAAGGGACCTCATCCCACTCCCGGGGGCAGTTGTCCGCCGCCATGAGGAAAACGACGCCCTCCGACTCAAAACGCAGCAAGAGGCTGGTTTCATTGGAGGAAACATCCAGTTCGCTCAGACAGGCATCTACGGTTTCCTGCGCCTGACCAGGCATATACGCCCGGCGAAGGCAATCCATGTACCGGCGGACATTCCGCTCCTTCGGCCCTAAAACCTCCATTTGCAGTCCCGGCGTCAGGAGCACGGACTCCCCGGCCCCCAGCGTCCGGATCGGCACGCCTTGGGCGGTCACCTGGCAAATAATCCTGCGGTAAGCGTTCAGCGCCTGGGTGTAAAGCGGAACGCTGCCCAAGGCCCCGGGGCCGGGCCGCAACGCCCGCCCTTCTAAAAAGGGCTCCACAGGGTAAGGCACGTAAAGCCGCTTCACGGGGACTTCCTTCAGGATCGCTTCCAGGCCGCATACGTGGTCCTCGTGGATGTGGGAAAGGATTACAGCGTCCAGGCAGGATATTCCTTGGGCCCGCAAATACTCCACGCCGCGGATCCGGAAGGGGTCCTGCCGGAAGTCTTCCTCCAGATTTCCCCCGCTGTCCAGGAGCGCCGTATAGCCGTCGGGCATCTGAAATAGAGCCGCGTCTCCGTACCCTACATTGATAAAGGTAACCCTCATCGCATCATCTCCCTTCTGTTTGATATATGAAATTCCTGAGAGCCAGGATTTTCATCCATTAAGTTGTGCCGCGGACGACCAATTGGGTCGGAAGCTGGATAATATGCTCGTCCATCGGCTTCCGGGCAATCAGGTCAAAGAGCTTCTGGGCGGCGATACGGCCCATCTTCGCCGCATCAACCCGTATGGTGGTTAGCTCCGGCTCCACGATGCGGCTGATGTAGTTATCGTCATAGCCGACAATGGCCATATCCTCCGGCAGCCGTCTTCCTGCCCGAAGGACCGCCTTAATGGCGCCCGCCGCCACCGTATCGTTGGTACAAAAAACCGCGGAAGGCCGTTCCGGCAGGGCCAGCAGACGGGCCATGGCCTCTTCTCCCGCCTCCAGGGAGGGGTCGATGTTTTGGATCCAGCGGGAATCCACCCGCAGGCCATGCTGGGCCAGGGCGTCGAAGTAGCCGTTGTAGCGGGCTTCCCTGATCTGGGGAGAAAAGCGCCCGGCCAGAAGGCCGATTTTCCGGTGGCCCCGGTCATACAGGTGGTTGACGGCATAAATTGCGCCCTGGTAGTGGTCTGCGACGACGCACAGAAGATTTGGGAGATCCTGATAGTTGTTCAGCAGGACCACAGGGATATTTTGCTCCTGAAGCTGTTTAATTGCCTGCGGGTTTGCCTCGCCGGCGAAGATCACGCCATCCATCTGCTTTTTGATGTACAAATCGCCGTTCGGGAGCTGCATATCCTGATTTGTTATAACAAACACGCTGTAGCCCCGGCGGGTGCACTCCCTCATAATCGCTTCCAGAATCGGGGAGTAAAAAGGGTTCAGCACAGCCGGGGACTGCTTTTCGTGAATGATGAAGGCAATGTTCTCCGTCTGCTGCCGGACCATGGCCCTGGCGATGGCGTTGGGTGTGTAATTCAGGCTTTTGGCCGCGGCGTATATTTTGAGCTTGGCTTTTTCGCTCACCCTGTCCGGTTCCGCATAGGCCCGGGAAACCGTCGCTTTTGAATAGCCGCATTTTTTCGCTACATCAATAATCGTAGACCCCATATGGCCCCCCGTTGGGAACGTTCTCATTTTGATCTTGACATAAGCATACTCTATTTT
>VSMY01000048.1 GCA_009773995.1 Oscillibacter sp. | reverse complement strand
GAGGATATTTTTTCTTGGCATAGCTAAAGCTTTTTGGAACCACCGGCTTAGCCGGTGGTTTTCTGTTTACAATGAGAGGAAGGAGGGGAGATACCCCTCCTTCCTTATCCTTTCGACGCTCTCAGCGCCATCACCGCAGCCTGGGCCCTGGTGCAGAATGCGACGGGACTGCTGCTGTCGGTAATGCCCCGGGCCTTGGCCTCCTGCAGCTCCGGCGCCAGTTTGGCGCTCACCGGCTGCTTCGCCAGGGCCGCCTGCTTCCGCCCCGCCAGCTTCACCAGGTCGGCATCGGTCACCTTGCCGATGTTCATGTCGTCCTCCTCAAACCTCGGACGTACCGCGCCCACGATTACGTTATACTTCCTGCCCTTCCGACAGACCTGCCCGCCGTTGGACTGGCTTCCGGCTTGGGAGGTATTGCCCTCAATGGCCACCACTCCAGAGGCCGTCACGCTTTCGATATTCCCCGTGTGGTTCATGGCGGCCCCACCGGGGAAGACGTAGATCACCACGTCGCCGGGACGGTAGTCCTTCGTCACCCAACAACCTGCCGACTTCGCCGAGCGCATCAGGTCCCCGCAGGAGGCCGTCCGCTTCAGCAGAAGTCCGAGGGCCCCGGCCTGGGCGAAGACCCACATGACGAACATCATGCACCAGGCGTAACCGTCCAGGCCGAACCACTTGCCGTACTTGGTCCGGTTGCTCCCGGCGGGCTTCTCCGTATTGCCCAGCTCCCGCCGGGCGATGTCCAGGATTTTTTCCGCCGTCATTCTTCGCCCCCAGAGACGATCTCCTTAGTCTGGACCAGGGCCTTTCGATTCTCCGTGTTGATCTCCCAGACGGCGCCCCCGATCATGTTGATGACCGCCTCAGTAACGGCCACGCCCATGGCCCAGAACTGTTTCTGGACAAACTGCCGGCGCTTGTCGCCGCTAGGGTCCTGGTCGTGATACAGCTGCTCCGCCGCTCTGGCGAAGGACTGGACCAGGAGCCGGAGGCGCTGCTAGGTGGCGGCGTCGGTGTTCGCCAGAAACCACGCTCTAGCCTTCGGGGCTAAGCAGGCCAGCAGGCCTACCGTAAATGCCGCCAGCAGATTGCCGATGATTTCATACAGATTCGTCATAATAAGTCTCCTCCTCTCCGCCGTTCTCCGGCGGGCGTTTCTGTTTGCTCTGTCCGAAAAGTTTGCTGCCATTGTGCTCAAAGATGTTCTCCACCACCTTCAGCACACTCACACCTAGGATGGTGCGGAAGGCGGGCTCGGACAGCTCCGCCAGGGTCTGGACCTGCTGGAGGCAGACCCTGGATAAACTATCGGAATTTGCCTAAAAAGTCTTTGCAGACCTCTTTGTGTATAGCGGCGCAATTTCTGCCATGTGTTTTCAGCATTGCCCTGCCGGCAAAAATTATGCTGTAATACTCTGCGCATCCCGAAGCGGCATTGACAACCTGACAGAAGTTCCATACAATGTGGAGCAAAGATTTGCGAAACAGGGGAGGGACCGCTATGACATTGGCACAGAGAGTAGAAGAACTGACCATCGCCGGCGGCGGGGATTCCAAACGGACCATAGGTGAGTTTGTCCTGGAAAAGAAGAGCCGCCTCTGCGAGTTCACCACTCAGCAGATCGCGGAGGAAACCTATACCTCCAAGGCGGCGCTGGTTCGCTTTGCCAAGGGCCTAGGCTTCTCCGGCTGGCGGGAATTTGCCAAGGCCTTTGCCAGCGAGCAGCATTACCAGGAAACTCATTATTCCGATGTGGACCCCAACATTCCGTTCTCTAAAGACAGCTCCACCAAGGATATCATCAGCCTCATGTGCAGCCTGCAAATGGAGAGCCTGATGGACACGGCGGACCTGACGAAGCCCTGGACCGTGGAGAAAATCGTGGACCTGCTGGAGAAGTCGGACCGGATCGCCCTCTTCGGCATGAGCCCCAACAGCCTTTTGGGAGAGCTGTTCCGCCGCCGGATGCTGACGGTGGGAAGGATGGTGGAAATCCCAGCCCTGGGGGACAACAGCCTTCTGGCCTCCACCCTCCGGGAAAAGGACTGCGCCATCGTCATCTCCTACTCCGGAAACTCCCCGGCCCGGGACCCGCTGACGGTCCTCCGTTTTCTGGAGCCAAACCGGGTCCCGGTGGTGGCCATCACCAGCTGCGGCACCAACTTCCTGCGCAAACACGCCCTATACACGCTGTCCATCTCCTCCCAGGAAAAGCTCTTCAGCAAAATCTCCACCTTTGCCACGGAAACCTCCATCCTCTACATTCTGAACGTGCTGTTCTCCGTCTACTTCGCCCGGAACTTCCAGGAAAACTTCCAGACGAAGGTGGACAACGGGCGGCTTCTGGAGTACCAGCGGTTTTCCGACGTTTCCGAGCTGCGGGAGGACGGCATGGATTCCGGCGAAACAAAGTGAAACAGAATCCCGCAAGATAACGCCCCCAGGCGAAACAAGACGAAACAAGCGGCATTGCACCCGCCCATACTGCTCTGCTATCATAAATACATCAAGCAAAACCACGCATTTCCCCCAAAAGAACAACTTTTGAGACTTGAAAGGATGTGCGCAAGTTATGAGCAAGCAGTATGAGCAGCTGGCGGCCGATGTGGTAAAGGGCGTAGGCGGCCGGTCAAACATCACCGCCGCCCGGCACTGTCAGACCCGCCTCCGCTTCAACTTGGCGGACTACGGCAAGGCGGACAAAGCCGCGCTGAATGCCCTGGACGGCGTGGCCCAGGTGGTGGAGAGCGGCGGAATGCTCCAGGTGGTTATCGGCCTCCACGTGAAGGACGTCTTCGAGGAGGTGGAGAAGCTCCTCCCCAACAAGGGCGGTGCGGCGGACGCGTCTGCGGAGATGCGGAAGTTCTCCCTGAACACCCTCATCGACTTCATCTCCAGCGTTTTCCAGCCCATCATCCCGGCCCTCTCCGGCGCGGGCATGGTGAAGGCCCTCCTGGCTCTCCTGGTGACCTTCCATCTGGTGGACAATCAGTCCCAGACCTATTACATCCTGAACTTCTTTGCCGACGGCACCTTCGCCTTCCTGCCCATGCTGCTGGCCTACACCACGGCGAAAAAGATGAAGTGCAACGTCATCCTGGCCATGGGCACGGCGGCCATCATGCTCCACAGCAGCTGGGGCGCGCTGGTGGCGGCGGGAGACCCCGTGAACTTCTTCGGCGTGATCCCCTTCCGGCTGGTGAGCTACACCTCCTCCGTTATCCCCATCATCCTGGTGATTCTGGTCCAGGCGGTGGTGGAAAAATGGTTGGACCGGGCAATTCCCAAGAGCGTCAACCTGGTCTTCGTCCCCATGTTCACCTTCCTGATTATGGGCACGCTGTCCCTCTCTGTGCTGGGTCCCATCGGTTCCTATGTGGGCGAGGGACTGGGCGTGGTCTTCGACTGGCTCTCCACCAACGCCAGCTGGGCCCCGGCGGTGCTCATCGGCGGACTGCTGCCCGTCATGGTCATGTTCGGCCTGCACCACGGCGTAGCGCCCCTGGGCTCCATGCAGATGGCGAGCCTGGGCTATGACAGCATCTTCGGGCCCGGCTGTGTCTGCTCCAACATCGCCCAGGGTGTGGCGGCGCTGGTGGTGGCCGTTCGGACCCGGGACTCCAAGACGAAGCAGACCGGCTATTCCTCCGGCGTCACCGCCCTCATGGGCATTACGGAGCCCGTGCTGTACGGCCTGAACCTCCCCAAGAAATACCCCCTGGCGGGGGCTATGATTGGCGGCGGCCTGGGCGGCCTCTATGCCGGCATCACCCACACCCACCGCTTCGCTACCGGCTCTTCCGGCATCCCTGCGGTACTGCTCTACATCGGGGACGATACCATGACCTATTTCTACAACATCATCATCGCCCTGCTGATTTCCGCCGCGGCGACGGCTGTCGTGACCTTCCTGCTGTCCCTGAAGTTTGAGAAAGCGGAAACGGCCACTAAAGAGGAATCCAAAGCGGCCCCCGCTTTTGAGGTCCCCGCAAATACGGTTGCCGCCCCTGTGGAGGGCACGGTGGTCCCTATGGAGGAAATCCCCGACGAGACCTTTTCCGCCGGTGTGCTGGGCCAGGGTCTGGGCATCCAGCCGGTCAACGGCGAGGTGGTCGCCCCCTTCTCCGGCACGGTCACCCAGGTGGCCGACACCGGCCACGCCATCGGGCTTGCCAGCCGGGACGGCCTGGAGCTCCTAATTCACGTGGGCGTAGACACCGTAGAAATGAACGGAACGGGCTTCACACCCAAGGTCAAGGAAGGAGACACGGTACAGGCCGGGCAGCTCCTGCTGACCTTTGACCGGAAGGCCATCGCCGCGGCGGGGCACCCGGACGTGGTGGTCGTCATGCTGACCAACGCGGACGAATACGGCAAAGTCACCTGCGCCCCGGCCGGAGAGGTGAAGACCGGCGCGGAGATCATCCATGTGGAAAACTGAGGAGGGTATAACCATGAAGCTGAACGGATTTCCCGAGAATTTCCTCTGGGGCGGAGCCACCGCCGCCAACCAGTGCGAGGGCGGATACAACGAGGGCGGCAAGGGCCCCGGCGTGGTGGATACGATTCCCTGGGGGCCGGACCGGATGGCCGTTATGAAGGGCGAGAAGGACTGGCGGACTCTGCCGGAGGATTCCTACTTCCCCGGCCATGAGGCCATCGACATGTACCGCCACTGGCGGGAAGACCTGGCGCTGTTCCACGAACTGGGCTTCAAGTGCTACCGCTTCTCCATCGCCTGGTGCCGCGTTTTCCCCACGGGCTTCGAGACGGAGCCCAACGAGGAGGGCCTGCGGTTCTATGAGGAGCTGATCGACGCCTGTCTGGGCTATGGCATTGAGCCTTTGGTGACCCTCTGCCACTTCGACCAGCCCCTGGCCCTGGTGGACGCCCACGGCGGCTGGCGTAGCCGGAAGAACATCGACGCCTTCCTCCGCTACTGCGAGGCTGTGTTCCGGCGCTTCAAGGGCAAGGTACGCTACTGGCTGACCTTCAACGAGATCAATATGCTGATGCACCTGCCCTACGGCGGCGCTGGCATCTGCTTCCAGCCGGGAGAGAACCGGGAGAAGGTGCTCTATCAGGCGGCCCACCACGAGCTGGTTGCCAGCGCCCTGGCGGTGAAGCTGGCCCACGAGATTGACCCTGAGAACAAGGTGGGCTGTATGCTGGCCGGCGGCAGCTTCTACCCCTGGTCCTGTAACCCCATGGACGTGCTGACGGCCCAGCAAAAGGACCATGTAAACTACTTCTTCATCGACGTTCAGGCCCGGGGCGCCTACCCCCGGTACGCGCTTCTGGAAATGGAGCGCAAAGGCATGACGCCGGAGATGGACCCCTCCGACGCGGAGGTTTTGAAGGAGGGCGAGGTGGACTTCGTCAGCTTCAGCTACTACTCCAGCCGCTGCACCGCCGAAAACCCCGAGGCCTGCGGCGCGCAGATTGCCGGAAACGCCGTCGTCACCCTGCGGAATCCTCACCTCCAGGCGACGGACTGGGGCTGGCAGATCGACCCAGTGGGTCTGCGGATCACGCTGAACAACCTCTATGACCGCTACCAGAAGCCCCTCTTCATCGTGGAAAACGGCATGGGAGCAAAGGATACGCTGGAGGCCGACGGGACCATCCGGGACGATTACCGCATCGACTACATGCGGCGGCACATCGAGGAAATGAAAAAGGCCGTCTGCATCGACGGCGTGGAGCTGCTGGGTTATACGATGTGGGGACCCATTGATCTGGTGGCGTCCTCCACCGGGGAGATGAGCAAACGGTACGGCGTAATCTACGTGGACATGGACGACAAAGGGAATGGTTCCAAAGAACGCCGCCGGAAAAAGAGCTTCTACTGGTACAAGAAAGTCATCGCAAGCAACGGCGAGGATCTGGAGTAAAAAACTTTAAGAGGATGGCATCCCGGCGTATGGATTTTTCCTGTACGCCGGGGCGCTGTTCTATCATTTCAGGAGGCGGCAAATATGGAACTGCGGGTATTGCATTACTTTTTAATGGCGGCCCGGGAGGAGAATATCACTCGGGCCGCGGAGCTTCTGCACATCACCCAGCCCACGCTCTCCCGCCAGCTCCAGCAGCTGGAGGGAGAACTGGGCGTCAAGCTGTTTCAGCGCGGCAAGCACAGCATTTACCTCACGGCGGAGGGCCTCCTGTTCCGGCGCAGGGCCCAGGAGCTGATCGCCCTGGCGGAGAAGGCGAAGGAGGAGCTTTCTCCCTCCAAGGAGGAGCTGTCGGGCAGGATATCCATCGGCTGCGGGGAACTGCTGAGCGTGGAGGAGCTTTCCGATATGATATCGGCGTTTCAACGCCGACATCCCCTGGTCAGATTTCATCTGCACAGCGGCTATAACGACGACACAAAGGAGAAAATTGAGCAGGGAATCCTGGACCTGGGTCTTCTGGTAGAGCCGGTGGACATCAGCAGGTACGAGTTCGTCCGAATGCGGCAGAGGGAGGAATGGGGAATCCTGATTCACCGCTCCTCTCCGCTCTCCCGCCTGGAAGCCATCCGTCCGGAGGACCTGTCCGGCCGATCCATGATTACCACCATGGATTCTCCCATTTTCAGGGAGCTGGCCAGCTGGATGGGGGGCCGCATGGAGCACTCGCAGATCAGCGGGACCTATAATCTGCTCTATAACGCGGCGATGATTGCCCGAAAGAGCGGTGTTCCGGTGATGTGCCTCAGATTGAACTGTCATTATGACGATCTTGTGTTCGTTCCCATGCGGCCCAAGCTGGAACTCAGCTCCGTTCTGGCCTGGAAAGAGCACCAGCCGTCCTCGCCGTCCGTCGGCGCGTTTATAGAGTTTGTCAAAAAATACAAAAATCGTATTTCTTATGATAAAATATAGGTATTGGACATTTTTTGCTCCGTGGACTAAACTGTAGGCATCCGGAAATAAGGATGCCTGCAGTTTTTCTTTTGGGGGGCAAAGGGATATGACGATCACCGAGGCCAGCGAACAGTACAACATTCCCATCTCGATTCTGCGGGAATACGAGAGCTGGGGACTGTGCGATACGGTCAAAACAGTCATGGGCGCTTGGCAGTATGATGATGAGGACATTGAGCGGCTGAGCATGATTATGACGCTGCACGATATTGGCTTTGAACATGATGAGATCGCCTCGTATATGCGCCTCTGGCTTCAAGGAGACTCCACCTTGGCGGAGCGTACGCGGATTTTGAAGCAGCAACGTGACAAGACGCTGGATGAAATCCACTTCCAGGAGCGGCGGCTGGATCGCCTGGACTATCTTCGTTACCAGATACGAAAGCAGTCGGAGCCCGAAAAAAATTCTTGACTTGTAGTTCGCTTCAAGTTGTAAGATGGATTCACTTTTGGAGGTGTGATATGCGCTACACAAAATTAGGCAGTTCTGATTTATCTGTCTCCCGCATCTGCCTGGGCTGCATGGGCTTTGGCGACGCGGCCAATGGCCAGCACTCCTGGACCCTGGACGAGGCCCATTCCCGTGAAATCATCAAGCGGGCGCTGGAGCTGGGCGTGAACTTCTTCGACACCGCCATCGCCTACCAGAGCGGCACCAGCGAGCAGTATCTGGGCCGGGCCCTCCGGGATTTTGCCAGGCGGGAGGATGTGGTGGTTGCCACAAAGTTTCTCCCCCGGACGGAGGAGGAACTCGCGGCGGGCGTCACCGGCCAGCAGCATATCGAGCGGATGCTGAATGTCAGCCTGAAAAATCTGGGTCTGGACCATGTGGACCTGTATATCTATCACATGTGGGACTATCAGACCCCGCTTTATGAAATCATGGACGGGCTGAACAATATGGTCAAAGCGGGGAAGGTCCGATATATCGGCATCTCCAACTGCTTCGCGTGGCAGCTTGCCAAGGCCAACGCTCTGGCGGAGAAAGAGGGCTTTGCCAAATTCGTATCCATTCAGGGCCACTACAACCTGATCTTCCGGGAGGAGGAGCGGGAGATGGCGAAGCTCTGCGCCGAGGACAACATCGCCATGACGCCGTACAGCGCCCTGGCAGGCGGGCGGCTGTCCAAGCGCCACGGCGAGACCTCCAAGCGGCTGAAGGAGGACAGCTATGCCAAGCTGAAATACGACGCCACGGCGGAACAGGACAGCGAGATCATCCGCCGGGTGGCGGAACTGGCGGACCGACGGGGCGTCGCCATGACGGAAATCTCCCTGGCGTGGCTGCTGACCAAGGCAACGGCCCCGGTGACGGGGGCGACCAAGCTCCACCATATCGAGGGGGCGGCCAAGGCCGTGGACTTGGAGCTGGCGGCGGAGGAACTGGACTATCTGGAAGAGCCCTATGTCCCCCACGCTCTGGTGGGCGTGATGGCGCAGAACACCGCCTCCGCCGCGAAACAGGCCCACGTCTGGTCTACCGGCAATCAGGAAATCAAATAATAGGAGGAGTTTACCATGAGTAAGAAATTAGCAGCGTATTTTTCCGCCAGCGGCACCACCGCCGCCGTGGCCAGGACCCTTGCGGAGGCGGCGGACGCCGATCTCTACGAGATCAAGCCCCAGGTCCCCTATAGCCGGGCCGACCTGGACTGGATGAACAAAAAGTCCCGCAGCAGCGTGGAGATGAACGACAAGTCTTTCCGCCCGCCCCTGGCCGACCGGGACGCCCATGTGGAGGACTACGACGTGATTTTCCTGGGCTTCCCCATCTGGTGGTACACAGCCCCCACCATCGTCAACACTTTCCTGGAAAGCTACGACTTCACCGGAAAGACGATTATCCTGTTCGCCACCTCCGGCGGCAGCGGTCCGGCCCAGGCCGCTGCGGACTTGAAGCCCAGCGCCCCCGGCGCGGTCATTCGGGACGGAAAGCTGCTGAACGGCAGACAGACCAAGGATTCCCTTGCCGCCTGGGTCAACAGTTTAAAGATTTGAGGTGGAACAGGATGAAGAAGCTATCCTTCCTCCTCGTGGCGCTGGCTCTGCTGCTTAGCCTTGCCGCCTGCGGCCCGGCCCAGAGGCAGGACGACGCCGCTTCGGTGCCCGCGCCGGAAGCATCTCCGCCCAGCCAGCTGGAAAGCTCCGCACCTGCGCAAGGCGGGGAAAACCCGGAATCGGACAGCCGAGACTCCAAAATCCTGATTGCCTATTTCTCCGCCACCAACAATACGGAAAACATTGCGAACCATCTGTATGAAATACTGGACGCCGACCTCGTAGAGATCGTCCCGGAGCAGCCCTATACCTCCGATGACCTGAACTACAACGATTCCTCCAGCCGCTCCAGCCTGGAGATGAACGACCCCGACGCCCGGCCCGCTATCTCCGGCAGTGTGGACAATATAGAACAGTACGACATGATTTTCTTGGGCTTCCCCATCTGGTGGGGCGAGGCCCCCAAGATCGTCAGCACGTTCCTGGAGAGCTATGACCTGAGCGGGAAGACCATCGTGCCGTTCTGCACCTCCGCCAGCAGCCCTATGGGGTCCAGCGCGGCGAAGCTCCAGGAGCTGACAGACGGCGCGGCGTGGCTGGAGGGGAGGCGGTTCAGCGGCGGTGCCTCCGCCGGTGAGGTGCAGTCCTGGGTGGACAGTTTGGATTTAGATGGATGATCTTATGAGGCCAAAACAAATCGTAAAAATCTGCGTGGACATGACGATGACCTTGGGATGGGAAACAATCCCAGCGAAACCAAAGGAGACGGCCTGCCTGTGACCAATATCACCTGGTATAACGCCATCCAATACTGCAATAAGCTCAGTGAAGCCAAGGGCTTGACGCCCTGCTACGCCATCTCCGGGACGACGGTCACCTGGAACAAAGCCGCCAACGGCTACCGTCTGCCCACCGAGGCGGAGTGGGAATACGCCGCCCGTGCCGGGTCCTCCACTCCCTTCAGCTTTGGAGACTATGTGCAAAACCGTGACGCCAACTGCTACAACGCCTATGGCTACAACAACGACGCCAGCGGAAACTGGGTAAACGGGCCGGACAGTTACCTGCGGAAAACCGTAGCGGTCAATCAGTACCCGGCGAATCCCTTTGGCCTCTATAACATGCACGGAAATGCCGCCGAGTGGGTATGGGACTGGTACGGCGGATACAGCGCCCAGGCAGTCACAAACCCCACCGGCCCGGAGGGTGGAAACGCCAAGGTAGTCCGGGGCGGCGGCTGGAACGACCATCCCAAACATATCCGCTCCGCTTACCGGGGCGCTCAGCCTGCGGACGTTCCTCTTTACAGCATTGGCGTGCGCCCGGTGCGAAACGCGGAAAGCTCTACCGGACAGGTCAGGAGCAGTTACAGCGCCAAGGCTCAGTCGAATGTCGGCAAAATCCTGATTGTCTACTTCTCTCAGACCGGAAATACCGAGGGTTTGGCAAATCTCATCCATGAGATAAGCGGCGCGGACATCTTCCGCCTGGAGCGCGCAGTTCCCTATGCTTCCAGCAGCAACGGCCCGGTGCTGTACGGCGAGGCGCTGAACGAGCTGCGGGCGGAGGCCATCCCGGAACTGAAGTCTATGCCCGACATCAGCCAGTATGATACCATCCTCTTGGGCTACTGCAACTGGTGGTCCTCCATCCCCGCGTCTGTGCGCACACTTCTGACCCGCGAGAATTTCAGCGGCAAGACCATCGTGCCCTTCTGCTCCATGGGCGGCGGGCGCTTTGGGCAGACCATCAGCGCCATCGCAAAGCTGGCCCCTGACAGTGTGATCAAAGAGGGTCTGGAGGTCACCTATTCCTCCTATGACCGAACTGAAATCCAGACATGGCTGGACAATCTGGCCAAGTAAAACCAAACACAAATAAGGAGACAACGAGTATGAGATGCTTCCAAAAACTTGCCGCGCTGGTCTTGATACTGGCGCTGGCGCTTCCCCTGGCCGTCCCGGCCTTTGCCGCCGATTTCCGGTTTTCCGACGTGGCCGACGGCGCGCCCTATGCCGAAGCCGTCAACTGGGCGGCGGAACAAGGCTATATCAACGGGTACAATGACGGGCGCTTCGGAGTCAGCGACAATGTGACCCGGGCCCAGCTCGCCGCTATTTTCTACCGCGCGGCGGGCTCTCCCGCCGCCTCCGGCGCCGCCCGGTTCTCCGATGTGGTCCCCTCGGCCTATTACGTCAGCGCGGCAAGCTGGGCGGCGGACAGCGGTCTCATCAACGGCTACAGCGACAGGCGCTTTGGCGTAGGCGACCCCGTGACTCGCCAGCAGGTGGCCGCCATCCTCTGGCGCTGGGCGGGCAGTCCCTCCGCCTCTGGGGAGGACTACGCCGACGAAGATTCCATCTCGGCCTATGCCCGAACCGCCGTGGACTGGTCCCGGTCCAACCATGTGATTGCCGCCCGCAGCGGCGGCCGCTTCGATCCCCAGGCCAGCGCCTCCCGGGTGGAAATTGCTTCGGCCTTGTACCAGTACATGAACCTTCCCAAGGATGGCGAAACGCCCGCTCCGGCTCCCGCTCCCGAACCGGAGGCCGCCGGAGACGGCAAGGTCCTGGTTGCTTATTTCTCCGCCACAAACAATACGGAAAACGTGGCAAATCATCTGAAAGACATCCTGAGCGCCGATCTCTATGAGATCACGCCGGAGACGCCCTATACCGCCGCCGACCTGGACTACAACTCCGACTGCCGGGCAAACCGGGAGCAGAACGACGCCGGCGCCCGGCCCGCTATCTCCGGCAGAGTGGAGGACATGGAACTGTACGATGTGATTTTCCTGGGCTACCCAATCTGGTGGGGCCAGGCTCCGAAGATTATCAGCACCTTCCTGGAGAGCTATGACCTGAGCGGAAAGACCATCGTGCCCTTCTGTACCTCCGGCAGCAGCGGCATCGGCTCCAGTGCTACGAACCTTCATTTTCTTGCCGGTTCCGCCACCTGGCTGGACGGCCAGCGGTTCAGCGGCGGCGCCTCCCGCTCCACCGTGGAGGCTTGGGTGAACGGCTTGGGCTTGACGCTGACGCCCGCGGCGTAAACTTGAAAAGCCCTGTCCTCCATAGGGCAGGGCTTTCTTTTGAATGATTCTTCTTAGCCATTGGATAAGAGGTGCTTATGTTCGATATTTTGCGGCGGGAAGGAATCTACCTCTGGTACTATTTCAGCCTTCAGCTGAAACAGATTTTTGGCTATTGGGTGCTTGGCATGGTTCTGGGCTCCGCCGTCTCCGTTTTCCTGAAAGACCGCATCCATAGCCTCTTTCGTTCTATGAGCGGAAAGCGGCTGGGGGTGTTGGGAATCGCCGCCGCCAGCGCCCTGGGGATCGCCTCGCCGCTTTGCATGTACGGTACCATTCCCCTGGCCGCGTCTTTCTCTGAAAGCGGCATGGAGGACGACTGGCTGGCGGCGTTTATGATGAGTTCCATCCTGCTCAACCCCCAGCTCATTCTATACAGTATGGCCCTGGGCCGGACGGCGCTGGTCATCCGTATCCTGTCCAGCTTCCTGTACGGCACGGCGGCGGGCCTGCTGATTCGGGGCTTTTACCGAGAAACATGCTTTTTCAATTTCGCCGGTTTTTCCGCTCCCGCAATCCGGGACACGGACCCCAATATCCTTGTACGTTTTCTAAAAAATCTGGGCAGAAACCTAAAGGCCACAGGGCCCATGTTCCTGCTGGGCGTGGCACTGTCCGCCCTGTTCCAGCGGTATGTGCCCTCTGAGCTGGTGGCCGGACTCTTCGGGGAAAACCAGGGCTTTGGGGTCTTGATGGCGGCAGCCGTCGGCGTCCCTCTCTACGCCTGCGGCGGCGGAACGATCCCGCTGCTTCAGGCGTGGCTGTCGGACGGCATGAGTATGGGCAGCGCGGCGGCGTTCATGATTACCGGCCCTGCCACGAAAATTACGAATCTGGGGGCGGTGAAGATCGTGCTGGGAGCGCGGCGATTTGCCCTGTATCTGCTGTTTGTCATCCTGTTCGCTCTGCTGTCGGGGTGGCTGGTAAATCTAATTTTGTAAGGAGATGAACTACGATGAAGCAGACAAAAATTCTGTCGGTACTGCTGGCGCTTTCTCTGCTCCTCAGCGCCTGTTCCGCCTCTGCCGTCTCGGAGCCGGAGGCCGGAATGGGCCTGGCGATTCCGTGGGAGGAAGCGGTGGGCAATTTCTCAGACGTACCCGCCGGCGCGTATTACGCCGAAGCCGCCAACTGGGGCCTAAGGAAGGGCATCTTTGATCCGGGACTCTTTCAGCCGGACCTTGCCATGGGCCGCGCCATGGTAGCGGACGCTCTGTACCGGGCGGCGGGAAATCCGGCGGCGTCCGGTTCCTCGGGGTTCCCGGATATTTCCGCCGGAAGCCGCTATGATGCTCCGGCGGCCTGGGCGGCGGAGCAGGGACTGATCTTAGGCTATGCGGACGGGACCTTCGGGCCGGAAAACCCGGTGACGCGGGAGCAGATGGCGGCCATCCTCTGGCGCTATGCCGGAAAGCCCGCGACCGGAACGGGAGAGGACTTCGCGGATGAGGCGTCCATCTCCGAATTTGCCAAGACTGCCGTGGATTGGGCCAGGGAGCGGGGCGTCATCGGCGGCAGGGAGGGCAACCGCTTCGCCCCCAAGGACCCACTGACCCGCGCTCACACGGCCGCGATTCTCTATCGTTATCTGACCGGGGACAGCGGCGCTCCTTCTCTGGGACCGGCGGGAGACAGTCCGGTGGTCTACATGACTGCGGATATCTCCCCTGACGGTTTAACGGCAGTTTATAAGGCGCTGAATTGGACGCCCGGCGATCACGTCGCGGTCAAACTCTCCACCGGAGAACCGGGCAGCAACTACCTTCGCACGGACCTGATTGGAGATTTGGTGAAGTCCCTGGACGATCCCACCATCGTGGAGTGCAACACAGCCTACGGCGGCTCCCGCGCCAGCACCGCCCTGCACTATCAGGTGGCGGAGGACCATGGATACACCGCAATTGCCAAAGTGGACATCATGGACGAAAAGGGCTCCATGACCCTGCCGGTGACGGGCGGAAAAAACCTGACGGAAAATTATGTGGGCGCGAATTTTGCCAACTACGATTCCTTCCTGATTCTCTCCCATTTCAAAGGCCATACCATGGCGGGCTTCGGCGGGGCCATCAAAAACATCTCCATCGGCATCGCCTCTTCCGAGGGGAAAAGCCATATCCACAGCGGTGGCTCCGGCGGCAATATGTGGAGCGGTGACCAGGACGCTTTCCTGGAGTCCATGGCCGAGGCCGGAAAGTCGGTAGCAGAATCTCTGGATGGAAAAATCGTCTATATCAATGTGATGAACCGGCTGAGCGTAGACTGCGACTGCGACGGAAGCCCCGCCGAGCCGGATATGCACGACGTCGGCATCCTGGCCTCTTATGACCCGGTGGCGCTGGATCAGGCCTGCGTGGACCTGGTCTACGCGGCGAAGGACGGGCATTCCCTCATCAGCCGCATGGAATCCCGGAACGGCCTTCATACCCTGGAACACGCGGAGAAAATCGGACTGGGAAGCCGGGAGTATCGGCTTGTCCGCATAGACGGAGATAAAAAACCGGCAGCGGACCATCAAATGAAGATGACGGTGGCGGGCCGGGAATACGCCATTACCCTGTATGATAACCCTTCCGCCAATGACTTGTACGACTCCCTGCCGCTGGAGCTGACCTTTGAGGACTACAATCAAACAGAGAAAATCAGCTATCCGCCCAAGACGCTGACGACAGAGGAGATACCGGATACCTTTGACCCTGATGTGGGGGATTTGTGCCTGTATGCCCCTTGGGGCAACCTCTGCATATTCTATCGGGATTTCCGCGAATCCACGTCCCTGATTCCCTTAGGCCACGTTGACAGCGGGATGGACGTGATTGGGAGCATGACTGAAAACTTTACTGTGACAATGGAGGCAATCAAATGAAACGAACGGAACGGACGGAAACGAACAATCAGAATTGGTATCGGGGACAGGCTTTTTCCGATCATGGCTGCGACCCGGAATTTCAGGAAATCGCCCAAGGCTTTTTGTGCGGCGACGTAACCGAACACGGCGCCCTGTCCGACTTGCAAAAGGCCCTGATCCGGCTGACGGCTTTGACCGCAACCCAGACCTGGAAGCCCCTGGCCCGGTATACGCTGTCCGCCCTGGATGTAGGCGCCACCCCGGAGCAGATCAAGGAAACGCTTTATCAATGCGCCCCCTATATCGGCCTTGAAAAGGTTCAGTGTGCGCTGGATGAGGTCAATCAGGCATTTCAGTCTGCCGGCATTCCCTGTCCCCTGGCGAAGCAGTCCACAGTCTCCGAGGAAACCCGGTTTGAAAAGGGCCTCGCCGTTCAGCAGAAGATTTTTGGAACGGACACCATCAACGCCATGCGGGCCGCGGCCCCGGCAGAGCGAAAACATATCCAGGATTATCTCTCCGCCTACTGCTTCGGCGATTTCTATACCAGAGGCACGCTGGATTTGAAAATGAGGGAGCTGATTACCTTCTGCGCAATTTGCTGTCTCGGCGGCTGCGAGCCGCAGGCGAAAGCCCATGCGGGAGCGAATCTGAGCGTGGGGAATACTCGGGAGACCTTGATTGACGCCCTGACCCAATGCCTGCCCTTTATCGGGTTCCCTCGGACGCTGAATGCCCTGGCTTGTTTGGAATGAAGCGGGCGTATAAAAAGTATTACGCTCAATGCGTGAAAGGCAAATATGAGTGAGGCCGAGTTCAAGACTTGGGGAGAGCAAGCCGCAGCGGAGCGAGAGCCGATATCGTACAACTGCGGGCAACGGCGGGTGCCAAACTGAACGCGTCGATCATCCAACGGTTGAAGGAAAAACTAAACCGGCTATGAATAAAAAAACTGGGACCGGTTTGAACCGCACCCCGTCAAGAGGACAGAGAAAAAATATAAAGTTTTTACACAGCCCAGCAGATATGCTGGGTGCAAATGCACTACCTTCTTACACCTGCGTGAGAAATACGATCTCACCGTCAAGAAGGTGGACTCCACCAATCCCAGCAAGGGCCTTGCCGGGGCGCGCTTCAAAGTAGCGTCCGAAAACGGCTCTTACGAAAAGGAGATTGTGACCGGGCAGGATGGAACGTACACCCTGTCCGGTCTGGAGGCGAACACCTACGCTGTAACAGAAACCGCCCCCCTCCGGGTGGATACCAGATCGACAATCCCGGCCCGCAGTATGTCGTTCTGCCCAGCAATGGCAGCAATACCGTTAGACCAGTTTCTGGCGCTGGCAAAAAAGTACACCAACTTCTCCGTGCTGACCACGCCGATGATCTACGAGTTTGTGGACAAGATTCTCGTCCACGCGCTAGACCGCTCCACTGGGGACCGAACCCAGGAGGTTGACATCTATCTGAAATTTATTGGGAAGTTCGATGTCCCCCTACCGGAGCCGACAGCGGAGGAATTGGCCGAGATGGAAAAGCAGAGGAAACAGCGGGCTTATTACCATGAGCGCAGTAAGCGATAGCGGGAGAAGCAGAAGAAGCTGTCTGAGCAGGAAAAAACTGCATAAAACACTACGGGGGCTTGCCATATGGCAGGCCCCCTTTTTGCTCTGTGAATTTCAATCCATGTGAAATCAGCGAACAAAACAGCACCAACGTAACAATTTATCGTGAAAACACGCAACGCTGGACAGCGAATATAGTACGCGGTCTTCTGCTGGTATTTCACCGTTTCGCATGACTTCACGCTGAACGCTAAAATCCAATGTGCGCTCCTATGGCCTGGGCATTGTGAACAACTTGTCCAGACCATAGGAGCATTTTCTATTTCTACGCCGAATAGCGAACAAAATTATGAAAAGGAGTACGATTTTTATGAATATCAGAAACGAAATCAAAGACTTACAAAGCTTTGAGCAGGACACCGCCAATGTAGAACATTTTCTTGACCTTGCGAGGAAGTATACCAATTTTTCAGAGCTGGCTACGCCGATGATCAACGAGTTCGTTGAGAAGATCGTTGTCCACGCCCCGGACAAATCCACGGGCAACCGGGTGCAGGAGGTGGACATTTATCTGAAGTTCATCGGCAAGTTTGATGTCCCTATGCCGGAACCTACCCCGGAGGAGATCGCGGAGCAGGAGCGATTGCAGAAGGGGCGTATCCGCAGCCGGGAGCGGTATCGACGGTTAAAGGCGGGAGAAAACATGAGTCCACCGTTTAAGAGAATCTGTGAACAGTGTGGGAAAACCTTCATGGCGGGCATTCCAAACGCCAAATTCTGTCATTCTAACTGTCGGGCAAAATTTTACTGTCGCCAAGCAGAGGAAGGCAGGCGGTGTGATTGCACCTGTGCGAATTGTGGGAAGGTATTCTCGACCACGAGAATGGATATCAAATACTGCTCTGACGATTGCAGGTTGGAAGCCAATCGCATCATGCAAAAACAGCGGAACGCAAAGAAGCGCGATATGTCAAATGAGAAAACAGCATAACGTAGCCTTTATGGGCGTGGAGATCATTAAGATTTCCGCACCTGTTTTGATTCTCACCTCACTATTTTTAATTGGAGGTATCATAATCAATGCTTCCGTCTCAGGAGCTACCAAACCTTACACCCTTGCATTACAACACACTCGCTGAAACTGGTCTGTACCTCTTTGCTTGACTGTGTGTGTTCGTCAAACTCCGCTTGGCTGAATTTCTTAATGCCGGTCAAAGTTCCATTCCCTAAGGTGTCGGGGCGGGAAAAGTCGCGGACTGTATAAATGTCGATGGTTTCGTCTACACTCCCCAAAGTGCGGATTGTTCCCTTAAATTTCCTACTGGTCAGCCCCTCACCATTAGAGGGTCCTACTCCGCCAGAATCAGGCGGCAGCCGGCGGCCCGGTATTTATCCGCCGTCTCCTGGGGCAGGTCCCCGTCGGTGATGATGGCATCTGCGTCAGTCAGTCCGCACACATGGCGGGGGGCCACATAGTCAAATTTCGAGCTGTCCGCCGTGAGGTAAATCTGACAGGACCGCTGGAGGAATTTCTTCTTGACCGCCACCTCGTCCGCCAAAAAGTCCGACATTCCATAGGATAGGCTGAGCCCGCTGACGGAGATGAAGCATTTTGACGCCTGGTAATTGTCCAGCATATCCACCACGCTGGGCCCCACCAGGGAGAGCTCCTCCTTCCGCAACTGCCCGCCCAGGACGATCAGGGAGACGTCGGAGTTGATCAGCTCGTCCGCCGCCAGGAGGGAGTTGGTTACCACGGTGAGTCCCCGCTTTTTTTTCAGGGCAATGGCCACCTGGCGGTTGGTGGTGCCGCTGTCCAGAAGGATGAAGTCCCCGTCGTTCACCAGGTCCGCCGCCGCCCGGCCGATGGCCGCCTTCTGCTCGGAGTGCAGGATCATGCGGTCCCTCAGCGGGGCGTCCTCGTTCTGATCGATCAACACCGCGCCACCATAGACTTTTTTAACGTGGTGTTGGTCCTCCAGCCGCTTCAAATCCCGCCGGGCGGTGGCAATGGACACGCCGAAGTGATTCATGATATCCTCGGCGGACATGACGTGGCCAGACTGGAACCGTTCCAGTAGGAGCGCCTGTCTTTCATATGGCAGCATTTTCCAATCCTCCTTGTGAGTGATACCATATCTTCCATGATTTTATTATAGGAAGAATCCAAAAAAAATCAAGAGTTTATCAAAAAGAAAGTTTTTGCCAAGTTGCTCAAAAACAATCCCCGATTTTCACAAACCATACAAAATAAATCACAATAATAGATTTATATTGACAATTCCGCGATGCTATATTAGAATAAATCGCAAGAGATAATCAATATTTGATTTTTTTTGATTATCCGCTCGCAGAAAACATGATTTGCAAGCACAAGGGAGCGTGATAAATGCGCAAGACAACTTTTCAACCAAAATTTACAGGAGGTTCAACATGAAAGGAAAGATTCGACTCTGCGCGACCCTGCTCACCCTAGTGATGGTGCTGACCCTGACGGGCTGCGGCGGCGGCAATCAGGCCCCGGCGGCCCCCCCCAGTCGCAGCGACGCCC